>NZ_JBFBBK010000079.1:0-26415 GCF_040682635.1 Streptomyces sp. NPDC051133
CACGGGCGGGCCGTCGGACGGCGGGGACGGCGGTTCAGACGGCACGGGGCCGCGTCGGCCCTCGGGCCCGCCCGACCGGTACCGCAACGATCAGGGGCAGGTCGTCGACCGCAACACCGGCCAGGTGCTGCACGACCAGAACAGCGACCGCACGCTGCTGTCGACCCGGGCACATAACCGGCTGGTCCGTTTCCGCGGGTACCGCATCCTGCACCGCGGCGGCCGGGCCGCGTACGGGGCGACCGTTGGCCTGCCAGCCAATGTGCGCCGCGCACGGTCGGGCGGCTCGCGCTACTCACAGGACGCCCGCCAGCAGGTGCGGGTATGGGGCAACACCGTCCGCGAAGACGGCCGGGCCTGGGGCGACACCGGGCGCCACGTCGCCCGGGTCATCCGCGACCACACCGACGACAGCGGCGGAACCGGTCCATTCACCAGCCGCCGCCTGCCGACCGCAGCCACACCCACCGCCACCCCCCGCCCGGCACCCCGTCCGCGGCCCGCACCCACCAGTCGTCCTTCGAGCCGTCCGACCCCTGCCCCACCACCGCCGACCACGCCTGCGAGCGGGCCCGCAGCAACTCCGCCTCCGGCACCGCTCCCCCGCCGGAACGGCCCTGCGCCAGTGCCTCGGTCCGATCTCGGCAGGCCCGGGCGTCCGGCGCGCCAGGGCCCAGATCGGTCCGGGCCGGTCTTCCCCGGCGGAGGCGGCGCTCGCAACAGCACCCGTGACGAGGCCCATCGCCGGTTCCAGGACCTGATGCGGCGCACCGCGTCCGACGCCGAGCGCCGGCGCCAGGAGCGGGCCCGGCAGCCGGAAGACGGTGAGGACGAGTGAGGCCGCCTGGGCGCCGGATGGCGAGGTGGGGGTGTGTGGTGACGCTGCTGATGTTCGCCGCCGTGTGCTGCGCCGCGCCGGTCGGGAACGCAATCAGCGCCTACGTCGCGCTGAAGACGGGTCAGCAGGACGACGGCGGGATCGCCGAAGGCGGCAGCGCCGCGGACATCCCGCCGCGGATGCTGACCGCCTACAAGAAGGCCGTCCAGCAGGTCGGGAAGTACGTGCCCAAGTGCCAGGGCATGCGCTGGCCGATCCTCGCCGGCATCGCCAAAGTCGAGTCCAACCACGCAGTGGGCCGCAACATCGCAGACAACGGCGACATCCGCCCGAAGATCTACGGGGTGCTCCTCAACGGCTCCGGCGCCGGCGGCAACACCACCGTCTTCCCCGACACCGACAACGGCAAGTGGGACGGCACCGCCACCGGTGAGCGCGCCGTCGGCCCCTTCCAGTTCATGCCCTCCACCTGGGAGTCGATCGGCAAGGACGGCAACGGCGACAAGATCGCCGATCCGCACAACGCCGACGACGCCGCGCTCAGCGCCGCGATCTACCTCTGCGGCAACGGCCGTGACCTGACCAAGCGCACCCAGCTCAAGGCCGCGATCTGGCAGTACAACCACTCCAGCGAGTACGTCGCCAACGTGCTGGGCTGGATCGACCAGTACACGGCGGCAGCCAAGGACCCGGACCTGAAGAACGTCTCGGGCAAGGTCCGCACCGCCATCGAGGCCGCGCTCTCCCAGCGAGGGGTGCCGTACTCCTGGGGCGGCGGCAACGCGAGCGGCCCGTCGTACGGCATCTGCTGCTCCCCCAGCGGCAAGAGCGGCGCGAACATCAAGGGCTTCGACTGCTCGGGCCTGACCACCTACGCGTACGCCAAGGCCGGTGTCAGCCTGCCGCGCACCGCGGCCGCGCAGGCCGGTGTCGGCCAACGCATCCCCGCCAGCCTCGGCACCGGCGCTCTCAAGCCGGGCGACCTCGTCTTCTACGCCTACGCCCCCGGCCGCGATTCCACGATCTACCACGTCGGGATCTACGTCGGCAGCGGGCAGATGATCAACGCCGCCCGCCCGGGCACTGTCGTCCGGCTGGACTCGGTCAACGCCATGTCCGGCTTCGCGGGGGGAGCGCGGCTGCTGTGACCACCACCCCACGCTCACCGCGTCTGCTGTTGCTGAGCACCGCCTTGCTCGCCGTCGCCGGCGTCGCCCTGCTGGGCCTGCCGCACAGTCATAAGGAGCCACCCGACCCGGCACCGTCGCCGACCGCGAGCGCGACCGCTGATCCGTCCCCTGCGGCCAGTAGGCATCCCGCAGGAAAGACGACCGTCAGCACGGCTTCCTCCACGACGTCCGCCGTATCGACGCCATCGGTCCTCGAGTCGGCTCTGCCGCCGCACGGCGAGGGCATGGCCGGCGACAAGGCCATCCAGCGCTCGCTTCAGGCGGCCTGGCCCGCCGACCTTCCCGCCGCCGACGAGCGGGAGCTGCTCACCGCCGGGCGCGCGCTGCTGCGCGCGGACGCCACCGGCATCGGCCGCGCGAAGTGGCCCGCGGTCTTTCCCGACGCGGGCCAGGAGGTGGCCCCGGCGTTCGCCACCGCCCGCTTCCGTATCCAGGCCGCGATCGCCCGCCGCGACGGCAGCCCCAACAAGGCAGTGGTCCACCTGGTGTGGGCTGGCATGGACCGCGGCGGCACCTTCACCGATCTCCGCATCACCGACTGGCACTTCACCCGCACCACTTCGCAGAAGGGAGCAACGACGTGGACTCCGCAGCCCCGTCCCTGACCGACCGGGCCGATGTCACGGCTGCCGGTCAGGTACTCGGCCTGGTCACCAGCCTTGTCGACGCCGCCGACTGGCTCTACACCCACTGGTACCTGCTCGCCCTGGCCATCGCCGTGTTCTGGGGCGTGGGCGAGTGGGTCGTACGCCGTCTCGCGGCCAAGGCTTCGGCCGAGCGGATGGCCCTGGAACTCGTTTCCAACCGGCACTTCGACCCGAGTCTGGAGGAGATCTTCCGGCGCGGTGTCCAGCTCGCCCGCGCCTCCACCGCCATGCCCTGGTGGGCACCCCGCCGCGCGAAGGCCGTGCAGATCCGGCTGCGCGCGGACGGCAGTGCGCCGTTGCGCTACCGCGTCGAGGGCCCGGCGGGCGGTGAACGGCTGCTATCCATCACCCCGTTCGGACCGGACATCACCGTCAACCGGGCCCGGCCGATCGTCGACGAGCCGCGGACCCACACCGTGCGCGCTGAGTTCATCCTGCGCGGCAAGCTCATTTCCCCGCTGCGAGTGGTGCCACTCAACCCCGACCCGCTCCAGCCGCTGGTCGACGCCGTGGCCGATCTGCGCGCCGAGCTCGGCGACCTCGCGGAGATCCGGGTCGACATCCAGCGCGCCCCGAAGTGGGCACTGCGGGCGCGCCGCCTGCAGCTGATGAGCGCCGCGCGCCGGTCGGAGCGCCGGGAGTCCCAGCGGGCGGCGCGCTGGCTGCGGCAGGACGCCAGCGGCATAGAGGACTCCCTCGGCTTTCAGCTGCAGCAGCTCCTCAGCGACAACCCCGGCTCGGGCAACAGCCGGAGGCTGGTGATGCCGCCGGTCCCGCGCCGGGTGGAGCCGGCCGAGGCGCTGGGCAAGCTCGCCGAGGACGACCACCTCGTCCGGGTACAGCTGCTGGTGATGTGCGCCTCGAACACCGAGGGCCGCGCCGAGGCGCGACTCGCCCAGCTCCAGGCAGCGTTCGACGTGTTCGGCGGCCGCTCACGGTGGGCCATGCGCGGCTGGCGTCTGGGCCCGTGGCGGTTCGGCGCCGACCACTGGCCCACCCGGCACGGCTTCGAGCGCCGTTGGAATCTGGGGCACTGCCAGCCGCCCCGCGCGAACTGGGTCCGGCTGGACGAACTGACCGGGCTGCTCAAGCCTCCCACCACGCATTGCCGCCTGCCGGTACTCGCCGGGGACCTGCCGACCTTCGCCTTCGGCGAGAGCGAGTTGCTGCTGCAGGGCATCTACCGGGGCCCGGACGGCCGGGAGCGGCTGGTCGCCACCTACGCCGAGGAGACCCTGTTCGAGGTCGGGGTCGGCAAGGCCGGCGGCGGCAAGACCGAACGGGCCCTGGCACAGGCGATCGGCTGGGCGCACGCGGGCGGCGGGCTGATCTTCGTCGACCCGCACCGCGACTCCTGGCCGCGGGCCACCCCGTTCCTGGCGCACGACACCCTGATGCCTCGGATCGCACTGATCGACCTCAACGGTCTCGGTCCCAACCCGCGGATCAGTTCGTGGAATCCGCTCGCCATGCACCAGGGCCAGACGGCGCACGAGGTCGTCGAGGCGATCGCCGACGCCTACGCCTCAGCCCTTGCCTGGGACGACGCGACCGCGCCGCGCGCGTTGACCATCCTCACCGCCGCGCTCACTGTCCTGGTCGCCGTCAACGAGGCGGCCTGCCAGGCCGGCCGGCCCGAGGACCAGGCCACGATCTTCCACGTGCGGGCTCTGCTCACCGACGCCGGCTTCCGCAAGGCAGCCCTCTCCACGGTGGCGGGCCGGCTGGATGAGGAGACCCGCTCCTGGTGGAAGTCGGTGTTCCCGACCCTGCCGCCCGACGCGTTCGCCGTGGTCCTCAACCCGATCGCCCGACTGGCCGCCAATCCGGTCACCCGCGCGTTCCTTGGCCAGCCGGTCGGCGTCTACAACATCCGCGCCGCGATGGACTCCAAGATGATCGTGTGGGTGTGCCCGGGCGGCAACGGGCCCACCGACCGGCTCCTGACCGCGCTGCTCGCCCGCGATCTGCTGCGGGCGGCCCGCTCCCGCAGGGATACGCCCGAGGAGAAGCGGGTGGCGTTCCGCCCGTACTTCGACGAGCTGATCACGCTGACCGGGGCGGCCCCGGAGACGATCGCCGCGATGTTCGAGGATCTGCGCAAGTACCGGTGCCACATCCACGGCATGACCCAGCTGCTGGCCCGCCTGCCGGCCGCGGTGCGGCTGTCTCTGGTGCAGAACGCGTCCACGCTGGCCACCACCGCCGGGTCGAAGTCCGCGGTGGCACCGATCACCGCGGAGTGGGGCGATGACCCCAGCCCCGACCGGGTCGCCACCATGGACCGGTTCGAGCACTACGTCTCCATGAACGTGCACGGCCGGCGCATCGGTCCCATCCAGCTGCGCGGGCCCCATCTCGATGACGTCTTCGCCGCCCAGGCCCGCCCGCGGGAGGTCCCCGCGCTGGAGCGGGCCGCCCAGGCGAACGCCGGAGCACTCCCGCTGGACCAGCTCACCGACCGGGCCGCGCAGCAGCTCGGCCGCGTCGCCGCCTTCCTGGCCGCGCACTCCCCTGCCGGCGCCGCCGCCGTCCACCTGTCGAAGGAAGAAAACGAATGGACCTGACCACTGCCCCGCCGACGGACCGTACGGCGGCGGGCTTCACGCCCAGCCCCGTGGAACCCCTCGCGCATCAGCTCCTGGCCACCCTCGCCCAGCACCGCATGGCCTCCACCGGCCAGCTGCACGTCCTGCTGCGCCCGGACCGCTCCCGCCAGTCGGTGTCGGAGCGGCTGAACGATCTGCTCGACGAGCGCCTGGTCGACTTCGCCGTGCTGCCCCAGTCCCATCGCACCCGGGTCTGGTACCTCACGCCGAAGGGCGCCCGCCTCACCCGGGACTGGCCCGCACTGCGGGGCCGCCCGCCGTACCCGATCACCACGGCGACGGCCGCCTCGCTGAAGACCCCTCACACTCTGACCGTCCTGCGCACGCATCTGACGTTCGTCGCCGATGCCCGCCGCCGCGGCGACGAGCACGGGCACCTGGACTGGACCCCCGAGGTGTTCCACGCGATCGGCGACGGAGAGAAGGTCGTCGCCGACGCGGTCATGCACTACACCCTCATCGACGGCCAGCAGAGGCGGAAACTGCGGGCGTTCGTCGAGGTCGACCGCGCCACCATGGGGGCCGAGCGGCTGGCCGCGAAACTGATCGAGTACGCCCGTCTGTGGACGTACGAGCCGCAGCCCGTCGGCCGGCGCCGGCAGGCGGCTGGCCCCGGATGGCTTCGCTGGTACCCGGTGTTCCCTCGCATTCTGTTCGTGCTGACCGGTGCAGGGCGTGAGGCGATGGACAACCGGATCAGCGACCTCAAGGCCATGGTCGCCCACCATCCGCTCGTGGCCGAGATGGCCCGCGAAGTGCCGCTGGGAGCGGCTGTCCTCGAAGACGTCGAAGAGCGCGGGGCCACCAGTGACGTGTGGGTGCCGCTGGGTGGCGGCACGCCCTGCCCCTGGACCGAGCTGTGACTCATCATCAGCCGCCGTGGCCGAATGTCGCAGCCTTGCAACTGCGCCCAAAACCACTTGAGATTTGCTCACGCGAACACGTAGTTTACTTCTGCACAACGAGGTCTCATCTTAAACCCGCCTTGCTGTGCACCGATGTTAGGGGACGCCGCATGTCGCACGCTCCTAGTCAGATTCGCACTACAGAACCAGCCTTGGACGGCGAGTGGCCCGACCGGACGCGGGACGTCTCGTACGTCGGGGACGCGTGCGTGGTCCACGGGAGCGGCGACTTCGACCTCGCCGACCTGAGCGCGGTGCGCGGTCGCTTCCCCGGCCGGCACGTCACCCTCGACGGCGACGTGATCACCGTGTGGCCGCCGGTCCGGCAGCAGTGAAGCGCGTCTCCTCTCCCCTGCCCCGTTGTCGCCGACGCGGTCCTTGCACCGCGATGACCACCCCCAGATCCCTCACTGAAAGGAAGCAGCCCTATGACCAGTCGGCACACCTCAGCGTTCGGCAGACGCATCACTGCGCTGGCGATCGCAGTCGGCCTTGGCCTGGGCGTCTCCGCCTGCTCGGGCGGCGGCCGGGACCAGGACCATCCAGCGGCGGCCGCGTCGGAAGCCAGCGGCGGCTCCGCCCCGCACGAGCAGCTGCAGACAGACCAGCCTCTTGCCGAGCTGCAGGGCCAGGGCGGCCTGTCCCTCACGATCACGTCGGCCAAGCGGGATCCGGCCGGCTACGTCACCGTGCGCGGCGATCTGAAGAACGACGCGTCCACCGTGGCCGTGGTCCCCGCAGAACTGCGCGGCGACGAGCTGAAGGTGCTCAGGACCGGCCCGTCACTGGGCGGGGCGACCCTCGTCGACTTCGCCCACAAGAAGCGCTACTACGTGCTGCGCGACACGGAGGGACGCCCCCTCACCACGACCGGCCTGTCCACGCTGAAGGCCGGCGAAAGCGCCCACGTCTTCATGCAGTTCCCCACTCCCCCGTCGAACACGGTCGGCTTCCAACTGCCGCTGTTCGACACTGCGAACATCAAGATCGACGAGTGAGGTGAGCGCCAGCATGGTCACAACCCGATCGCGGATCACCGCTCCGGTCCTCGCCCTCACCGTCGCGGCGAGCATCTTGGCAGGAGGGCCGACCGGGAGGGCTGCCGCTACTCCCCTACCTAACGCGGCCGCCTCGGGCACGCACGCGCTGCTCACCCTCGACTCGGGCAGCCCCGGACTTGCCCTCCGCACCGGTGCCACGCTCGCACCTCCCAAGATTCTCGACCTCGGTTCGCAGCCCGCCGGCATTGGTGAGGTTGTCGAGGACCAGGAAGGAGCCGAACGCCGCGAGGACACAGGAACGCAGGTGACGTTCGGCCTGCAGGCTGAAGTGCTCTTCACCAAGGACAGTGCGCGGCTGGGCAGTTCGGCACGGTCCCGTATCGCCTCCGTCGCCCGGGAGATCGAGCCGCAGCCGGGAACCGAGGTCCGGGTGTACGGCTTCACAGACGACCTCGGTTCCTCTTCGCACGGCGACGCCCTCTCCCAGCAGCGGGCCGTTGCCGTCCAGAGGGTGCTGGCCCAGGAACTGCGCGGCACGGCGGTCAGCTTCGACACGCATGGGTTCGGCGAGCGGCATCCGGTGGCCTCCAACGCCACCGAGGCCGGCCGCCAGCAGAACCGGAGGGTCGAGATTTCGTTCTCCCGCTCAGCGGGCAGGCAAGGTTCGTTCGACGATCCGAACGCTGCCTGACGGTATGCGGGTGCGACGAGCGAAGACACAGAACTACAAATCGACATCCGGTTCCGAAAGTGACCGGGTACGTCCCGAGTTGTACGAGTGAACTCAAATATCAAGCTGTGAAGTTGACTGGCATATGCGTAACCTTGCGATCACGCAAATGCATTACCGCAGCTGGACCAGGCCGCGGTTCCGGGCCGCCGGATGTCGGAGGCCGGGGGCAGCGGTCGACCGCACCGCGTCGCACGGGGAGACAACGTGACAGCTACACAACGACGCTCATCGGGGCTCAATATCGCGGCTGTTCGCACCCGGAAGCACGCAACCGCCCTGCTTCTCACGGGGAGTCTGGTCGCGCTGGCCGGCTGTAGCGATAGCAGCACGGACGCGTCACCGAAGCCCAGCCGCACTCGAGCGGCTAGCCCGTCGCCGTCCCCCAGTTCCACCGCCGAAGCCGAGGACGCCGCTGTCATCGCGGCTTACACCAGGTCCTGGGACGCCCAGACCGAGGCCTACAGCAAGGCCTCCTCGGCGGGCACCGACCTCAAGAAGACCACCACCCTGAGGGCGCTGTTCGACATTGAGAGCGACCTCACGGCGATGCGGAAGGCCGGGCAGGTGACCACCGGAAAGCCGGTGATCAATCCGAAGGTCCTCAACGTGACGGACGGCAAGATCCCCAAGGCCACGCTCACGGACTGCGTCGACACGACGCACTGGGTCCTGACCGACAAGGCCTCGAAGAAGCCGGTCCCGCTGCCCTCGACGCGGCTTACCAAATACGTCAGCACCGCGAATCTTGAAAAGTGGGGGAAGACGTGGATGGTCACGAAGTTGACCGCTCAAGATCAGTCCTGCTGACCCGGCGCCTCGCCGTACTCACTGGCGCCCTCGTCCTGGCCTCATCGGGTGTCGCGTATGCCGGCGACGATCCCGGTACCAGCGCCGGCAAGTGCCAGGTGATCAAGTTCTGTGTCGGCGCCAGCGACGGTGACGAAACCGGCGGAAGCGGCGGGCAGGCAGGCGGCTCCCAAGGCGGGAGCGACAGCAACGACAGCAAGATGCAGTGCCGTTACGACAAGGTCGATCCGAAACCGCCGGCCGCATGGCCGGGCTGGAAGGGCGCCGACCCCAAGAAGAACGACGTGTACTTCTACGGGTGCACGGACGGCGGCCAGAACAACCCGGACGGCTTCGTCGTCGTGCCGATAGGCCAGCCGCCCGTGCCGCAGGTCGACCCGAGGGTGCTGGCCCAGCGTGCGGTGGACTCCATGACGCTGCTCGGTCCGGACATCGCCAGCCCGCGTGCGGCCGGGAAGTACACGGTGGGTGTCCCGATGTGGATGTGGGTGAACCAGAGCGCCACGACCTACGGGCCGAACACCGCGACGGCGACAGCGGGTGCGGTGACTGTCACGGCGACGGCGAAGGTGTCGAAGATCGTGTGGACGATGGGCGACGGCGCCTCCGTGACCTGCAACGGCCCCGGCACGCCCTACACGTCGTCCGAGGGCATGGCCCAGTCCCCGGACTGCGGACACGTGTACGCCAAGACCTCGGCCGGTGCCCAGAACAGCAAGTTCCCGGTGACCGCGACCTCAACGTGGACGATCAACTGGCAGGGCGGCGGACAAGCCGGCCAGCTCACCGAGGTCCGGCAGACCAACGTGCAGGTGGCGGTCGGCGAAGTCCAGGTCGTCAGGTAGCCGCCGGAAGGACAGAACGGTGAGCAAGACCCAAGTAGATACAGCCCCGAACGGTGTCCCGCAGCAGGGACGAGTGGCCGGGCCCGTGGCCCCGCCCCGGGTGTCGGCTCGCAGGCGACGACCAGGCGTCATCGCCTTGTCGCTGGCGCTGATCGCAGCCGGTGGCGCCGGAGTTGCCGTCCTGCTTCTGCAGGTCGGCAACCGCACGGACGTGGTGACCGTGGTCCGCGACGTCCAGGTCGGCCAGGTCCTCACCGAGGACGACCTGGGCAAGGCCTCTGTCGCCCTGGACCCGGCCGTCAAGGCGGTACGCGCCGACAACCTGAAGTCGGTGGTGGGCAAGCGGGCCGCCGTGGAGCTCAAGCCCGGCTCCCTGCTCTCCCCTTCGCAGGTGACGAAGGACAACCTGGTGAAGGCCGGCGAGCAGCTGGTGCCGATCGGCCTGGAGCCCAAGCAGATCCCGGCGACCGCGCTGGTGCCGGGTCAGAAGGTGGAGCTGGTGCACGTCCCGGCACAGGGAACGACGGACACCGGCAAGACGTCCGACGCTGCGCCGCAGACCATCGACGGCCGGGTCGTGAAGGCCTCCGGCGCCGCCCCCGGTACCGGGATCGTGGTCGTCGACGTGGCCACCTCCGCCACCGACGGTCCGACGGCCGCCGCTTGGGAGGCGGCCGGCACCCTGCGCCTGGTCCTCGCTGCTCCGGACGGTAACTGATGGCTGTCATCGCGCTCGCCGGGTGCAGTGGCGCGCCCGGCGTGACCACGAGTGCTCTGGCGCTGCTGCTGTCGTGGCCGCTGGAGGCGGGGCGGCGGATGATCCTGGCTGAGTGCGACCCGGACGGTGGGGCCGTGCTGCACGGTCTGCTGCAGGGCACGCTCGGCGACCGCTACGGACTGCGCAACCTCTCGGTCGCCGCCCGCAAGGGCGAGTTCAGCGAAGCCTTCTGGCGGCAGCTGATCGACCTGAGCAGTGAGGACGGCAAGCAGGAGTCACCGCGCGACCGGCTGCTGCTGCCCGGCATCACCGACCCCTCGCAGTCGGCGAGCCTCGGCCAGGTCTGGAAGGTCCTCGCGCAGATGTTCCGCGGCATCGAAGCCGAGAGCGGCCACGACGTCCTCATCGACCTGGGCCGGCGCGGGGCGTACGGGCCCTCCGGGGTGCTGGCCGAGCAGGCCGACGCCACGTTCGTGGTCGTCCGCAACACCCTGCGCTGCCTGCAAGCAGCAGAAGGCCGGGTGCGCGCACTGGAGGAGCGCGTCGGCGACGTCAGCGTGCTGATGATCAACGAGGGTCCGTATCCCGCGGGCGAGGTGCAGCGCGTGCTGCAGGTGCCGGTGATCGCCACGCTGCCGTACGCGCCGAAGGACGCCCGCGTGCTGTCCGACGGTGCCGAACAGCCGCGCCACTTCCCCAAGTCGCCGCTGATGAAGGCCGCCCGCACGGGCAGCACGCTGCTGGTGCAGCGGGCTGCCCTTCGCCGGGCCCGGCTCGATCCCCGCGGTGCCCGTGCTGCAGGCGGGGAGGTGACCAATGCGCGCTAGGCCTCTGCACCACGACCCCTCGGTGGCACCGGTCCCCCAGGAGTGGGGGCAGCAGACCAACGGAGTACCGGCAGTTGCCGGTGCTGCCTCCAGTTCGCAGGTGCTCGGTACGGCGGTTCCGCAGATCATCGTCGACTACCGGGTGGCCCGGGACATCGCGTCCCAGGTCGCCAAGCAGCGCGAGGAACTGATCAAGACGAAGCCCGACATGGACCGGGCCAGTGAAGAGCAGCGCTGCCTGAACTGGATCGCCGAGGCCGTCGCGCTGTGGTCGGACGCCCAGGCGATGACGCCGCAAGAGGACGAGGCGCTGCGCCGCGCCGTGTATGACCTCCTCTTCCGAGCCGGCCGGCTCCAGCCGTACCTGGACGATGACCGGGTCGAGGACATCATCATCCAGGGCCCGCACGAGGTGTGGCTCGACTATGGCGACGGCGAACGCCGCCGGGTCGGGCCGATCGCGGACTCGGAAGAGGAACTGCTGGAGCTGCTGCGGGAGTTGGCCCGCGGTTCCGGGCACAGCGAGCGCACCATCTCGACCGCGAACCCCACCCTCGCGCTGTCCCTGGCCGACGGCTCCCGTCTCCAGGCCATCACGGGGCTCGGGCCGATGACCTATGCGGTCATCCGGCGGCACCGGGTCTCCCACGCGAATCTCGACGACCTTGTGCGGCTGGGCACCATCGACCCGATCCTTCGCGAGTTCCTCGGGGCCGCCGTGCGCGCCGAGAAGAACATCATGATCGCGGGGAAGCAGAAGGCTGGGAAAACGACCTTGATGCGGGCGATGCTCAAGGAGTTCGACCCGGAGTGCCGGTTCGCGACCATCCAGACCGAGGACGAGCTGTTTGCCCACCAAAACGGCTACCACAAGCAGGTGGTGTCCCTGGTGGGCCGCGAGTCCAACGGTGAGAAGGACGTCACCGGCCGCGGTGCCGGTGAGGTCACGCTGCTGGACCTGATGCATCCGGCGCTGCGGATGTCGCTGGAGCGGATCGTGGTCGGCGAGGTCCGCGGTCCGGAAGTCGTCGCCATGATGCAGGCGTTGACGAACGGGTCGGGCGGCAACCTGTGCACCATCCACGCGCGGCGGCCGGACATCATCTTCGACCGGATCGCCGAGTTGTACGCGCTCGCCCAGGAGAACCTTTCCGAGCAGTTGGCCTACCGGCAGACGGCCAACGGTCTGGATTTCGTGGTGTACGTCGACATGACGGACGAGACGCAGATCGGCGGCCGCCGCCACCGCTACGTCTCCCACGTCCTGGAGCTGACCGGGATCGGCGAGAACGGCCGGCCCGCCACCAATGAGGTCTTCTCCCCCGGAGCTGAGTGGGGAGAGTTGCGGGCGGTGCCGAGGATGGACCCGGGCTGCATCGATGACCTGCGCCGCGTCGGCTTCGACTCGGGCCTGCTGCAGGAGTCGTATGGGGCCTGGTCGGCGCCGCTGCAGCTGAAGGTGGGGGCGGGCCGGTGATCCTTCTGTGGGCGCTGCTGTCCGGGATGGCTGTGGTCGGCGGGCTGATCGGTGTCGTGGCGGGTGTCGTGGGCACGACTGCGCCGCGGCGGGCCCCTCTGCTCAAGCGCTGGCAGGCAGGCTTGCTCGGTGGGAGGAACCAGAGCGAGGACGCCCGGATGCGGCGGCGGACCCTCATGGTCGCGGCCGTCGTGGTCTTCGTGGCCGTGTGGCTGGTCTCGGGGAACTTCGTCGGGGGTGCGCTGCTGGGTGCGGCCGTCATCGGCGTGCCCTGGCTGATTAGCCCGGCGCAGATGGCGCAGGACCGCATCGGTCAGCTGGAGGCGCTGAGCGAGTGGACGCAGCGGCTGGCGGGGCTGCTGAGGCTGGGCATGGGCCTGGAGCAGGCGATGATCACCAGCCGTCAGGGGGCGCCGGACGAACTCGCACCCCAGATCATCAACCTGTCCGACCGGCTGCGTCTGGGGTGGCGGCCGGACGGGGCGCTGCGCGCGTTTGCCGAGGAACTGGACGATGTCACCGCGGACAAGGTGGTCGCCGCGCTCATCCTGTCGGTGAACGACCGCGGTCCGGGTCTGGCTCAGGCTCTGGAGGATCTGTCGGGCACCGTCCGCGAGGAGGTCGCCAAGAAGCGCGCCATCGAGGCGGACCGCGCCAAGCCCAGGACGACCGTGCGGTGGATGACCATCATCACCGTGGGCGTCGTGGTGGCCGGGTTCTTCGTGCCGTCCTACACGAAGCCGTACTCCACGCTGCTGGGACAGCTTGTGCTGGCCTTCCTGACGGCCGGGTTCATCGGCGTCCTGGCCCTGATGCGGCAGCTGGGCAATTTCCGGCGCGTCCCGCGCTTCCTGGTCACCGACCCGGCCAGCACCGTCCGGCTGCCCGCGCCCGCCCCGGAGCCGGACCCGCCGATCACCGCACGGGAACCGGAAGGAGCCGCCTCGTGAACCTGCTCCCCGTTGTTTTGACCGGCGGCACCGTCGGTGCCGGCGTCGCCTTGCTGATCCGGGAACTCCTGCAGCCCCAGCCCGCGTTGGGGCCGGCCCTGCAGCGCAGTGCCCCGGCGTCCTTGACGATGCCGGAGCCGGAGCTGGACCGCGAGGAGGTGTGGGGCCGGTGGTTGCTGGCCCGCCTCGAGCGGCTCCCGGGCGTGAAGGTTCCCACCGTGAACCTGGCCCTGCTCGGGCAGGGGCCGGGCCAGTTCATGCTGAAAAAGGTCGCGTTCGCTGGTCTGGGTCTGCTCTGCCCGGTGATCGCGACGATTCCGTGGATCATCGCGGGCGTGGGCCTGCCGTTCTACGTGCCCGCTGTTGTCGGACTCATCATCGCCGGCCTGCTGTTCATCACGCCCGATCTCGCCGTGCGGGACCAGGCCAAGCGGGCCCGGGAGGAGTTCGCGCACGCCCTGTCCGCCTACCTCGACCTGGTCGCCCTCAAGCGGGCCGCCGACGCCGGCCCCGCCGAGGCCCTCGAGAAGGCCGCCGAGGTCGGCGAGGGTTGGCCCTTTCTCTATCTCCAAGGCGCCCTGCGCCGGGCCCGGCTGGAGAAGATCCCGCCGTATCAAGCGCTCACGGAACTCGCCCACGCCTACGACCTGCCCGTCCTGGACGACGTCGCCGACATCATGCGCGGCTCAGCCACCGACGGCGCCGCCGTCTACAAGGCCCTTCGGGCCCGTACCGCGGCGCTCAACGCCGAGTTGCTGGCTGATCAGGCCGCCGAAGCGAACACAGCCAGCGAGAAGATGACCGCGCCCGGAGCCCTGCTCGCCGTCTTGGTCATGCTCTTGATGGCCTTCCCCGCGGTGATCCGCATGCTGACCGTCTGAGACCAACCACGACTCGTACAACGCTCCAGAGAGGTAAAGAACATGAGGTACACCGCAGCCCGCACGCGCCGTGCTGTGATCCGGCTGACCACCCACCCGCACGCTGGCCCGGACAAAGCTCCCCGCCGGCCCGCACACGGCAGCCGAGGATCCCGCGTCATCGGACGCGCCAACCGTGCAGCGATCCGGCTGAGCACGCGTCTGCAGGAGAGTCTGGAGGAGGCCACCCGGCGTCCGGACCGCGGCGACATCTCCACAACCACGGTCATCATCTGGGTCGCCGCCGTCACCGGCGCCGTCCTGATCGCTGGCACCATCGCCGTCGTGATCGCCAAGTACAACGGCAAGCTCAACGGACTGTGATGTCTGGTCCCGAGCGGTTGAAGGACTGGTGGCAGGGGCGAAGATGGCGCGACGACCGCGGTGACACTGCCATCCAGATGGCGATCGTCTTTCCGTTCGTGCTGCTCGCCACGGTTGCCGTGATCCAGGCCTCCATGTGGTACTACGCGCGGCAGATCGCCCTGACCGCTGCTCGTGAGGGCCTCACCGCGGCCCGCGCCTACCAGTCGAGCCCCGCCGCCGGTGCGGCCCAGGCACGAGACGTGCTGGGCCGCACCGCGGGTGACAGCCTCAGCGGCTACAGCGTCTCGGCCAGCAGCAACGGGCAGCGGGTGCAGGTTCAGGTGTCCGGCACCGCCCTGTCGATGATCCCGGGCATTTCGGGCCTTCAGGTCACCCAGTCCGCGTCCGGCCCGGTGGAGAGATGGACCGTCCCGGGAGGGTGAACCACGTGCGAAACACGGCCCGGTGGGCTTGCAGGCTCCGCAGCGACGAGGGCAGCGCGGCGATCGAGGCTGCCATCGTCCTCCCTGCGCTGATCATGTTCATCTGTATGGCCATCGCCGGCGGACGCATCGTCACCTCCGGCGCGAAGATCGACGCCGCAGCCGAGGACGCGGCACGGGAGGCCTCCATTCACCGCACCGCGGGGTCCGCGCAGAGCGCCGCGCAGGCGGCGGCCGCGCAGTCCCTCAACGACCAGGGCATCAAGTGCTCGTCCACCAGTGTCAACATCAACACGGGCGGTCTCAGCGTGCCGGTGGGGCAGGTCGGCACGGTCACCGCGACCGTGACCTGCACGGTCAACCTCTCCGATCTTCTGCTTCCGGGCGTGCCAGGAGCCAAGACGCTCACGTCGACCGCCACCTCGGTAGTGGACCAGTACCGCCAGCGGGGGGACTGATGATCTTCCGCCAGAGGGTCCTGCGCCGAACGCTCCACGATGACCGGGGAGGCGTCACCGTGTTCGTCGCCGTGTGCGTCATCGCGCTGATCGGGATCATCGGCGTCGCCGTCGACGGCGGCAGCAAGATGCGGGCCACGGAACGCGCCGACTACGTCGCCGGTGAAGCCGCGCGGGCAGGCGGGCAGGCCATCGACCCCGCCGAGGCCATCAACGGGACCGCGATCACCGTGGATCCGCAGGACGCACAGGCCGCAGCGCAGGCGTACTTGCGCTCCGCTGGCGCCACCGGCACGGTCAGCGTGTCCGGCGACGGCAAGACCCTCACCGTCGTCGTCACCGGCACGTACGACACGAAGTTTCTGTCGGTGGTTGGAATCGGCTCTCTGTCGGTGACCGGCCATGGCAAGGCCACCCTCCTGCACGGCGTCACCGCTCCCGAAGGAAACTGATGAGCACCACCCCCTCCCCCGCCGCAGCGGCCTGGCGCACCCTGGGCCGGCTCCTCAAAGCAGTCCTGAGTCTGGTGGTCCTGGCCGCCGCTGTCGCCGGGCTGCCGCTGCTGCTGGCCTGGGCCACCCCGGTCATCTGGGCTTCCACCCACGACGACCTCACGCACCTGCTGGACCGGCAGGACACGGGCGCGGCGTTCCTGCTGCTGCTCGTCGCGGTGGGGTGGATCGGGTGGGCTCAGTTCGCTTTCTGCGCCGTGCGCGAGCTGATCGCACAGCTGCGGGGCCGGACCTGGCATGCCCCGCGGGGGATGGGCGCCTCGCAGCGCGCCGCGGCCCTGCTGATCGGCAGCATCCTGGTGCTGCTGCCGACGAGTTCGGCGCTGGCCTCCGACGCCCAGGCCGCCCCGGCCACCACAGCGGCCCACGTCCCGGGCCAGATTCAGACCCAGGCCCAGGCCCGGCAGGCCGCCGAGACCGAGCAGGCCTCCAGGTCTTCGGCGAGCACCGCGGCGTCCAGCACGTCGTACACGGTGCGCGAGACACGGCCGGCGGAGAGCCTGTGGGGTATCGCCGAACGGGAGTTGGGCGACGGTGAGCGGTGGCGGGAGATCGCTGCTCTCAACGAGGGCCACACCATGGTCGACGGCACGACCTTCCGTGCGAACAGCTTTCTGCAGCCCGGTTGGCAGTTGGAGATGCCCGACACGTCAACGGGAGTGGGAGGCCCGCGTACGCAGTTGGGTGAGGCTGCGCCGGCTGCCGGCGAGAAGGGTGAGCATGTCGTCACGGTCCACTCGGGCGACTACCTGTCGAAGATCGCGGAACAAGAGCTCGGCGACGGCGACGAATGGCCGGAGCTGTTCAAGGCCAGCCGGGGCCAGGAGCAGCCGCACGGTCTGCCCGCGATCACCGACCCGAACGTCATCTATGCGGGGCAGCAGGTCACCGTGCCCGGCGCCCAGCCCTCCCAGTCGTCCCAGGACCGTGACCAGGGTGATGAGGCGGGCAGCCAGGAGACCACTCCCCCGGCCAGCCAGAAGCCGGGCGCGGGCGCCGAGCAGACGCCCGCGCCGAGCCAGACCACCACGCCCGCACCCCAGTCGTCGGCCCCCAGCGCACCGGCCAGCCGCCCTGCCGAGCAGCCCGGACAGGATCAGGCATCGCCGTCGGCAACGGCCTCTGCGACCCCGCAGCCCAGCGTCAGCGCGTCGCCCTCTGCCGCCTCCCCGCCGGCGTCGGCTGAAGCGTCCGGCTCCGCTGCTTCCTCCTCCCCCGCCGCCACGGCGTCCGAGACCCCGGCGACGGCTCCGGCCAGCAGCCCGTTGAACCTGCGCACCGTTCTCGGTGCCGGCGCGCTGCTGGCGGCCGCCATCACCGGTGCTCTCGCCCTGCGCCGTACGCTGCAGCGCCGCCGCCGTAAGCCCGGCGAGAAGATCGCCATCGCGTCGGAGACGTCCGCGGCAGAGGCCCAGTTGGCGGCGGCCGCCGAGCCGGGCGGCGCTGCCCGTCTGGACGTGGCGCTGCGGACGCTGGCCCACCAGGCGGCCCAGGAGGAGGACGCGATCCTGCCGCCGCTGCGGGCGGCCCGGATCGGCACCCGCACGGTGGAGGTATTGCCCGAGGATCTCACTGCGGACCCTGCGGCGCCCTTCGTGGCTGGGCAGGCCGGATGGTGGGCCCTGCCCTCCGGTGCCGTCCTCCTGGACGAGGACGACGCCCGCGAGGTGCCAGCACCGTATCCGGGGCTGGTCACGATCGGCAGTACCCAGACGGGCGATCTCCTGCTGCTCAACCTCGCCGGGCTGCCCGCGCTGCTGCTGGACGGCAACCCCGTCCACATCACCGAGGTGTGCACCTCGCTCGCGCTGGAACTCGGCATGAGCCCGTGGGCCAGCGAAGTCGAGGTCGTCACCGTCGGGTTCGGGGAGGATCTGCCGCAGCTGCTGCCCACCGCGCGGATCGCCCACATGCGCCAGGCCGCGCACGCCCTGCGCGATCTGAGCGAACGGCTGCTGGAGGCGCACCAGATGCCCGAAACCGAGCATCAGCCGTATCTGCTGCTGTGCGCGTCGTCTCTGGACGCGGACACGGCCTGGCAGTTCGCCGATGTCATCGACAAGGCGGGCACGGTCCCCGTCACTCTGATCGCCCCCGCGAGTACGGCGGCCGCGCACTTCCCCGAGGCAGAAATCCTCAACGCCTCCATCCACGAACCGCAGAACCTCGACTACGCCGGCGTGGACATCACGGTGCAGCGCCTGGAACACGCTGCCTACCTGCAGATCACCACGGCACTGAAGGTGTCTGGGCAGGCGTCCCACCCGGCCGAGGGGCCCTGGCAAGACGTCCCGGACGAGCCCGACCACCTGCAGCAGCCCGATCAGACCGCGCCGGAGGAGCCGACCGCGGCCGCCGCCGTCCCGAGCGTGTCGCTGGCGGCGGCATCCGACGCGGGCAGCGGCGTGTTCCCGGCGCTTCTGGCCGCTAGCGCCGATCCGTCCGGACTGCGGCTCCTGCCCACCGCCACGCCCGCAACTGCGGCAGGCGACGATCCCGGCCCGGGCACCGAGGCAGTGCCTTCGCCCCCGGCTCCCGTACCCCCTGCCGCGGCGGAGACCACTGCCGGCGACGAGGCCCCGGAGGCCGACGCCGCTGAGGCCTCGCTCGAGGAACGCGAAGCGCCGGAGGCGGAGGAGTGCGAGGCGCATGACCTGCACGCACCGGAGATCAGGGTGTTGGGCCCGGTTGAGGTGACCGGCGTGGACAGCACGGGCCACGGTCCGCGGATGGCGCAGCTCGCAGCATTGCTCTTCTTCCGGCCCGGCCGGAGTGCAGACGTGCTGTGCTCCGACATGGATCCCGTCAGCCCCTGGTCCTCGAGCACCCTCAACGCCCGCTTGCAGGGCCTGCGCCGCTCACTGGGCAACGACCCCGCCGGCAACCCCTACGTGCCGCGCCGCAGTTCCGGTGAGGACCCGTACCAGCTCGCCCCCGGGGTGCGCTGCGACTGGAGCCGCTTCCTGCAGCTCGTCGAACGCGCTCTCCCGTTGGGCCCCTCAAGCCTGACCGATCTGGAGAAGGCGCTCACGTTGGTGCGCGGCCGACCGTTCGGGGGCAAGGCCCTGCCCTGGGCTGAGCCCTACCAGCAGGAAATGGTCACGCGCATCATCGACGTGGCACACACGGTGGCCACCTACCGCACGCATGCGGGCCCGCACCACGACCTCAGCGCGGCCCGCCAGGCCGTCGCGACCGGTCTCGACGTAGACGACACCGCTGAGCTCCTTTATCGGGACTGGCTCAGGATCGAGTATGCGGCCGGGAACCGGCAGGGGCTGCACATGGCCATCTCCCGCGTCCAGCAGGTCAACCGGGCGCTCGACTGCTCGCTGGAGATGGAGACTACGCAGCTCATCAACGAGCTCCTCAACGGCTCGGGCACGGCCGTGCGCAAGGCCCTCTAGCCGGCGGTTCCGCAGATGCGCAGCGCGTCACTGCCTGCTGGAGGCGATGTCGCGGGCTGCGTACGCCAGGAGTTCCTTGATGGCTGCCTCGTTGGAGGCCGGAGGGCGTTCACGCCATTCGGCCAGCGTGTCGCGGACGGTCTGCGCAACGGCCTTGGCGTGCTGCGCAAGGTCGTTGTCGAGTGCCGCCGTGTCCCCGCTGGTGGTTCGGCCCGTGATGACGATGGGGCCGGCCAGCGGGTACAGGGGCATGCCGCGCCAGGCACTGGCGAGGGCCCATGCGGCCAGGTTCTGGGGAAATCCGAGCTTCAGCCCGTTGCCGTGAATGTGCAGAACGGCCCGCCGGTGGTAGACCCCTTGGTCGACGGCGTCGGATCCGACGTGTTCCTGGATCGCGATGTGCGCATCGGTAGCGGGCAGGTTGAGGTCCGTGACCGTGGCGTCCGGGTCGATGCGCAGTGCGTACATGGGTCCTCCTCGTCGGTTCACGGGTGGGGCTGCGCAATGCGCAAGGGTGCGGTGCGCACGGCTGCGCAATGATCGCGATGTCTGCGCAATGCAGTGCTGACCTGGTGTTTCTTCTGATTGCGCAGCCTGCTGGGCATGATGGGGAAACGGGGTACCCAGCCGGTGCGCGGTGACGGTCCTACTGCTGCGCTTCGGAGTGGTGGCGGATGAGTGCCTGCCAGCGGCGTTCGAAGTCGGCGGCGTTCTCGGCGACGTAGTCGGCGGTGATGGGCTTGTTGTACTGCGCAGTGATCCCGTGGGCTGCGCACTCCTGCGCAACGGCGTCGAAGGTCGGCTTGTCACTGCGCACCCGGTGCTCGGCCCAAAGGCTGTAGACCCGGAACGGCAGCAGGTAGCGCCGCAAGGTGGAGGGGCTCACGGGCTTCCCGCCACGGCCGTAGAGGCCTTTGCTGGCCAGGAACTCGGACAGCTGCTCGGCCTTCTCCGGTTCGGCACCGGTCTCGGCCTGGTACTCCATCCACGCCAGGTAGTAGCGGTCGACGGTGGTGAGGGCGACGGGCTCCCCCGCGACGGCGTCCTCGTCCGGAGACTGGTCATCGATGGCGGCGCTCACGCGCGGGGTTCGTTGCTCCTTGGCGGCCTGGGCGCCCGCGCCTGCGGGCGCCACTTCGGGTTCCTCTTGAGACGGGAGGACCTCTTCGGCCGCCTGCTCGTCAGGGTCGGCGGCTACATCTCCGGCGGGCGGTCCGCTGCTGCCGATCTCACGCTCCTCAAAAGTTGTGACGAAGGCTGCCAGGTCCTCGCCGGTGATCGGCCGGCCGCCGTCTCCAGTGATGGCGTCCCGCTCGTACACGTACGCAGCAAGAGCGGCGGCGTTCGGATACGTGCCGAACTCCTGCGCGTAGTTGCGCCAGGCGCTGTGGAAGTAGTCGTACCACTGGTCGGCTGGCTCCGCTCCGTCGTGGCCAGCGGGTTCTTGGCTAACGAGCGCATAGCGTCTCTGCAGGACCCGGAGCAGGGGCTGCACCTGGTCCTCGGAGAGCGGGTCCCCGGATCCCGTGGAGATGCCGTAGGTGTCGCGGAGCCAGGCGGCCCATTGCGTTGGGGACGGCTCGGTCTGGAACTGGGCGAGGAACGCCTGGTAGGCCTCGGCGAACCGATCGGCCGCTTCCTCGGTTGAATCCTGCCGCCCGTCCGGCTGGCCGGGCACAGGGGTTGGGACGGTGTCCTGGACCGGCTTCGGCTCTGCGCTCTCCAGCTCGGCCGCTCCCTGCTCCCGCGGTGGGGCGGTCTCAAGGACGGTATCTTCCGCCGGGGCCGCTGCGGGGACCCGCTCGACGGTGAACTGGATCGGTGGTTCCTCGATGCCGGCGGCGGCGAGACCGGCGAGCGCGGTCTCGGCGAGCGGGACGCCGTACCGGGCAAGCCGCAAGGGCATCAACGCCTCGACGGGGGCCTTGCGACGCCAGGCTCGGCCGAAGCGGGAGCGGAGGCTGGCCTGGTAGACCAGACGCTCCTGCTCCAGCTTGATGACTTGTTCGTAGGAGCGGAGCTCCCACAGCTTCATGCGGCGCCAAAGCAGGAACGTGGGCAGGGGCGAGAGGAGCCAGCGGGTGAGACGGACGCCTTCCATGTGCTTGTCGGCGGTGATGTCGGCGATCCGGCCGATCGCGTGCCGCGCGGCCTCGACAGCAACGATGAACAAGATCGGGATAACCCCGTGCATGCCCACGCCCAGCGGGTCCGGCCAGGCGGCCGCGCCGTTGAAGGCGATCGTCGCAGCCGTCAGCAGCCAGGCCGTCTGGCGTAGCAGCGGGAACGGAATCCGGATCCACGTCAAAAGGAGGTCCAGGGCGAGCAGGACACAGATACCCGCGTCGATGCCGATCGGGAAGACGTAGGAGAAATTCCCGAAGCCCTTCTGGATGGCCAACTCGCGGACGGCCGCGTACGAACCCGCGAAGCCGATCCCGGCGATGATGACTGCACCGCTGACGACCACGCCGATGAGGATCCGGTGTGCCCGAGTCAGCAGGATCCGGTTCCCCCTGCCCTGTCGGCGTATCTCGCCGCTCCCCGTGCTCACGTCCCACTCCCCTGTCTCGCCTCACAACTGAGCTGTTCTCACACTCCCACGGTGTGGGTCGGGTTGTGGCCCTTCGGGATCGGCTCTGGGCGGATCGTCCGCGAAAAGTGATCATTGAGGGCCATCTGCGGCAGTCTGCAGTAGGCGCTCGAGGTGCTGTCGGGCTTGCCGACAACAGTGCGGCGCCTGTCCCCAGGCTGAGGGGTCAGGCGCCGCGCGTGCGCGATATTCCGTCGGAATAAGCTCATCGCTTCCGCGTGGAGTTAAGGCGTGGGATGCCGAGGGCGTCTGCAACAGCGGCGATGTCCTGGAGTGCCTCGTTGCGGGGGTCAAGGAATCGCAGCGGGCGCTGCGTGACGATGGTGTCCTTGAAGCGCTGCTTGCGGCGGATGATGGGCAGCAGCTTGGTGTTCCAGTCCGGATTGCCGCGGATGGCCTTGATGGCATCGTCTGCGACGGCTCCGCCGCTGCGACGGATGTTGCCTTGGGCGTCCATAGGGATGTTGGTGGCGAGGATGTGCTGGACCTCGGTCTTGAAGCCGAAGCGGCGGAACTTGCGCGCTCCCTTGTCCAAGGTGTCTTCGAGGTCTTGCAGGCCGATGATGTATTTGAACTCGTCGGCGACGCATCCGATGACCTCCGGGCCGACCATAGCGATCGACAGCAGAAGAATCCCGAGTGTCGGACCGCAGTCGAAGAACAAGATGCTCCAGCGGCCTGGGGGCAGCTGCTCGTCCAGGACGTTCTGCAGCCACAGCACACCGGCAGGGTCGAGGCCAAGGTTGACTTCCGCATCCGCCATCTCTGGCGTCCCGAGGATGAGGTCGAGGTTGGGGATGCGGCGGAACGCGTTGTCGTCTTCGCCTTCACCGATGCGGTAGCGGGCCGGCACGACGGCTTCCTCAAGCCGGTGCTTGCCCTGCAGGACATCGAAGATGGTCGGCTGGCCCTCGGGTGGGTCCTGGTAGCCGAGGATGTGGGACGCGGTGCGCTGGGGGTCGAAGTCGGCGACGGCTACGGAATGCCCTCGCCCGGCCGCCTCAACGGCGAGGTTGATGACGTCCTGAGTCTTGCCAGCGCCACCGGCGATGACAGAGCAGGCGAAGATGCGCGGCTCTTCGGGTGCCTGGGTGGTCCTAGAGGTTGGCAATGGTTCTCCTGAGGGTCGTGCTGGGGCGCCCTCGTATTCCGTCGGAATATCGCTGCCTCAGCGAGCGCGGTATTCCGACGGAATACGAGCCTGCCTCACTTGCCGCCGAGGCGGTCCTGTTCCCACTCGGTGGGCTGATAGTTGACGGCGGACTTGAGGTGGGCGAGGTAGTCACGGTCCTGGGCATCCCAGGGGCGGTTAGCGGTCGAGGCGCGCTGCTCGGCGACGGCCAGGGCGACGGCCAGGGCCACGTGAGCGGTCAGCTTTGCGTCGCCGGATGCGGACACCTCTGCGAAGTATTTGTCCGGCTTCGCTGCATCGGGCCCGATGGGCTTGGCGCTTGACCGGAGCCACTCGTGGGCCGTTTCCCGCGCGGCCTTGCTCGGGGCAGCGAGAAGGGCGGGGGCGAGGAGGCGCAGGGTCTCCCGCGGGTTCGAGGGGACTCCCAGTTCCAGAACGGTGCGGCAGGCCTGCACTCGCAGTTGTGCCGCTTCGGCGCTGGGATCGGGTTCCGGTTCCTTCTGTTCCTCGGGGTTGGTCCGCTCGGTCTGCTGGTCGGAGGCGCCGAGTACAGATCTGCTTGGCTTTTTCTCTTCAGGGTTGGCACCCGTTGCCGGGGCTCCCTCGGGTCCTGGCTCGTCGGGGGAGTGCTTCTGCTGCTGCGGGACGGGGGGAGCCGGCTTGGTCTTGGCCTTGGTCTTGGAGGATGTGGGTGCTGGCGGTGACAGAACCCTGGCGGCAGCGAAGGCGGCCTTGATTCCCTCTTCCTTCATGACCAGCCAGGCCTGCAGCAGCTGCTCCCGAGTGGTGAGCCTGTCGAGCAGGATCTCTGCCTCGCTGACAGCGAGTCCGTCCATGACGGCCTTTTGTAGTTCGCTGGGCAGCTTCAGGAGCTTGATCCGGCGCGAGATGTGAGGCTGCTTGCAACCGGTCTGTGCGGCGACCTCCGCTTGAAGCATCCCGTCGTCGAGCGCCCCTTGGAAGCCCAAGGCCTCTTCGATCGGGTTGAGGGGGATCCGTCGCATGTTTTCGGGCAGGCCGAGGAGTCGAGCCCTGGGGATCTTCGAGTTCGTGACTTTGCAGGGAGCAGTGTCGTGGCCGGCCCGGGCCAGCGAGATCGCCCTGTTGTGTCCGATCAGGGTGACGTAGTCCCCCGCCGGGACCGATCCCAGTTTGTCTTCCAGCTCGTCGAGCTTCTCCGGCTGCGTCTCAGCAAGGCGGGCACGCCAGTACTCGAGGAACCCTTCGACCTCAGCAACCGACAGGTCCTGCAGGACTCCGCCTTCTGCCTTGATCGACTCGGTGAGGTCGTCGATGTCCTCGTCCCGGTAGACGAGGCGGGGATTGAAGGGGTTGGGGTGGAGTTGCTCAAGGGGGATTTCGATGACCTCAACGGCATCAGGGTCATCCCAGATGCTTCGAGTCTTCTTCTTCCTGCCGAAGGTCATCGTGGGCCCGGAGGCTCCAGCGGCCATGAGGGGTACTCCTGAGACGAAAGGGTGCTAACTGCAGGTGACCCTAGCGGGCTGGTAGCCAGGTCCTCGCCAACGGGGCGGTATTCCGTCGGAATATCCGAGACTGCAGGACGATCCATACGCCCATTTTTGGCCGCTCATGTCTCGTTGTGTCCGCGCGTTCAGCATGCTGCCGTACATCGGCCTGGGCGGACTGATATTCCGTCGGAATACTCGACCGGATGACCTCTCCCTGCGCCGCGTACCGCGCTGGGCGCCAGGGACGGCCGTGCCGGAGTTCGGCTACGGCTCGCAGAGAGATCAACAAACACGAAAGGCCTCGCACCCCGGATCTGTGTCCGGGGTGCGAGGCCTCATGGTCACGGTCTGTTGGCTGGATGGGCGGCCGCCGGTGGGCTGCCGCGGTTATCCGGCTTCCACGGAGCCGAGGAGGGCGGTGTACGCGATGCAGGCCCTCTTCCAGATGCGGGCGGCTTCTTCGTATCCCTCCTGTGCGTGCAGGCGTGCCCAGAGATCAGGGAAGTTGCGTCCGGTGCCGTCCCCGTCTGGGTCGCTGTCCATCAGCGTGGCGAGTTGGTCTGGGTCCCTCGGAAGGTGTGGGTCGAGGTAGTCGAGCCCGGGGAGATGCGGATGCACGGTCACGGTCGTGCCGGGGACGTGTTGGGTGCTGGCCCGCTGCAGACGGAGGCCGGTGGCGATGGACGCGGCCTGGTGGAGGTAGTCGTAGGGGCCGAGGCGTATGTCGGGCAGGCCCGGCCGGGCGAGGACGACGGCGTACTGCGCTTCTCGCTCGGACGTCTGGAGACGGGAGGGTCGGGCTTCCCAGGGTTGTGGGGTGAGAGCTTCGCGGAGCCGGAGCGGGTGGTGTGGGTGGCCGCCCTGCGTGACGGCGAGCGTGCTCAGCCGGTGCATGCCGGGCAGAGCGAGGACGTCGGTGACGCGTTCGGGGTGGGCGTGCGTTCCCCACCCCGCGACGAGGGGGCCGCCGGTGTGTTCGGCGACGGCGGCCGCGACGCGGAGATAGGCGGCGTTCTCCGGCCCGACGGGGTCGTCCACCGTTGCGAGGTCGCGGGGCTTGGTGGCCCGCCACGCGTACAGGTTGACGATGAGGAGGGCCCCGCAGCCCCAGCTCTGGGCGTACTTGATGCAGCGCCCGGTGGTGGGGTCGTCCGTGGTCGCGTCAGCGGTGGACGGGTTCAGGAGGACGAAGACGGCGCTCTTGCCTGTGTCTGCCCACTCGCGTGCGAGCAGGTAGCGGTACTGCCCGCAGTCGGACAGGACTGCGGAGCGCCGCACCTCCCTGGGTTTGGCGGGTAAGGGTTTCGTCATCGGTGTTCCGTTTCGTGGTCGGAGTGATCTGGTCTTGGGGCTGGGCCGGTGTCCTGCGCGGCGGGGCGGTTCGAGGCGTGGTCCTTCGGGCTGGCCTGTGGTTCAGGTCAGCCGGTCGGCGTGTTGAGGACGCGGGGCAGGTGGACGTGGAGGTGTTCGACCTCAACCCCCAGGCCTTGTTCGCGCAGGTTTCGCGCGAGGAGTTCGGTGAGGCCGCTGGCACTTTTCCGGACTAAGGAATCGATCATGAAGTGGTCGTCTCCAGCACGTGGGTGGAGGTGCTCGACTTCGACGTCACGGTCGCGTCCGCGGAG
>NZ_JBFBBK010000080.1:0-23126 GCF_040682635.1 Streptomyces sp. NPDC051133
GTCGCCTCCGCCACCGGAGCGCCGGCGGCGGCGGAGCCCTCGGCCCGTGCACCACTTCCCGGCGCCGCGGAGGCCGGACCGCCGGTCCCGCGCGCCGGGAAGACCACGTCGGAACACGAGTAGTAGGTGTCCGGCGTGCTGCTGTTCCGCCAGATCGTGTACAGCATCTGACGCCCCGTCCGGTCCTTCGGCAGCGTCGCGCCGATGTGGTACGCCCCGTTCTTCAGCGGCGGGTCCGTGACCTCGGCGAAAGGCCGCTCGGGCAGGTCGGACCAGGCGAGCGGCCTGCCCGGGTCGTACCCCGGCTTCGTCAGATACAGCTCGAACGTGCCCTCGTGCGCGATCGTCGAGGCGTACGTCACCGTCAGCCGCCCGCCCGGTGTCAGCCGCGTCGCGGGCCAGTCCCGCCGGGCCAGATCCAGACCCCGGTACGCCGGCAGGCCGCCGCTGCACAGCCTGCCGTCCGCGATCACCTGCCGGTCCCGGCCGCCCACCCCCGCCACGCGCAGGTTGTCCCACGCGGTGAACGGCCCGCCGTTCGCGGCGATCGCGGCCCGGCAGGCCGCCGTACGCGCGGCACCGCCCGCGGGGGAGCAGGCGTAGACCCGGCTGACGGGGTCCGTGGGGGCCCCGTGCGCCTGGGCAGGCCCCGCCGCCCAGGGCACGAGCAGGGCGGAGGCCGCCACGGCGGCCGCCATGACGCTCGGGCGGGCGGTCATCCGGGTCGTCCGGGTCATCCGGGGCGTCTCCTCGGCGGGCGCGGGAACGGGGTCTGCCGTGTCCAGTACGGCGCGACCGCCCGGCGCGTTCAGCCGGTCCCCGCGCGGCCGTCGCCCGGGGGCGCGAAAGCACCGACCGGTCCGGCCGTTCCGCGCCTCCCGCGCTCCCCCGTTGAGGAGCCGGCCGTCCGCCTCGTATCGTGGCGATCATGGGTGCGGCACCCGTCGCCCCGCGGCTGCCGGGAACAGCCGGGCAGGGGAAGGGGGAACCGTTCTGGTCGCGTCCGTTCACGGACCGAGGAGCGCCCCGCCGACGCCGCACGCGAGGGTGACACGTGTCGAACCGTCCGCCGACGTGCGGACTCCCGGTGTCATTCCGTGAGTTATCGTATGCAAGGGGTAAAAAACAAACCGCATGTCCCGTTCGTTCACGTCGCGAGGAGGGGTCACACGATGGCGAGGCAGTTACGTGCCGAGCAGACCCGGGCAACGATCATCACGGCCGCCGCCGATCTGTTCGACCGGCACGGCTACGAGTCGACCAGCCTGAGCGACATCGTCGCACACGCGAAGGTCACCAAGGGCGCGCTGTACTTCCACTTCGCCGCCAAGGAGGACCTCGCGCACGCCATCCTCCAGATCCAGGCCCGGGCCGCCCAGCAACTCGTCGCCGAGGTCGAGGGCCGCGGATACTCCTCGCTCGAGTCCCTGATGCGCACCACGTTCGGAGTCGCCCGGCTCGCCGTGGAGGACCCCGTGCCGCGCGCCGGACTCCGCCTCGCCACCGCCGACATCGCCGTACGGCCGCCGCTGCGGCACCCCTTCACCGAGTGGCTGGAGTTCGCCACCCGCAAGTTCACCGGCGCCGTCAGGGAGGCCGACGTGCACGGTGACCTCGACATCGGTGCCGTCGCGCACTCCCTCGTCTGTTTCTTCGTCGGCACCCGGGTCGCCGGCCGCTCGCTCGAACCGGTGGGACGGCTTCCGCGCAGAGTCGCCGAGATGTGGCACCTCATGGTCCGCGGCCTGGTCCCGGTGCACCGCCGCCCCCGCTACGTCACCCTCGCCACGCAGCTGGAGCGGGAGATCAGAACCGCCTGAGGCGCGCGATACGGTGACGGGCATGCCCGACACCCCCTTCGCACCCGTGATCCTCGGCGACGAGCCCGGCTCGTTCCCGCACAGCGTGCTGGCCGAGCGGCACCCCGCGATCATCGGGCAGGTGCGGGACGCCTTCCCGTACGGCCCCGGGCAGCACCGGGCGCTGGACGAACTGCTGGCGAGCTGCGCCGAAGGGGCGATCGAGCCGCTCCCCGCCGACGCGCCCGACCTCGGCCGGTGGCACGACTGGGGCCTGGCCCGATGGGCCGGGCGCTCCTGGTACGACGTGCCGTGGCTGTGGTCCGAGAGCTACTTCTACCGCCGGCTCCTCGACGCCGTCGGCTACTTCACTCCCGGCCCCTGGCAGGGCATCGACCCCTTCCGGCCGTTCAAGCGCGCCGAACTCGACGCCTCCGAGACCGACGACGAACTGGCCGCGCTGGACGGCCTGTCGAAGCGCTCCGAGCAGGAGCGGGGCCGCGCCCTCCTGCACGGCTCGCTGTGGGGCAACCGCGCCGACCTCGGCTTCCGGCTCTCCGCCGAGGGCGCCGAGGCCCACGACCCCGCCCCCGCGCTGGTCGCCGACGACAGCGCGACGCTGTGGTCCCTGCTGCCGCCCACCGGCACCGGCACGCTCGTCCTGGTCGCGGACAACGCGGGCCGCGAACTGGTCCCCGACCTGCTCCTGATCGCCCATCTCCTGACCGAGGGCCGCACCGCACGCGCGGTGCTGCACGTCAAGCCGTACCCGTACTACGTCTCCGACGCCACCACCGCCGACGTGGTCGACGCCCTGCGGCGGCTGAGCGCGGCCCGGGGCGCCGCCGCCGAGTACGGGCGCGTGCTCTGGGCGGCCATGGCCGACGGCCGCCTCACCGTGCGAGCCCACCCCTTCTCCTGCGCCCCGCTGCCGTACGCCGAGATGCCGGACGACCTGCGCGCCGAGTTCGCCGCCGCCACCCTCACCGTCCTCAAGGGCGACCTCAACTACCGCCGCCTGGTGGGCGACCGGCTGTGGCCGCCGACCACCCCCTTCGCGGAGACGACCGCGTACTTCCCGGGGCCCGTGGCCGCGCTGCGCACCCTGAAGTCCGACGTCGTCACCGGTGTGTCCGCCGCCACCGAGGCGTCCCTGGTGGCGGCGGAGGGCCGGCGCTGGCGCACCGGAGGCACCCACGCGCTGATCCAGGTCGATCCGTCACTCCAGGCGGACCGGCAGTGACTTGATGCCGTTGATGAAGTTCGACACCAGCCGCCCGGCCGGTGCGGCCGGGCGCGGCGCGGGCAGGGCGCGCAGCGCCTCCTCGTGGAGCAGCCGCAGCTGCAGCCGGGCGAAGTGGGCGCCCAGGCACACGTGCGGGCCGTCCCCGAAGGAGACGTGCGGGTTGGGGGAGCGGGTGAGATCGAGCCGGCCGGGGTCGGCGAAGACCCGCTCGTCCCGGTTGGCCGACGCGTGGAACACCACGACCTTGTCACCGGCCCGGATCCGCCGCCCCGCCAGCTCGGTGTCCCGCGCGGCCGTACGGCGGAAGGTCAGCACCGGCGGATGCCAGCGCAGCAACTCCTCGATCGCCGACGGAAGTTCGGCCTTGCCGGAACGCAGCAGCTCGTACGCCTCCGGATGCTCGGCCAGCGCCAGCAGGCCGCCCGGGGCGGCACTGCGCACCGTGTCGTTGCCCGCGACCGTGAGCAGGAAGAAGAACATCTCCAGCTCTGCGGAGGCGAGTTCGGCGTCGTGCGCGAGAGTCGTCATCACGTCGTCGTCCGGGAAACGCCTTTTGAACGCGGCCAGTTGCCGCGCGTACCCGAACATGTCCTCCAGCATCGCCGGGGACCGCGGGTTCACCGGCCGGCCGCGGTCGTCCCGCACCGGGGGGCCGGCCTCGTCCGGGTCCTGGTAGCCGATGACCCGCTGCGTCCAGCGCAGCAGCAGCCGTCGGTCGTTCTCCGGGACGCCCAGCAGGTCCGCCAGGTTGAGCAGGGCGTACTCGTCGGTGACCGACGCCACCAGGTCGACCGTGCCGTCCCCGTCCCGGGCCTGCCGCACCGCCCGGGCGAGCAGCGTGCGCGCCCGCTCCCGGGCGACCGCAGCGAACCGGTCCACCCGGCCCGGCGTGAACGCACGGCTGACCAGCCGCCGTAACCGCCCGTGCTGCGGCGGATCCTGATTGAGCATCATGCGCCGGATGAACGGCAGGTCCTCCGGCGCGGGGTCCCGGATCTGGGTGGCCCCGAGGTACGAGGAGTACGTCGTCGCGTCCTTCAGCACCCGCACGACGTCCGCGTGCCGGGTCACCGCCCAGAACCCCGGGCCGGCCGGCCAGCCCAGCACCTCCGGCTCCTCCTGCCAGGCGACCGGATGGTGGTCGCGCAGCAGACGGTAGGCGCCGTGGGGCACCCCGGCCGCGTACCGGCGCGGATCGAAGACGTCCGGCACGGGCGGCGCCTCACGGACGCTCACGCCGGCTCCCCCTCCGGCCGGGCCGGCTCCCCTTCCCGCGCCGGACGCGGCAGATCCGGGGAGCCGCCGGAGTCGGCGCGCAGGAAGTCCTCGACCACCCGGACCAGGTCCAGCGGGGTCTCGTCCATGGCGTAGTGACCGGCGCCGGGCAGCGCCACCAGTTCGGCGCGCGGATACCAGGCCGTCCACGTCCGACGCAGCACCGCGGGCGACAGGGCCGGGTCGAGTTCGCCGGCCACCGCCAGCGCGGGCACCTCGCTGCCCTCGACGTCGGCGTGGAAGTCGTCGCCCGCCCACGAGTCCAGCCAGGACCGGAACGCCTTGGCGTCACTGCGCTCCAGCGACCGGGCGACCATCCGGTCCAGCCAGGCGGCGGGGCGGCGGCCGCCGGTGGTGAAGTCGATGATCGCGCGCCGGTTCTCCGGCCGGTGCGCCGCGTCCGAGAACAGCGCCCCCTGCTCGCCCGGCAGCGGCATTCCTGAGGCGGGCACCGGGGAGACGCCGACGATCCGGCGCAGCCGGTGCGGGGCGGCGGTCAGCAACCGCTGCGCCACCGCGCCGCCCATGGAGTGCCCGACCACCGAGAACCGCTCCCAGCCGAGCCGGTCGGCCAGCTCCAGCAGGTCCCCGGCCGCCTCGGCCGTCGTGTACGAGCCCGCCGCGTCCCGGGCCTCGCCGTAACCGCGCAGGTCGACCAGCGCGTAAGTGAAAGCGGTGCGGTCCAGGTCCGGCAGGACGGCCGCGTAGGCGGACCGGTCGGCGAACCAGCCGTGCACGGCGAACACCTTGTGGGCGCCGTCGCCGTGCACCTCATGGGGCAGCACGAAGGAGGTCATGCGCCTACCGTGGCCTGGGTGCGAGGGCACGGCAAGGGTGCGGACGGGTGCACCAGTGGCCCTACGGGCGACGGGAGTTCGGGGTTTCGCGGACGGTTCACGCGATGGTGTGATCATGTGCCGCCCGGCGGATGGGCGTCCGGGGCCACGGGTAGGGCCCGGCCATGACGCAGCCGTTCGAACTCCCGCACTTCTACATGCCGTATCCCGCGCGGCTCAACCCGCACCTCGACGAGGCGCGGGCCCACTCCACGCGGTGGGCGCGCGAGATGGGCATGCTGGAAGGTTCCGGGATCTGGGACCAGGCCGACCTGGAGGCGCACGACTACGGGCTCCTGTGCGCCTACACCCACCCCGACTGCGACGGTCCCGCGCTCTCCCTGATCACCGACTGGTACGTGTGGGTGTTCTTCTTCGACGACCACTTCCTGGACATGTTCAAGCGCACCCAGGATCGCGCCGCCGGCAAGGCCCACCTGGACCGCCTGCCCCTGTTCATGCCGCTCGACCCCGCGACACCCGTGCCCGAGCCGGAGAATCCGGTCGAGGCGGGGCTCAGGGACCTGTGGGCGCGTACGGTGCCCTCGATGTCCGTGGACTGGCGCCGCCGCTTCTCCGTCGCCACCGAGCACCTGCTGAACGAGTCGATGTGGGAGCTGTCCAACATCAACGAGGGCCGGATCGCCAACCCGGTCGAGTACATCGAGATGCGCCGCAAGGTGGGCGGTGCCCCCTGGTCGGCCGGGCTTGTGGAGTACGCGACCGCCGAGGTGCCCGCCGCGGTCGCCGGCACCCGGCCGCTGCGCGTCCTCATGGAGACCTTCTCCGACGCCGTCCACCTGCGCAACGACCTGTTCTCCTACCAGCGCGAGGTCGAGGACGAGGGCGAGAACAGCAACGGCGTGCTCGTCCTGGAGACGTTCTTCGGCTGCACCACCCAGGAGGCCGCCGACACCGTCAACGACATCCTCACCTCCCGCCTGCACCAGTTCGAGCACACCGCCCTCACCGAGGTCCCCGCCGTCGCCGTGGAGAAGGGCCTCACCCCGGACCAGGTCGCCGCGGTCGCCGCCTACACCAAGGGGCTCCAGGACTGGCAGTCCGGCGGCCACGAGTGGCACCTGCGCTCCAGCCGCTACATGAACCAGGGCGCGCGCTCCCGCACGCCGTGGCAGACCCCGGGCGGCCCCGGCACCTCCGCCGCCGACGTCGGCGCCCTGCTCGCCTCGGCCGCGGCGGAACGCCTGCGGGCCTACTCCCATGTGCCGTTCCAGAAGGTCGGCCCGTCGCTGCTGCCCGACTTCCACATGCCCTACGAGCTGGAACTCTCCCCCCACCTGGACGGCGCCCGCCGGAACCTGGCGGCGTGGACGCACCGCATGGGCATCCTCGAGGAGGGCGTCTGGGACGAGGACAAGCTCGCCGCGTACGACCTCGCGCTGTGCGCGGCCGGCCTGGACCCGGACGGCACCCCCGAGGCCCTCGACCTCAGCGCCCAGTGGCTCGCCTGGGGCACCTATGGCGACGACTACTACCCGGTCGTCTTCGGCCGCCGCGGGGACCTGGCCGCCGCCCGGCTGAGCACGGACCGGCTCTCCCGGTGCATGCCCGTCGACGGCGAGGCCGCCCCCGTCCCGGCCGGCGCCATGGAACGGGGACTGACCGACCTGTGGGCGCGGACGACGGCAGGGATGACCACCGAGCAGCGGCGCACCCTCAGGAACGCCGTGGACACGATGACCGAGAGCTGGCTGTGGGAGCTGTCCAACCAGCTGCAGAACCGCATCCCGGACCCGGTCGACTATCTGGAGATGCGCCGCGCCACCTTCGGCTCCGACCTCACCCTGAGCCTGTGCAGGATGGGGCACGGCCCCGCGATCCCGCCGGAGGTGTACCGCAGCGGCCCGGTGCGCTCGCTGGAGAACGCGGCCGTCGACTACGCCTGCCTCGTCAACGACATCTTCTCGTACCAGAAGGAGATCGAGTACGAGGGCGAGATCCACAACTCCGTCCTGGTCGTCCAGAACTTCTTCGGCATCGACTACCCGACCGCCCTCGGGGTCGTCCACGACCTGACGACCCAGCGCATGCGGCAGTTCGAGCACGTCATCGCACACGAACTGCCCGTGCTCTACGACGATCTGGCGCTGTCCCCGCAGGCCCGCGCCGCCACGGACGGCTACCTCCTCGACCTGCGGAACTGGCTGGCCGGCATCCTCCACTGGCACCGGGAAGCGGACCGCTACCGGGCCGCGTGGCTGGGCCGGCGTGCCCACGGCTTCCTGCCCGGCCGGCCGCCCGCCCCCCTCCAGCCGGTCGGCTGACCTCCGCCGGACGATCCGGCACCCGCGCGGCGCGCTCGCCCGGACCCGTGCGGGCCGCCCCGCGCAGCCCGCCGCGGATCGCCGCACCGCCGACCGCAACGGCCGTCACTGGCAAGGCGATTGCCGAAGGGGTGACGCGGGTCGACGGATGCCGCTGGGGGGGGTCAGGCCGGACGGCGCCGGCTCGCCGCGTGCTCGACCGCCGCCCGGGCCAGGGCCCGGACCATCGGGTGCGGGCGCGAGCCGTCGCCGGCCAGTTCCGGCTGGAACAGCGAGGCCAGGAAGAAGGGGTGCCCGGGCAGTTCGGCGACCCGGACATGGCCGTCCTCGTCGTGCCCGGAGAACCGCAGACCGTGGGCACGCAGCGTGTCGAGGTGGCGGGAGGGGCCGTAGGCGCAGAAGTACCGCTCGACCGTGCGGGCGGAGCCGATCACCGACGCGGCCAGCGAACCCGGCTCGATGGTCACGGCGGCCTCGTGGCCCAGCAGCGAGCAGGCCAGCGGTTCGATCAGCGGGTCCTCGGCGTCCGGGTCGTTCTCGGCGTGCGCCACCCCGGTCAGCCCGCACACGGTGCGGGCGAACTCCAGCAGCGCGTGCTGGAACCCGCCGCACGTGCCCAGGAACGGAACGCCCTCCTCGCGCGCGGTGCGCACGGCCGCGAGGACGCCCGCCTCGCTGCGGTACGGGCTGCCCGGCAGCACCCACACGGCGTCGAACCCGCGGACGGCACCCGCTGCCTCGGCGTCCTTCGTCGGGATCCAGTACGCGTCCAGGACCAGCCGGTCCTGCGCGGCCAGGGCCTCCAGCAGCAGCGGGACGCGGGTGTGCGAGACGACGTTGGGGGAGCGGTCGCCGACGAGGGCGATGGTGGCGGTGTTCGTCATGTCCCTCATCCTGGGCGCGGGCGCCCGTTCACGTCCAACGATGATTACTGCACTGTCCATCAGCAGAGCTGATGCCGATGGCATCCTTGCCCGCATGGACCCGCATCTGCTGCGCACCTACGTCACCGTGGCGCGCCTCGCCTCGTTCTCCGAGGCCGCACGCGAGCTGGGCTACACCCAGTCCGCGGTCTCCCAGCACATCGCCGCGCTCGAACAGGACCTGGGGGCACCCCTGCTGACCAGGCGGCCCGTCGCCCCCACCACGGCGGGCGAGCGGCTGCTGGAGCACGCGGGCCCGCTGCTGCTGCGCCTCGACGCGGCCCGGGCCGACGTCGTCCGTCTGGCCGCCGCACCCCAGCACGGCCTCACCCTCGCCACCACCCCGACCGCGCTCGGCCCGGCCGTCCTCGGCGCGCTCCCGCCGGCCGGCGTCACCCTACGGGTGCTCACCCGCGAGGAGGTCCCCGCCGCCGTCGCCACCGGCACCGCCGACCTCGGCCTCGTCGACGGACTGGCCGCGCCGAGCGACCCGCTGCGGCTGCCCGACGTGGCACCGCTGACCACGCACGGCGTCGCCGAGGAGCCCGTGAGCGTCCTGCTGCCCGCAGGGCACCCGCTCGCCGGCCGCCCCGGGTTGCGCCTGGACGACCTGCTGGACGCCCGCTGGCTCGACGCGCCCGACGCGGCCCTCCCGCTCGCGCAGCTGCGCGCCGCGACCGGCGGCGGCGCCTTCCGCACCGCCCTGCGCTACGACGGCACCGACGTGCGCACCCTCACCGCCCTGGCGGCGGCCGGACACGGCCTCACCCTGCTGCCCCGCTCGGCGGCCGCGGACGTACCCGGCACGGTCGCCGTCCCGCTCACCGCCCCACGCGTCATCCACCGCACGGAACTCCTCCACGGCGGCAGCCCGGGGGGCGCGGCGGCGGACGTCGTACGGCGGCTGACGGCGGCTGACGGCGGTTGACGGGGACTGACCGGGGGCGGGGCTCGGCGGGCGGGGGCGAGTCGCCATGACTACCCTCCGCCGCCCTCCGGCCAGTCTCACTCCTTCGTGTCTCGTCGCAGCCCCGTCGGCCGGGTAGAGCACCAGCCGGAGGCGAGCGAACCATGGAACAGACTGCGTTGCGTCCCAAGCCGATGCCCGGCCAGGACCGGCGGGAGCCCGACGACCCCGGCCCCACCCACCGCCCGCACGCCGCGCCCCGGCGCGGACGGCGGCTGCGGACCGTGCTGTCCGGCCTGGTCGCAGGCACCCTGCTGGTGCTCACCGGCATCGGCCTCGGCACGGTCGGCGCCACGGTGATCGGCCTGAGCAGGCTCGCCGAGCTGCGGCACCAGGCGCCGCCGCCCGCCCGGCCGGGAGCGCCCGCGCCCACGGCCGCCCCCGCTCCCGCCGCGGTGGTCCAGGGGGCGGCCCTCGGGGTGGAGGCCGTCGACGCCGCGAAGGCAGGTGCGCTGGTCGTCGGCGTGCACGTGCCGGGTCCCGGTTACACGGCCGGGCTGGTCCGCGGGGACGTCCTGCTGCAGTTCGGCAGCACCCGCGTCGACACCGCCACCGACCTGGCACGAGCCGTCGCCCACGCGCGTCCCGGCCAGGCCGTCGTCCTCACCGTGCGTCACAGCGGCGGGGGCTACCAGCAGTTGACGGTGACTCCCGGGGTGGTGACCTGAGGGACCCGCACCGAAAGGAGGTGCCGGCCGTGCGGCGCCTCGGGAGTCCGCAGGTCCACCGGAGAAGCGCGGCCCGCCGGCCGGCAGCCCCGGCACCCCGCAGATCCCACCCGGAAATTAGCGGCTTCCCCTGAGATTGGCGGCTTCCCCGGAAACCGGCGGCGTCCCCGGAAACCCGCTGGTCCCCCTCCGCCCCGCACGCGATGATGGCCCCATGCCGAGCCTCATCCCCGTGGACCCCGGGCCGTCGGCCCCCGCGATCGGCTCGCGCGGCCCTGCCCGGCCGGGCAGGATGCTGCCCGAGACGTCGTCGCCCCGTTCCCGACCCGTGCTCGGAGGCCCGGATGACCGGTAGTACGCCCCCGCCCTTCACCGCCGCCGACTACAGGGCCCGGATGGAGCGCGCCGCGCGCTCCGCCGCCGACGCCGGGCTCGCGGGGCTGCTCGTGGCACCGGGCCCGGACATGGTCTGGCTGACCGGCTACACGCCCACCGCCGTCACCGAGCGGCTCACCGTGCTGGTCCTCGCCCCCGGCCACGACCCCGTGCTCGTCGTGCCCACCCTGGAGGCCCCGGACGCCGAGCACGCCGCCGGCGCCACCGCGCTCACCCTGCGCGACTGGACCGACGGCAAGGACCCCTACGCCGTCACCGCGGCCCTCCTCGACGACCACGGCCGGTTCGGCATCAGCGACAACACCTGGGCCATGCACCTGCTGGGCCTCCAGCGGGCCCTCCCCGACACCTCCTACGCCTCCCTCACCGACGCCCTGCCCATGCTGCGCGCCGTGAAGGACGCGGCCGAGCTGGAACTCCTGGCGGCCGCCGGAGCCGCTGCCGACGCAACGTTCGAGGAGATCCGGAAGGTTCCCTTCGCCGGCCGCCGCGAGTCCGACGTCGGCCACGACCTCGCCGGGCTGCTGCGCCGCTTCGGCCACTCCCAGGTCGACTTCACCATCGTCGGCTCCGGCCCCAACGGGGCCAACCCGCACCACGAGGTCGGCGACCGCGTCATCCAGCGCGGCGACATGGTGGTCCTGGACTTCGGCGGTCTGAAGGACGGCTACGGCTCCGACACCACCCGCACGGTCCACGTCGGCGAGCCGACCGAGGAGGAGCGCCGGGTCCACGACATCGTGCGCGCCGCCCAGGAGGCCGGCTTCCGGGCCGTACGGCCGGGCGTGGCCTGCCAGGAGATCGACCGCGCCGCCCGCGCGGTGATCCGTGACGCCGGGTACGGCGAGTACTTCATCCACCGCACCGGGCACGGCATCGGCGTCACCACGCACGAGCCGCCGTACATGATCGAGGGCGAGGAGCAGCCGCTCGTACCCGGCATGTGCTTCTCCGTGGAGCCCGGCATCTACCTGCCGGGCCGGTTCGGGGTGCGCATCGAGGACATCGTCACGGTCACGGAGGACGCCGGCCGCCGTTTCAACGACACGACCCGTGACATGGTCATAGTGGACTGAGAGGTCCAGGAGACGGACCAGGAGAGACACTTTCGACGACGACCCGGAACGGCGACGCGCGACCCATGACCCAGGCACCGACCCCCACCGCGGACACCGTCCGCAGACTGGTCCGTTCGCTGCTCAAGGAGGGCACCGACGGCAGTGCGGGACCCGAGGTGCGGCCCGTGACGGAGGGCCGCGAACACACCTGGTGGGTCGGTACCCGCCATGTGCTGCGCCTCGCGCCCGACCGCGAGTCCTCCGCGCGCCGCCGCCGGGAGCTGCGCCTGCGCGACGTGGTCCGGCCGCACGTGCCCGTCGCCGTCCCGACCAGCGTGGCGCACGGCGACTGGGCACCCGGTCTCGCCTACACGCTGGACACCAAGGTGCCGGGCGGCACGGCCGAGGAGCACGACGTCTCGGCCGTCGGCGAGGCCGACCTCGCCGGGCTGCTCACCGGGCTGCGCGCGGTGCCGGCACGGCAGGCCGAGGCGGTCGGTGTTCCGCGTACGGCCCCGCGCTCGCTGGAGGCGCTGCGCCGGATGGCCGTCCACGCGGCCGAACGGCTCGCCGCCGCCGACGAGTTCGACGCGGCACGGCTGCACCAGCTCACCCCGCCCGGCGCGGCCCAGCTCGCCGCGCAGACCGGCACCTCCGTGCTCACCCATCACGGCCTCATCGGCGAGCACGTGGTGGTCAGCGCCGACGGGCGGGTGCGCGGCATCCTGGACTGGACCGAGGCGAGCCTCGGGGACCCCGCCGAGGACATCGCCGGGCTCGCCGTCGCCGTCGGCTCCCCGGCGGCCGTCCGCGCCGCCACGCTGGCCGGCTACGGCGCCCGGCCCTGTCTGCGCGGCCTGTGGCTCGCCCGCTGCGACACCGTCATGCGCCTCACCGACCACGTCGAGGGCCGCGGGAGCACCTCCCCGACCCTGCTGCGGACCCGTCTGCGACGCGCCTGGGAGCCGATCCTGCTGGAGCGGGTGACGGACTTCAAGGAGGACGACACCGAGCCCTGACCCGCCCTCCCCGAGCAGCTGCCCACCGGTCCCCGCTCCCGGTTCGCCGGGCCCTCATCGGGGGCCCGGCGCCTCCCAGGTCCTGGCCCGTCGGGTCCGGGTCCGGGTCCCGGCCCGCCCGGTCCGCGGTCCCGGCCGGACAGCGGCCCGGTGCTGTGCAGCGCGCCGGGCGAGCCGAGAGATCACGGCCACGGTCCCGCGCCGAGGGATCACGGCCTCGGTCCCGCGCCGAGGTGACGCCGCTTCAGGTCCCGCCGTCCGGCCCCGCGCCCCGGCAGCCGCTGTCTCACGGCTGGGACAGCACCACGCACGACTCTCCGGGTACCTGCAGCAGCCCGTCCGGGCCCGGTGGCTCGGCCGGGTCCCACGCCGCGAGGATCTCCACCCGGCCGGTGCCCAGCGGGATCGCCGCCGGCTCCTGGCCCAGGTTCACCGCCACCCGTACGTCCCCGCGCCGGAAGGCCAGCCAGCGGGCGTCCTCGTCGTACGCCACCTTGAGGTCGGCCAGGTCGGGATCCGTGAGGTCGGGCTGTTCGCCGCGCAGTGCGATCAGCCGCCGGTACCAGTCCAGCACGCGCGCGTGGGGGGCACGTCCCGGCTCCGACCAGTCCAGGCAGGACCGTTCCCGGGTCGCCGGGTCCTGTGGATCCGGTACGTCCTCCTCGGCCCAGCCGTGCGCCGCGAACTCCCGCCGCCTGCCCCGCCGTACCGCCTCGGCCAGGCCGGGGTCGGTGTGGTCGGTGAAGAACTGCCAGGGTGTGCCGGCCGCCCACTCCTCGCCCATGAACAGCATCGGGGTGAAGGGCGCGGTCAGCGTGAGCGTCGCCGCGCAGGCCAGCAGGCCGGGAGAGAGCCGGGCGGCGAGCCGGTCGCCCTGGGCCCGGTTGCCGACCTGGTCGTGGGTCTGGGTGTAGCCGAGCAGCCGGTGCCCGGCCACGCGCGCCCGGTCCAGCGGCCTGCCGTGATGCCGGCCGCGGAAGCTGGAGTACGTGCCGTCGTGGAAGTAACCCCCGGTGAGCGTCTTGGCGAGCGCGGCCAACGGGGCGCGCGCGAAGTCCGCGTAGTAGCCCTGCGACTCACCGGTCAGCGCGGTGTGCAGGGCGTGGTGGAAGTCGTCGTTCCACTGCGCGTGCAGCCCGAGCCCGTGCTCCGCGCGCGGGGTGATGAACCGCGGGTCGTTCAGGTCGGACTCGGCGATCAGGAACAGCGGCCGGCCGAGCTCCTCGGCAAGGCCGTCCACGGCCGCCGACAGCTCCTCCAGGAAGTGGCACGCGCGCGTGTCGTACAGCGCGTGCACCGCGTCCAGGCGCAGCCCGTCGATCCGGTAGTCCCGCAGCCAGGCCAGCGCGCTGCCCACGAGGAAGGCGCGCACCTCGTCCGAGCCGGGCGCGTCCAGGTTCACCGCCGAGCCCCACGGAGTGGTGTGCGTGTCCGTGAAGTACGGCCCGAACCGCGGCAGATGATTGCCGGACGGTCCCAAGTGGTTGTGCACGACGTCCAGGACGACACCCAGACCGAGTTCATGCGCCCGGTCCACGAACCGCTTCAGTGCCTCGGGTCCGCCGTACGGCTCGTGCACCGCCCACAGCGACACCCCCTCGTAGCCCCACCCGTGCCGCCCCGGGAACGGGCACAGCGGCATCAACTCCACGTGGGTCACGCCCAGTTCCACCAGGTGCTCCAGCCGGCCGGCCGCCGCGTCCAGGGTGCCCTCGGAGGTGTACGTGCCGACGTGCAGCTCGTAGAGCACCGCGCCCGGCAGCGCTCGCCCCGCGCCCTGCGCACGCCATTCGTACCGCCCGTGGTCCACGACCGCGCTCAGCCCGTCCGGGCCGTCCGGCTGGCGGCGGGAACGCGGATCGGGCAGGACGGGGCCGTCGTCGAGCGCGAAGCCGTACCGGCTGCCGTCCCGCGCCTCCGCGTCCCCCGTCCACCAGCCCGGGCGCCCGGGATCGCGCGTCAACGCGCGCGTGGCGTCCTCGCAATGGAGCGTCACTCGGTCTGCCTGCGGTGCCCACACCTCGAACTGCACGGACGGTTCCCCTTCGTCTGCTCACCGTGATGTCCCGCGTGTCCATCGTGCCGTCCGGACGATCAATCCGCTTTCGAATTCGTCGCTTTCCCGGCGGGTGTCGCGACCGCGCCCGTGGATCGCGCCGCTTCCGCGTTTTCTGGACACCCGGGGTCCACTGCCCGACAATCACCAGAGTGACGTCGTCTTTCGAGTTCTCCACGTACCCCGCGCGGTTGTCGGACGCGGAGCGCGACAAGGCGCTGCAGGTGTTGCGTGACGGCGTCGCCATGGGCCGGCTGTCGCACGACACCTTCCTGCGCCGCATGGAGCTGGCGCTCGCCGCCCGCCGCGCCGACGAACTCGCCGTTCTCGTGGCCGACCTGCCCCAGGAGAACCGTCTCTCGCGCGCGGTCCTCGGCACCGTCGAGGCCGTCTCCGGGTTCACCGTACGGCTGCGCCGCGCCTGGCAGGCCGAGCGGCTGCCCAAGCTGCTGCTGCCGCACCCCGACCGCATCCACCCGCTGCGCATAGGCCGCGACCCGGCGAGCGGACTGCGCCTGAACCACGAGACCGTCTCCCGTGTGCACGCCGAACTGAGCCGCCAGGGCGGTCTGTGGGTCCTCAGGGACCTCGGTTCCACCAACGGCACCACCGTCAACGGCCGCCGGGTGATCGGCGCGGTCGTCGTCCAGGAGGGCGACCAGGTGGCCTTCGGCAGCACGGTCTTCCGGCTCGCGGTGAGCTGAGATCCGGGGCCGCCCCGTTCGAACGGGCGCCCTGTCCCGCACGCGCGGCGCTCCCGATCGGGTGAGGATGCCTCGGGAAAACGGCCCCCCGTGCCGATGCAACGGGGCATGACGTACCTCACCAGAGCGACAGCGGCGGCCGGCGCCCTGCTGGCGGCCGCCGGCCTGCTCACCGCCGGCCCGGCCCGGGCGGCGTCCCGCGACATCCTGCCGGGCGACTGGCTCTACCTGACGGTCACCAAGGGCGAAGCCTCGTCCGGTGCCTCGGGCGGCACCCTGCTGCTGTGCGACCCGCCGCGGGGCCACACGCACGCGGCCGAGGCGTGCGCCGAACTCGCCGCCGCCGGCGGCGACATCGACCGCATCCCCGCCAGGAACGTCTTCTGCACGATGATCTGGGCCCCGGTGACCGCCCACGCGCGCGGGCGGTGGGCCGGCCGGCCGGTGGACTTCCAGGAGACGTACGCCAACACGTGCGTGCTGCACGCGCGCACCGGATCGGTCTTCGCCCTGGACGACCGACGGACCGGCCCACCGGCCGGCATGCGCTGACCGGCCGGCATCCAGCGACCGTACGAGACCGGCCGGCCGGGTGGCGGTGGGCCGGTGCGGCTCAGGGCACCTGTTCCCGGGCCTGCTGCGCCGCCACCAGCACCGTCCTGGACTGGTGCTCCACCTGGTGCTCCAACGGCACCCAGCGGGCCCGGAACCGCTCCGCGAACGCGTCGCACCAGTCGGCGACCAGGTGTTCGAGCCGGGGCGCCGCCCGGTCGTCCGTCTCCCGCAGCACCCGCAGCAGCATCGCCGCCGCCCGCAGCGGCAGCCGCCGCCCGAACGCGTCCACACTGCCGACGTACGCCATCGTCGTGGCGGCCGGCGGGGTGTGGACCCAGTCCTCGGCCAGGCCCGGAATGAGGTCCAGCGCCCAGCGCGCCGCCCGCAGCAGCGGCCCGTCCGCGCCGTCCAGCCGGGGCAGCGCCTCGACGAGGATCCCCTCCACCGCCAGCGCGTCCCGCAGCAGCCGCGCGGAGAGCCGTCGCATCGCCGCCGCCGGTGCCGGGTGCGGGGCCGGATCGTCCACCAGGTCGCTCGCCCACATCGGGACCTCCACCACGGCCGTCAGACCGCCGTACCCGTGCGCGTGGTACCAGGTGCTGTGCCGGGCGTCGTCCGGCATGCTCGGGTAGGCCACACCCGTCTCCGGGCCGGGCATCACGTGCACCCCGGGACCGGAGGCCGGCCAGCCCGCCGCGTCCGAGGCGCCCGTCTCCACCGGGATGTGCAGCTGTGCCGCCGACTTCGCGAACGGCTCCGCGAGGCCCGGCACGTCCCGCGTCAGCTGCACCCAGCTGCCGCCCAGGTCCGTTCCGTGCAGCGTCACCTGCAGATACGGGCGCAGCTCGTCGATCACCCCGGTCAGCGTCCGGGTCTCGGGCGGCAGCCGGTCCGGCGGCAGCACCGACGGCGACCACTCCGGCTGCTCGGCGCCGGTCGGCCGGTAGAAACCGAGGTGATAGTCGAGCAGGCTGCGCGGCGCCGGGGTCACGTGCAGGCTCGCCCCGTCGGGGTCCGCGCACAGCAGGAAGTGCCAGGAGACGCCTGCCCGCAACTCCCGCTCGGCCAGCACCCGTTCCGCCAGCACCCGCAGGGTGGAGCCGCCCGTCGGCTCGTTGGCGTGCGCGCCCGCGACCACCAGCACCGTCCGGCGGGCGTGTCCCACCGACAGCAGGTGCAGGGGTCTGCCCGCGCGCGAGACGCCCACCTGGCGCAGCGTGCACAGCCCTGGTTCCTGAGCGGCCAACGCCTTCGCGGAGGCGACCAGTTCGGGAACGCTGGGATAGCGCAGCTCCGGCAGAGGACTCACCCCCGACTTGTCCGCCCGGCTTCGCCCTCCCAGTCCCGCACGGGACGGGGGAACTGTCAAGCACGCGGAGGCGGAGGCTCCCGGGGCGCCCGGACGCAGTCGGCGGGAGGCGCCGCCACCCGTGCGTTCCGTGGGGTCACTGCTGGTGCAGTCCGCGTCCCGCGAGGGTCAGGAAGACCTCGCCCACCGCCTCCGACAGCGTCGGGTGCGCGTGCACGTGCCGGGCCACGTCCGAGGGCTGGGCGTCCCAGCCGACGATCAGCTGGCTCTCGGCGATCATCTCCGACACGTTCGGGCCGACGAGGTGCACCCCGAGCACCTGTCCGCCGCCGGCCTCCGCGACGACCTTCACCATGCCGCCCCGGCCGTGCACCATGCCCTTGGCGACGGCCGTCAGCGGCATCGTGTTCACGTCCACCTCGTGTCCACGCGCGCGTGCCTCCGCCTCGCTCAGCCCCACGGACGCGGTCTGCGGCGAGGAGTACGTCACCCGGGGCACCGCCGCGTACTCGACCGGGGCCGGCGGCAGCCCCGCCAGCGTCTCCGCCACCAGCAGGCCCTCCGCGAACGAGGCGTGGGCCAGGCCCGGGGAGGGCGGCGGCAGCAGGTCGCCGACCACATGGATGCCGGGTACCGCCGTCTCCAGCCGGTTCCAGTCGGCCGGTACGACGAACCCCCGCTCGTCCGCCGTCAGGCCGGCGGCGGCCAGGTCCAGGCCCTCGGTGACCGGTACCCGTCCGACGGCCACCAGCAGCCGCTCCGCCTCCACCGTCCGGGTCTCCCCGCGGGGGGTGCGCACGCGCGCGCGTACGCCGTTCTCCAGCACCTCCGCGTCCATCAGCCGCGCCCCCGCCTGGACGTCGATCCCGCGCTTCTTCAGGCCCCGCGTGAGATGCCGGCTCACATCGGCGTCCTCCAGGGGCACGATGCGGTCGGCGGCCTCCACGAGGGTGATCTCCGCGCCCATGGACCGGTGGAAGGACGCGTACTCCACGCCGATCGCGCCGCCGCCCAGCACCAGCACGGACGCCGGGAGCCCCGGCGCGAACAGCGCGTCGTCACTGGTCACCACGCGCCGCCCGTCCGGCGTGAGCCCGGGGAGCGTGCGCGGCCGCGAGCCGGTCGCGAGGACGATCCCGCGGCGCGCGGTGAGGCCGTACCCGCCGGGCACGTGGTCGCCGTCCACGCCCTCCACCCGCACCGTGCGCGTCCCGGTCAGCCGTGCGCTGCCCCGCACCACCCGCACGCCGGCGTGGGCGAGATGCGCCTGCACGCCCTTGTGGTTGCGCGCCACGATGTCGTCCCGGGTGGCCACCAGCGCCGCCCAGTCGACCGAGTCCAGCGTGGCCTTCACGCCCCAGCGCTCACGGGCCTCGGCGATGCCGTCGACCAGTTCGGCGGCGTGCAGCATCGCCTTGCTCGGGATGCAGCCCCGGTGCAGACAGGTGCCGCCGACCTTGTCGCGTTCGACGAGGACGACGTCGAGCCCGAGGGCCGCGGCGCGCAGGGCGGTGGCGTAGCCGCCGGTGCCACCGCCGATGACGATGACGTCGGATGTGTTGATGGTCATGGCATCCATCCTTCGTCCGCCTCTTGTCATGAGTCCAAGGCAATGTTGTTGTGGATGTCATGCACGATCTTCATGGGGGGCGGGGGAGTTGAGCCTGCGGCAGCTGGAGTACTTCGTGACGGTCGTCCAGGAGGCGTCCTTCACCCGCGCGGCCGAGGCGCTGCACGTCACCCAGCCCGCGCTCTCGCACCAGATCAAGGTGCTGGAGCGGTCGGTCGGCGGCGATCTGCTGGAGCGGCTGCCGCGCGGCGTGCGGCTCACCCCGATGGGCCGGGCGTTCCTGCCGCACGCCGAACTCGCCGTCCGCAGCGCCGCGCAGGGCCGCCGCGCGGCCCGCGCCGCCGCGGGCGCCGAGGGCGGCGAACTCCACATCGCGACCCTGCACTCCATCGCCGTCGGCGTCATGCCCGACGTCTTCGCCCGCTGGCGCTCGGCACACCCCCGCGTCCTGCTCCGCCTGCACGAGTACGCCACCACCGAGGCACTGGAGGAGGCCGTGCAGCGCGGCACCGCCGACCTCGCCGTCGGCCCCGAGCCCGCCGACCCGCCCGGCACCGTGATACCGGTGGGCGAGGAGAGGATCGTCCTCGTGGTGGCCTTCGACGACCGGCTGGCGGGCCGTACGACGGTGACGCTGCCGGAGCTCGCGGACCGCTCCTGGATCCGCTGCGCCCTGGAACCCGTCGTCCACGGCGAACGCTTTCTCGACTACGCGTGCGGCCACGCGGGGTTCAGCCCCCGGACCGCCGTGTGGACCGAGCACAGCTCGACCGCCGTCCGCATGGCCGCCGCCGGTGTCGGGGTGTGCGCCACCTCGGCCCACCTCGTGCGCGGGGCCGTCGGCGAGGACTGCGCGGTCCTCACCACCGACCCGGCCTGGAAGCGCCCCATCGCCGTCTACGCACGCGTGCCGCCCACCGGGGCCGCCGAGGCCTTCGTGGACCTGCTGCGGACCACCTGGCCGACCCTGGAGACCCCACCGGCCCACTGAGCCGCCGCGCGTGCCACCCAGTGGCTCCCGCATCCCCAGCCGCGATCGCTCCCGCTGAGCCGTCTCGGCGCGCCCCCGGCCGGCCCCGGCCCGCCTCAGCCCTCAGCGATCCGCACTCGGCGCTCAGTGATCCGCGCTCAGCGATCCGCGCTCGGCCCTCAGTGATCCGCGCTCAGCGCTCGGCGCTCCGCACCCGCCGAGCCGCCTCAGGGGCGCTGCCCGGCGGGCTCCTGCATCCCTCAGCCGTCCGTGACCCGCTCCAGCAGCACCACCGGCAACTGCCCGAAAAGGTCCGCCACGCGCGCGTGTCCCGTGAATTCCCGGCCGTCGGTGAGCGTGTCCGCCCAGCGGCCGGGCGGCAGCTCCAGCCGGGTCTCCCGCCAGCCGCCCGCCTCCATGAGCCCCAGCGACAGCCGGGTCACCGCCGTGACCACCTCACCGGAGCGCGCGAACGCCAGGCAGTGCTCCGCCGCCGGGCCGTCCGCGGCGAGGGGCGCGTACGCCGCCGTCGCGCCGAAGGCGCCGGGCCGCCGGGCGCGCAGCCGCAGCGCCGCCGCGGTCAGCGCGTCCTTCTCGCCGGGCAGATCGGGCGGGAACGCCACCGGCCGCCGGTTGTCCGGGTCCACCAGCGCCCGGTACTCGCCCTCCGTGCCCTGGTAGACGTCCGGCACCCCCGGCATCGTCAGATGGACCAGCGCGGTGCCGAGCACATTGGCCCGCACGTGCGGCTCCAGCGTCTTGCGGAACGCGGCCACGCGTTCGCCCGGCGGCCCGCACGGCCCCGCGGCGACGAAGGCCGCCACCGCCTCCTCGTACGGCGGCTCCTGCTCCGTCCAGCTGGTGTACATGCCCGCCTCGCGCACATGCTTCAGCAGCGCCTGCCGGACCCGCTCCTCCTCGGCCGGACCCAGCCCGAACACCGTCTGCCAGGCCGCCCAGGCCAGCTGTCCGTCCGGCGCGCCCTCCTCGGGCCGGGTCACCTCGGCCAGCAACTCCGCCCACCGCGCGGGGCACTCGGTGAGCACGGCGAGGGCCGCCCGCACATCGGCGCTGCGCTTGGTGTCGTGCGTGGTGACGACCGTGCCGCTGAGCGGCCGGTCGCGCTGCACGCGCGCGCAGTACGCGTGGAACTCCTCCGGGGACACACCCGGCCTGCCCGGATTCCCGCCGACCTCGGTCGCCGACAGCAGCGGCACGTAGCGGTAGAACGCCGTGTCCTCCACCGACTTGGCGCGCAGCGCCGACGCCGTCTGCGCGAACCGGGTGCGGAACTCCACCAGGTCGGCGAGGTCCGGAGCCGACGCGTCCGGTGTCTCGACGAGCAGTCGGCGGACGATGTCCACGGCCGCCGCCTCCTCGGGCACCACGAAGGCCAGGCGCGCCTCCTCGGCAGCCTCCTCGGTGACCACGGCGGCCGCGTCACCGGACGCGTACGGCCGGTACACCCGCATCCGGACCAGCAGCTCCTCCAGGGCCGTGCGCAGCGCCCAGGGTGCCCGGTCGCGCAGCGACAGGTCGGGAGAGGACGCGCACAGCCGGGCCGCGACCCGGGTGAGCCGGTCGGCCTCGGTGGCCAGCTCGTGCGTGAGCACCTTGTACGCGGCCCGCCGCACGGTGGCGTCCCAGTTGCCGCCCCGGTCGGTCTGCGGGGCGGCGAACCGCCGGTATCCGGCGAGCAGTTCGGTGGCCCCGGCCGGGTCCGTGAACAGGCCGTCGACGTGCCGCAGGGCGTCGTACCCGGTGGTGCCCGCGACCGGCCAGGAGGCCGGCAGCCGCTCGCCGTCGGCGAGGATCTTCTCCACCACCGTCCAGCGCCCGCCGGTCGCCTCGTGCAGCCGCGCGAGGTAGCCGTCGGGGTCGGCGAGACCGTCCGGGTGGTCGATCCGCAGCCCGTCGACCACGCCCTCCCGGAGCAGCTCCAGGATCTTGGCGTGCGTGGCGTCGAACACCTCCGGGTCCTCCACGCGCACGCCGATCAGCTCCGAGATGCTGAAGAAGCGCCGGTAGTTCAGCTCGGTGCGGGCCAGCCGCCACCACACCGGGCGGTACCACTGCGCGTCCAGCAGCTCCGGCAGCGGCAGCTCCTCGGTGCCGGCGCAGAGCGGGAAGGCGTGCTCGTGGTAGCGCAGCACGTCACCGTCGACCGCGAAGTGCTCCAGCTCGGACCCGAGCGGGCCGCCGAGCACGGGCAGCAGCACCCGCCCGCCCTGCGCCTCCCAGTCGATGTCGAACCAGCGTGCGTACGGCGATCCGGGGCCCTCGCGCAGCACCTCCCACAGGGCACGGTTGTGCCGGGGCGTCATGGCCATGTGGTTGGGCACGATGTCCACCACCAGGCCCAGACCGTGCTCCCGCGCGGTCCGTGCGAGCGCCCGCAGGCCCTCCTCGCCGCCCAGTTCCTCGCGCACGCGCGCGGGGTCCACCACGTCGTAGCCGTGGCGGGAGCCGGGGACGGCCTCCAGGACGGGGGACAGGTGCAGGTGCGAGACGCCGAGCGACGCCAGGTACGGTACGGCCGCCGCGGCGGCGGCGAACGGGAACGCGGGCTGGAGTTGCAGCCGGTAGGTGGCCGTGGGCACCTCCGGTCCGGGGCGCGCAGAAGTCATGGGAACCTACGTACCCAGCCCGTCGCATTTCGTGTCATCGATCCCTGCACGGACCCGCGCACGCGTGCCTAGCATCCGGGCGATGGGAACCACGAAAAAGCCGGACCGGGACGGCACGCTGGACACCTACCGCCGGGTGATCGGCCTGACCGGGCCGCTGTTGCCGTGCGTGTCCTTCCTGGGGCGGCTGCCGACGGCCACCATCCAGTTCGGCAGCGTGCTGCTGGTCGCCCGGACGAGCGGTTCCCTGTCCGCCGCGGGGCTGACCGGCGGTGCCCTCGCGCTCGGCCAGGTGGTCTGCGGGCCGCTGGTGGGGCGGCTCGCCGACCGGCACGGGCAGCGGACCGTCGTCCTGGCCTTCTCGCTCGCCAACGCCCTCGCCGTGGCCCTGCTGGACGCCGCAGCGCTCGCCGGTCTCCCCGCGCTCGTCCTGGCCCTTCTGGGGGCCGTCGCGGGCGCCACCGTGCCGCTCGTCGGCCCGCTGGCCCGCACGCGTCTGGTCGCCCTGGCCCGCCGCGCCGGCGCCCCCGAGGCGACCGTCGGCGCCGCGCTCTCCTTCGAGAGCACCCTGGACGAACTGTCGTTCGTCCTCGGCCCGGCGTTCGTCGGGCTCGCTGCCGTGCTCGCCCATCCGGCCTACGCGCTGGGCGGAGCGGCGGTGCTGGTGGCCGTCTGCGGCAGCGCCTTCGCCCTCCACCCCACGGCCCGCCTCGTCGCCCCGGCCCGCGAGGCTCCCACCGCCCGCGCACCCGAGGTGCCCGGCGCCGCTAGTGCCGATTGTTCACCTGGTGTGACGAATCGTCGGTTAGTTTTCCGAGGGCGGGGCAGAAAGCCCTGTGAAAGGCGGTGATGTTGTGGACGAG
>NZ_JBFBBK010000081.1:0-21153 GCF_040682635.1 Streptomyces sp. NPDC051133
GCCTGACGCGGCTGCGAGGCCCGGAAACGCTGCCTGACGTCCCGGTGGCCAGCCAGGGATTCCGCGTCACGCGACTCCGATCATGGTGGCGAGCGGGCGCCGTGGCGGGCCGGCGCTGCTTCTCGCTACCGTCGCCAGATGACCTTCAATGATGAGTTCGCCACCGACTTACGGCTGAGTGAGGCACCGACCGGGGTGATCGTCAGCGCGCTGCGCTGGGACATCCTGAACGACTGGGTCCGGTATCTGAACGACGACAAATTCCCGGATAAGACGGCCGAGATGGCGTACGTCTGGGGATTCATCAACCGGGACTTCGGCGGCGACGCGCTGCGCTGCCTGTGGAGCAAGCACCAGACCAGTTACCCCATGTTCGCTGAGGCGGTGTGGCTGCTGCACCGCGAGTTCAGCGAAGGCGCCGGATCAGACCATCACCCTCTCTTCGCTGACCTGCCGCCGATCCCTGCCGACGTCCTGTTCCGAAAGATCGCGAACGCGTCCGCGGTGGCCTTCCGGAAGCTGACCGAGGCCCAGATGCTCGACATCCTCCGCACGGCACCGCAGGAGTACGCAGCGATGCGGTAAAGGCCACCCGAAGCGCCGACGGCCCCGCCCTGGAATCACCTGACGAGCGGGGCCGTCTACGCCTTCCGAGCCTGGTTCGGCCAGATCCGGTTCACCAACGACGGATGACGCCACAACTCCCGCCGACCGGCCGACCGGAAATCGGCGCTACGCCGTACGCCCGCCGGGACAAGATCGACCTAACAAGCGGCCAGAACACGGCCGTTGACGGCATCACGACCACTCAGGGGGACTCGTTCATGGCCAAACGCCCGGCGAAGAAGACAAAACAGGCACCGCCCCTGTCCGCCGACCGTGTCCGCGCAGGCTGGCAGGGCCCGGCCGGGACCCGCATCCGTCTGGCCCAGGGCCAGGACCTCGACGCCGCCGACGCGCTGATGGCCACCACCGGCGACGGAGTCAGGATCATCCCCGTCCTGCGCGCCGCCATCGAGGACGGCTCCGCCGCCTCCGCCATGCTCGCCGGACTGGCCGGCCCGAAGGCGTACCACGACGCCGCCGCTCACGCCTTCACATCCCGGCCCAGGAACGAGGCCATGACCACCGTCTGCCTGACGCTGGTCGCCGCTGACGAGCAGGACCGCACCGTCGGCGTGCTGTCTGCCACCGCCCCCGGAACCGTCATCGACATGGCCATGAACAACGGCTACACCGCCGAGAAGGCCCTGGCTCTCAGCCTGTTCATCGCCAAGATCCATGGCCTGGCTGTTGCCGAGAACGCCCGAGGGCAGGGCATCGCCGGCGCCCTGCTCAAGCGGGCCTGGCAAGTCCACCAGCAGCTCGGCTACTTCCTGTTGTACGGCTCGTACGAGGCACACAGGGACCTCGGCGCCTTCTACATCCGCTGCGGTTACACCGTCCACGCACCCGGCGAGACGTTCCCCCTCGACCGCGTAGCCCTGCCCTTCCGTCTTGGCGCAGGAGCTGACCAGTGCATGTTCACCCGCTGGCGCCCACGGCACTGAGGGCGACCAGCCTCTCCCGAACACTTCAGCGCATTGACGACCCCGGCTGGCCAGGGCATCAGGCCCCCAGCGCTAGCTGGCCCTGCTGGCACCTTCAACTGAGCGGGGCTGGTGACCGGCCTTCTCCACTCGTGCCCGGCGCAGGGCGGCGGCCTCGGTCGCCGCGGCCTGGCGGCGGCGCTGTGCGCGGGCCTGCTCGATCAGGGCCGGCGCATCGTCTGCGACGGTGTCGGGCTCGGGAAACGCGCGGCGGGACAGCGCCCGCAGTGCGGCGGTCTGCCGCTCCACCGCCTGGGCGATGGCCGGGTCCACGCGGGACGGCGGCGCGGCCTGGCGGTGCGCCTCGATCGCCCGGCGGTAGCCGTCCGGCGGGGCAGGGCGCGGCGACGGCATGGCGGGCACGGTCGGCTGCGGCCCCGCCACGGCGGCCGCCGTGGCGGGGCCAGCCTTCCCGGGGGTGGGCGGCAGGACGTGCAGGGTACGCACGTTCGCGTCGGGCACCTTCGCGTTGGCCGCCGTGATCAGCTTGGGTGCGCTCCAGCGCAGCTTCGTGCCATACGCGGGGGCTTCGGGGGCGACGTCCAGGCGGCCGGTGTCCGCGTCGAAAGCCACGGCCTGGACGTGGCCAGCGAGTTCGGGCGCGGCCGCGGCAAGGATGTCGCCGAACTGCCCGAGGAGGCTGCCGCCGGCGGCCGGGGCGACCATGCCGCGCTCGGTCATCATCATCGTGATCGCCATGCCGAGCCCGAGCGGCTCGCGGCCGTCGCGTCGTACCACCTGCGTGCGGGACCGCTTCGGCTTCGCCTTCTGGGTGCCGCCGTTCTTCTTCGCCGCCTCCCGGGCCGCGGCCAGGGCCTGGCGCGCGAGGTCGACCCCGCTCAGCTCGCTGCTCACGCGATCGCCGCCCCAGCCGTCTCGCCGTCCAACGGGCGCGCGGCCAGCTCGGTCAGCCGGGCCGACCACGGCGCAGGCGCGACCGTCTCGGTACGGGCCGCCGTCCGCTTGCGCAGCTGCTCCAACCGCGTCGCCAGCAGGTACTCGGCAGTGCGCTCCCGAGCGGCGTCGGCGGCCTTCGTCGCGGCGGCGACCGCGTCCGCGCCGTTCGGGTTCGCGCGGAACCACCTGCGGTTCTGCTCGGTCTTGTATGCCCGGCGGGCTTCCGCGTCGACCTCCGGGGTGCTGCCCAACCGCCCGAGGGCGCTGCTGCGGTACTCCGGCAGGGCCTGTTGTACGGCCTGGAGGGCGTTGAAGGCGAGCACGGACGCCGCAGCGGTGGGGTTCGCCTCCAGCTCGCCCGGCTCCATCAGCTGAAGGAACTGCTGGTGGGTGGTCTCGATGTCGGCTTCCAGCGTTGCTCGGACGTGCGCGGCCACCGCGGCGACGTCGGCGGCATCGTCCAGGTCCGCCGCCCATGTAGCCGCGACCAGCCCGGCCTCCGCGATCGCTGCCTCGGTCCGGCGCCGGTAACCGCACGCCTCGCACAGCCCGGCCGACCGCTGCTGCCCGCAGTCCTCGCACGCCAGGGCCTGGCGCACTGCGTCGGCGGCCGCCGCCTCCCGGCGCTCGCGCTCCCCCCGCTCCCGGGCAGCCGCACGGGCCTTCTCCCGCCGGGCCTGCTCCGCACGGGCCTGCTCACGGCGCCACACGAAGTCCTCCGCCTCCGCCGCGGCGTACTCACGCAGCCGCTCCTCGAGGACCTGGCGCCGCTCCGCCACACCGAGCCCGGGCCACTCCCGGTCGATGTCGGCCGCGATCCGCACGCGGCGGGCACGGCGGATGTGAATCACGTTGCCGCAGTTGGCGCAGTCGCCGCCGGTGTCCAGCCGGATCCCGTCGTCGCAGCGCACGTCCGAGCAGGCCGGCCGCTGCACCAGGCCCCGCCGGGTGATCCAGCCGAACGGGCTGCTCACCCGCGCCTCACCACCGGTCTCCTCCAGCCGGTCGGTGAGCCGGTCGGCCAGCAGCCGAGGCGCGCCCTCCGGCTGCATCAGCAGGTCCTTCAGCCGCTCCAGCTCGGCATTCACAGCCTTCACGACCTGGTCCTGCTGCCAGCGGTTCAGCCCCGCCCACAACCACGCGACCGGCCCCAGAGCAACCCGCAGATCAAGATCCTCGGGAAGGTCCGCCCTCCCCTGCTGCCGCGTCTTTCCGCCCGCCACGGCCTCGAGCCAACCACCGGCCTTGGTCCCGGCAGCACGCTGCCCACCCTGCTCATCGACCGCGGACTTGCCAGGCTGTTCCCCGCGGAGCGGGCCGACCTCCGCCACCGGCGACGCAGGCTCGGCAGCGGCGTCCTCGCCACCCACGGCCTGGTCCTCGCGCACGCACACGTGCTCCGGCCGACGGCCTTCACCCCCACGGCCTTCGCCGGAAAAACCACCAGAGAGCGGAGGAGGAGAAACGGGAGTAACCACAGAAGCGTGGTCTGCGTGGAACTCTGCACCATCGGGACGCTCCCGATCTCCCGCCTCCACGGCCGCCTCAGCACCACAAAACCCAGACGTAGCAAGGCCACCGGCATCCTGGCCAGGAGCAAGATCTCCGACTGCACCATCGGGACGCTGCGAAAACACCGACCCAGAGCCCGAAACCGGCTCCACAGGCGCCAGAACACGGCCATACGCACGAGCGACCGGCAGCAGCATGACCCGGCCACGGCCATTCATCCGTGTCACCGTCGCCTTGCGCTGCCGCGCGACGACACCGGCCTCCGTCAGCCGGGCCAGCACCTTCCGCGCCCCGGACGGCGAACAGCCCAGCAGCCGGGACAACGTCGCCGCCCCACGCCCCTCCCTCTTCCGCACCGAGCCGCCACACAGCTGCAGCCAGCCCGACGCCCGGGTGTTCAGCACCATCAGCAACAGCCCGAGCCGGTCCGTCGCCGCACCCTTGCCCGTGCGGCCGGCCAGCAGCCCGGGCGGCGTCGGCTCCCTGTCCTCCGGCGCCCACCCCGGCCCGAACAACGCCTCGATCAAGCGCAGCAGCACCGCCAGCTCCGCCTTGTTCAGCGCCAGAGGGTGCGCGGCTCCCCCACTCTGGTGCGCCCGCCACAGCGGCATGACCAGACAGTCCAGCCCGACCGGGTGCCCCTCATCGTTGACGACCATCCGGGTGTGCAGCGCGTCTCTCTGCCGCAGCACGGGCAGCACGTCGTGATGAACCGTCGACGCCGTCATCCCCAGCCACCGACCCAGCTCCGCACCCCAGATGTACGACTGCAGATCGTCCTTACGCCCCTCCGGCGCCCGCGACTTCGCAAACAGCACCACCGTGGTCAACCGCGCCGCATCCCCGAGCCCGGCCAGCGAGTCATCCGCCAGCAGCGCCCGGACCGCGGCGAGCAGCCGCAGCCGCATACCCCGACCCAGCCGCAACGCCTCGTCCAGAGCCTCGCCGCCAAGACGAACCCAGGCCGGCACCGACCGCAGCACATCCCGCTGCCGGGGAAGCACCGGAGCATCGACCACGACGTCGTCGACGAGCTCCGACAGCATCGCGGCCGACGCTGCCCTGCCGCTCACGTGGATGTCCTAGAGAACTGCGCTCGGGGCGCCGTGCTAGTCCGCTGGCATGGCGGAATGGGTGGCTCAAGAAGAAACTGTGACCCGATAGACGGCGCAAAATGCGCCAATCGGGCATGGATGGGCTGACAAAGGGCAGCACGATGCTGCAACATGGGTCCTGCCTCGCTTCGATATCGAGGTGGGCATGAAAAAGGCGCCTTTGGCGCTTGGTTCGCCGAGAACCAGAGATCGAACTGTTCGGCCGGCTGCTAACCGGAAGAGCAGATCCTTCGGGAGGGCCCGCTAAGCCCACCCGGTGGCAGATGGGACGCTGTAGCCGAGGTGACCGCTAATCACCTGGGTGGCCGGGCGTCCCGGCGGCTCGAAGACCCGCTGAGCGGGCGCCGCCAATCGCGACTACACCATCTCGCCCCCTTCCGGGGCAGAGGTGTGCCCGCACGCGGACCGGTGCGGGAAGACAGAGAAGGCACGGAACCGGAGCGACGTACGCGCCATCGCTGCTACGGCAGGTGCCTTGGAGTGTGTCTGTCGGAGGGTACGGGTACCCTGCTCCATGTCGAGACCTTCCCTAGATAGGTCTGCGGCCGTGCCCCGGAGCACCACCTCGCGGGGCTTAACCATGTCCATATGGATCTTATTCAGGGGACACGGTACCCCTCTGAGATCGCCCAGCGACACCCCGGTACCGCTCGTGTCGCCAACAGGACGGCACCTCCTGACGGAGCGCCAGAGCCCTCGGCCACCTGCCCCATTCCACACTCGGGCCACAGCCCGGGCATGATGAGCGGTATGCACGCGACGCAGAAGCCCAGGCATGACGACCCCCTCGACGTGGAGACCTTCGCCCGCCCTGAGCAGCAGCGCCGCTACATCGCGGCCATGCACCGCATCGCCGCAGAGCGCCGCACCGGCGACACGGTCCGCGTCTACGTCAGCGCCGCACCCAAGACCACCAACGACGCTAACTGGCAGCGCTGGCTCAAGCGCATCACCGAGGACCTGCCCGACGGCATCGAGCTCCTCCACTACGGCTCCGCCTTCGAGGGACGGCCCTACGCCTGGGACACGCTCGTAGACCAACTCGACGGCCTCGTCGTCATCGGAAGGCCCAAGCGGCTCGGCAGCCGTGTCCACGTCCTCGGACCCGTTGCCCGCCTCGAACTCCGCTCGCTGGTCGCGCAAAAGCCCGTCCTGCTCTTCACCCACAACCTCGGCCTCGTCCCCGTCGTCGACTGCAAGAGCCAGGTCATGGCGCCGCCGGAGGCACCGAGGCTGAAGCTGATCGCCCCCAAACGCTGGAGCCGCGACTCGGCCACGCTCCAGGCCGCCCTGGACGCTCTCCGGCCGGCCGACCACAACGGCCAGGCAACGGAAGCGCACCCAGACACAGCGGGTCACTTGGCCGCTCCTTTCGCTGCGCCTTCCCGGTGAGGCCTTCGAGCAATTCAGGGCGACGAACGACATGGCCGCACTGCACGTGCCTTTGAACCGACCAGACGCTGCATGGGCCCTCATGTGTCGATCCCCCGCCAGCGTCGCCAGTTGTGTCCTGGAAGGTCGTAGTCCTTGAGTTCAGGTGGCAGCGGTCCTTCGTAGCCGAAGCAGGTACACCACTCGGCATCAACCCCATCGTCAACTGCGCATTGGTGAGGGCGGATGTTGCTGTGGAGGCCGATTTCGTGGCCGCACCGACATACCGGAGACCCGGGTGTCAGGCGGTACGGTCGGGTAGTCGGCTCGATCTTCGGCCATGCGGTGACCTGCCGCCCCCGCGGGTCCGGTTGGAAAACCAAGCCGCCCTCAAAGTTGGGCACCTCGCGGGGTATCGAGAAGTTCGTGGGTGGGGTGGGTGCACTGTCCAGCTCGCGCTTGATCTCTTCTGCCGCACTGCGGGTCACCGCTACGGGGTCTCCCCCAAGGGCGAACCACTCCCCGTGAGACCGGCAATCCCTGAAGCGCCGGTGCAAGGCCGTCTCAAGTTCAGCTCCGCCTGGATAGGTACATAAAACGAGCAGAGGCAGTGGCGACATGCGCTGGAGAGCGGCGAGACGCTGCGGAAGATTCGTGGTCCTGCCGATCTTCACGAGGGGTGAGTTCGGGCTGCCAACCACGTAGACGCACGTTCCTACTTCGGTGCGGATTTCATTCACGAGTGCCGCCTCAGGTCACGCAGTTGGGACGTGTGTAGGCATACGTCATCCGATGTCCTGTTCAATCAGCTTTGGGCCGACGTTGCGTGTGTAGCCCGCAGGGCGCTGGAACAAAGCGCCGCTCTGCCGGCCCTTTGCGTCGACCGTCCGGACATGGGTGAATCCTCGACTGCTGTAGTAGCTCTGCAGATTGCCGTTGTCTCTCCATGCGTCCAGCCGCAGCCACTGCTTGCCCTGGTCAGCAGCGCGCTGGCTTGCCCAATCGAGCATGGCAGAGCCGAGCTCCAGACCACTGACGTCGCGTCGGACAGCCATGCGATGCACGTAGAGAGCCGGCTCAGTGGCTTCCTCGGCCGACCAGAAATCCCGGTCGGCGTGGCCATCGACGGTAACGGTGGCGATGGGAACGCCATCGTCCTCAATGATCCAGCACTCGCCGGCCGCGATGTTCTCCATGATGCGCTCGGAACGGGGCGGGTACTGCCACTGGTCGATGCCGCGCTCGCGAAGCCAGGCCGCCGCGTGCTCCCACAACTCGGTCACCGTGGCCAAGTCGCCTTCAATGGCTGGTCGAATCACTGGATCGGAGCCCAGCGGGGGCCGACTTCGCTCATACGTGATGACGTGTCGGTCCCCTGGAAGGATGTTGACGACAGTGCGGACAGGTCTGCCGTCCTGGGTGTAGCCAGTGCAGAGATGCACGCCGACCGGTGTCCCGGGGCCAAGCTGCAGACGATCGGCTTCTTCAGGGGTCGGCATACGGATCTGGATCTCGTCCAGCGCTCGGACCTGCTCGTGGCCCAGTTCGGCGAGCACCGTGTTGGCGCCCCGTGCGATGTCGTCGGGATTCATGATCTCGCTGCCCTCAACCAAGACCAGCGGGAAGTGGGAGTCGTTCGTGTTGTAGGGCACGCCATCCACGAAACGGATGCGACGCCGCACGGCGACGAGGTCGCCCTCACGCAGCCGTAGCCGTGTGCGGATCTCCGGCGTGGGGGTTATGACCTGCACTTCGATGCGTTGACTCGCCTCGCGTCCTTCCGTGGCCATCTCACTCAGGAAGCTGTCCAACTCGGGAGACAAGGGTCGCTTCCTGAACTCGGCCTGCGGCCTGTAGACCATCGGGCGCCGGCTGCGAACGAAGTACCCCCGTGGGCGATCGCTGATGATCAACCCTTCGTTCACCAGCACCTTCAGGCCCTGAACAGCAGTCGACCGAGTGGTCTCCCACTCGGTCGCGATCTCGGCCTCTGTCGGCAGCCGTGAACCGGGCCCGAGCGCGCCACTCGTGATCTCGGTGCGGATCTTGTCCGCGATGCGCTGATAGAGGGCTCGAGGCCTCCCGCTGACTGCCATAGGACAGATCTACAGGTGTGCGCAATGAGTAGTCAATCTATCCGAACCTCTTGACGATCATTTGCCGAGAGTGTCAGCATCGTCTCAGCGCGCATTGACTAGTCAATCTAGTTCGACTAGTTCCGATGCCTGCTACATCTGAATAGCTCGCTCGCGTCCGAGGTGACGAACCACGAGATCCCTCACCGAGCGGGAGCACCACCCCCCGATGCGGTGTCCACGTGCTCAGGGCCACAGATAGGGCCTGAGCTGCGGAGACTGCATCCCTCCCCCCTCGTTCCGAGCCATTGCCCGTGGGAGTCTGCGTGAAGCCCGATACGTCCCGCCCCGCCCTGAAGATCAGCATGATCCCCGTGTTCAACGTCCAGTTACGTGAAGGTGAGCGCCGCTCCATCGTCTGTCCGGACTGCAATGAGTGGCATCCCCTGCGCCGCAACGTTGTCTGGCCCCACCATCTGGAGCGCACCGAGCGCGGCAAGAACGGACGTCGCTGCCCGGGCAGCGCCCGCCGAGTCGAGATCGACGTGGACCTCGCTGAGTGGGGCCGCAAGGTTGCGGAAGCGGACGCCACTGTGACCGGGCGCCGCTCGAACCGGGTCAACCGGAAGCCGCGGACCGCGACCCCGCCGGCCGTGAGCCGTCTGGCGACGGCTTCCAAGGAACCGACGCTGCGAATGCCCGCCGTACTGGAACGGGCCCGCACTGCAGTTGCGCTTCACCGCGATGCCTGCGCCAAGTGCCAGAGCGGCGGCCGGTGCGAGACGGGTCGCGAACTGGAGGTTTGGCTTGGTGAGACGCGGGCCTCCTCCGGCTTTGAACTGGAGCAGAGGCAGCGGAAGGAGCAGCAGGCGGACCGGCTTGAGGCCCGCCAGCGTGCTGCGCAGTGGCGCCGGGTGCAGCGGGCTGTGTCCCGTACGGACACCCAGCGCAAGGCGCAGATCCCGCAGACCTGAACCCGATCCTGCGTTACCTGTGATCGCCGCCCGTGTGACGAGCGGCGATGGCAGGGGGCAGCAGGGCCTTTCCAGGTCAGCAGCCCTCCTGGGTTGGCCTCTGCTAGGGGAGGCCAACCCAGTTCCCGAAAACCGAACAAACGATGACGGCCCCGGGATTGCGCCCCGGGGCCGTTGTCGGTCGCTGAGTTCATCGCGTGAGAGGAACACGACCTTGCTGAGGAACATGATGACATCCCGCGCGCCTCTTGGTGCACAGGGGGACGAGCACCCGAGCCAGGAAGACGAGGCGCTGCGCCGGGCCAGGGAGCACGACCAGAGGGGTGGGACACGGTGACGGTCACGGTCTTCGGTACCGGCACTCTGCACGCCGCGGCCGTGGACGAACGACTTGTGGTCCCTGCCGCGGTGCCGGGTCTGGTGTTGACCGAGCGGCGGCGCGGCTTCTGCGCTGAGTTGAAGGCCTCTCCGGAGGCCTTCAGTGCTGTTCGCGTGCTGACCCGCTCGGTGGCGACGACGTACGGCGCTGGCCCGGGCCTTGCTGATTCCGCCGAGCTCGTGGTGTCCGAGTTGATGGGCAACGTGCTGCGGGCCAGTTCGGAGAACGAGCCCGTCCTGATGATCGTCGACGTGTACGCCGTCCCGTCCGGCGTCGAGGTGATCGTTCACGACTCCGTGCCGGGCCAGCCGGACCGCCGCGATGTCGCCTTGGACAGCGCCGAGGCGATGTCCGGACGCGGTCTGCACCTGCTCGACCTGCTGACCGATTACTGGACGGTCGAGCCGTCGCCGCTCGGCAAGCAGATCAGGTGCCGCCTGCGGGCTGAGTAGTACCAGCTGTCGTACGGGGCGGACGGTCGGAAGGTCAGCCTCTGCCACTGCAGCACCACCGCACAGGCGGGGCCGGAGATCACCGCGTCCAGCCGCCCTCATCCCCCAGCAGCCCCAGGGACTCCGCGTTCCCTGGGGCTGCCCGCATCTGCGATCACAACGGAGGACCCCCATGCAGGACATCCAGGACCTCGTCAGCCTCTCCGCTGCCCACATGCCCGCCTCCGAGGCCGGCGTCGACTGGCGGCACCGCGCCGTTTGCCGGGAGGAAGACCCCGAGCTCTTCTTTCCGATCGGCAACACCGGTCCGGCGCTGCTGCAGATCGAGGAAGCCAAGGCTGTCTGTCGCCGCTGCCCCGTCATGGACCAGTGCCTGCAGTGGGCGCTCGAGTCCGGTGAGGACTCCGGCGTGTGGGGCGGCCTGAGCGAGGACGAGCGCCGCGCCATGAAGCGCCGTGCGGCCCGCAACCGGGCTCGCCAGGCCAGCGCCTGACCGCACATCACCCGCAGCCCCTGCCCAGCCCGTCGCCACCGGCCCGGCCACCGTCGGCCCGGTGGCGGCGGAGAACGCAGGGACCGATACCCCCAGCGCCTCGGCGCTCGCTTCCGGTCCACACACACCGTCCCCGACACCCTGAGGGAGTTCCTCCATGACCGCGACCAGCTCGCCGCTGTGCCGGCACGTGCCGACTTGCCCCCCTGCTGACAGCCCCGACCGCGAGGCCGCGCAGACCGTGGCCAGCCACCCGGAGCAGGGGTGGAGCCTGCTGTGCAACGGCCTTTTCGTCTTCGACGACACCGGTGAACTGCTGCCCGACGGACAGATCGTCGCCCCGTGCCGTCCCGTGCCGGTTCCCGCGACCGCCTGATCCCATCCCGGGCATCCCGCCTGCTTTGCCTGTGAGCCCGGGAGAGCCCCGGGCTTTCGATCATTGGAGGATCGATGGAGCTCATTCCCCTCAAGACACCGTTGGACGACACCGGTCTGATGCCCCGCTACCAGCCCGGCACCACGACGCGGGCCGCCATGGCCACGGACATCTCCCGCTACCACCACCCGCTGTTCCTCCGGTCCGAACCCGGACGCTTCGAGGGCTGGGTGACCTACTCCTTCCGCGCGTTCACCGGTCTGGAAGAGCAGCCGCAGATGTCGATGGAGGCCATCCGGGACACGACGCTGACCCGCGAGCAGTCCACCGAGCTGTCGAACCAGTACGAGGCCGCGCGGGTCCTGTGGTCGAAGGCGCGGTTACGGCGGCAGGCCGGACCGCTCCTGAAGCAGGCCGCGCCGCTGTGGGAGGCATGGACGGCCGCCCACGGACAACTCGTGGCCGCCTTCCGTGAGTTCTGGACCATCGAGGACGGCCGCTGGCGCGCCCAGCTGCTGCGGCTCACCGACGCCGAACGCGCCGCCGAGTCCGCGGCCGAGGCCTTCGACGAGATCGCGGAGAAGCTCACCCAGCTCGCTGAGGAGCAGATCCAGGTCGCGGGTGAGGACGAGGACCTTCCGTTGAGCACCATCGCGAAGGAACTCGGTCTGGACGACTCCGACTGGCACATCGCCTGGCACGGCGCCTACACCTCGTCCACGGCGAGCTGGCGCGGCATCGGCGACCGCCTCATCGACAAGGTCCACAAGGAGATCGACGCGCAGCGCGAGCGGCTGCGTGAGGTTCAGGTCATGGCCGGCGACCAGGACCTGAGCGACAGTGAACTCGTCTGACACCCACCCCGGGGCCCTCTCGCCCCGGGCTCCCTGTCGGTCCTGCCGAGTCACGTCGGCGGGACCGGCAGGGAGCAGCAGGGACTTCCCCCGATCCCGTGCTCCACGGCCGGCCTCCCCGACGGGAGGCCGGCCTTCCTGCTGCCGGGCCCGGTACGACCATCCCCCCCTGTACCGGGCCCGGCTCCTTGTTCTCGTTCCTCCGTATCCAAGGAGCTGCTATGACCAGCCCCCCGCAGGTCGACGAACGCGTCGACCTGGACAAGCCGCCGGTCCGCGCAGGGCTGCCGGGTCAGCCGGACACCCCCGAGAGCCGAGTCGTCCCGGCCGCGCCGACCGGCGAGCCCGAGTCGGACCCGCGCACGATGAAGGCGCTCGCGATCGTGGCCGGCACCGGCGGCGCGATCCTGGCAGCGATCGGGTTCACCGGCTCGTACAACACGCTGCGGCACCTGGCCGAGGCCAAGGGCTTCGGCCAGTTCTCGTACGCGTTCCCGATCGGTATCGACGCCGGGATCCTGGTCCTGCTGGCCATGGACCTCTACCTGACGCGGAAGCGCGCTTCCCTGCCGGTGCTGCGGTGGCTAGCCCACGGGCTGACCGCCGCGACGGTCGCGTTCAACGCGGCCGCCCCCGACGGGCCGCTGTCCGCGGACCCGCTCGCCGCGTCGATGCACGGCGTCATCCCGGTGCTGTTCATCGCCGCGGTAGAGGCCGCGCGCCACTACATCGGCCGGATGGCCGCGCTGATCGCCGGTCACGACCTCGGCAGCCCGCCGCTGTCGCGGTGGCTGCTCGCACCGCTGCCCACGTGGCTGATCTTCCGGCGGATGAAGCTGTGGAGCCTGCCGTACGACGACGTGGTGTTGCGCCTGAAGGGCATCACGATCTACCGGCAGCTGCTGAAGAAGCGCTACGGGCGCAGCTGGCGCCGGAAGGCGCCGGCCGATGAGCTCCTTCCGATCAAGATGGCCCGTTTCGGGTTGACGGTCGATGAGGCGCTGGAGATTCCGGCACGCGAAGCGGAATCCGCCCGTCGCCGGGAGGAGGAGGCGGAGCTTCGGGAACGCGAAGCTGAGGACGCTCGGGCGCTTCGGGCGGCTGAGGCGGAGCTTCGGCAAGTCGAAACGGAGTCTCGGATCGAGACTGCGAAGATCGCCGCCAAGGTCGAGCGGGTTGCCGCCGAGGGCCGGTTGAAGGCGGCGGAGGCGGAGGCCGAGAACGCCGCCGATCTTGAGATTCGGCGATCCGAAGAGCGCCTTCGGGTGCAGCGGGCGGAGGCCGACGCCGAGATCCAGCGGCTGGAGAGCCAGACCGAGGCCGATCGCCTGCGCGCCGAGCGTGAGCGGCAGGAAGAGCAGGTCAAGTGGGCTGCTCGACAGCGGCAGTTGCAGCAGGAGACCGAGACGCTCGAGTCGGCTGAGGCAGCTGAGGCGCGTGCTCGCGAGGCGCGCGCCGAACAGGAGGCCAACGAGGCGGCACTGGCGGCCGCGAAGGCCGATCGGGAGGCCGCCGAAGAGCGCAAGCGGGCCGCCGAAACCACGCGCGACGCCGTCGAAGCCGAGCGGGCGGCGGCCGAAGCGGAGGCCGAGCGTGCTGCTGCTGAGCTCCGCGCGGCACAGGACAGGCAGGCGGCCGCCGAAGCCCGCCGTCGTGCGGCCGAGGACGACCAGGCAGCTGCCGAGGCCGAGGCGGAGGCCCGGCTCACGCTGCCGGAGCGGGACGCCCGCAAGGTCGCCCGGATGATCCTCGCGGCCGGAGGCGACCCGAAGGCCGTCACTCTCAAGCAGATCGAGGTCGAGCTGGGCGTCTCCCAGACCACCGCCCACGAGCGCAAGACCCGGGCGCTGGAGTACCTCCAGGAGCAGCAGGAAGGAGACGAGCAGCAGGCCGCCTGACCAGCGTAAATGAGCACCTTCGACGGCTCCACCGGCCCCCGAGATGACGTCAACACCTCGGGGACACGGTGAAGGCGCCGAAGCGCCGGGTCCCACCCTCTCACCCTTGCCTGCCCGTCAGGAAGGTCGAACAGGGAGGCGACCAGCACAAACACCGGCCGGGACTGCCACGGAGTCCCGGCTGATGTTCACCCCGCCTGACCCAGCGATCGAACGGAGGATCACGGCAACGTGGGCGGAACCGCGTACTGGACAAAACAGATAAGACGGGCGGATGGGCGGTCGCCCAAGGAGGGCGCGACCCGGCGGATAGACCGGCTGCGCGGACTGCTGAAGGAGGCCGAGCCGGCCGTCGCCGACCGCGTCTGGAAGGAGGTCGCCGACACCCTCCAGCGGGCCACCGACCGCCACTCGACGCGCGCATCCGCGCACTGGACCAACGAGATCAAACAGGCCGACAAACGGTCGCCCAAGGAGGGCGCGACCAAGCGGCTGGACCGGCTGCGCGGCGTGCTGCAGAGGGTCGATCCAGTGGTCGCCAACCGCGCCTGGCGCGACGTGAGCGACACCCTCCAGCAGATCACTGTTCGTCACACACGGTGATCGTTCACCCATTCATTCACCCGGGGGAGAGATGAACTCGACCCGCCCCTACACGCGTACGTACGCGCACGAGGGCGGGCGTTCACTCCCCCGGTCGCAGACCGTGAGGGGAAAGCAATGGAATTGCTGCTTCTCGCGTGCGCATGGCTCGTGTACACGGCGGGCGCGCAGAGCGAGCAGGCAAAGGTCGGGCTGTCCCCGGCGCAGCGGGACATCCTGAGGGAAAGGACCCGGCACGAGAAGGCCGTGCAGAAGATCGCCGACAAGCACGGCGTCGCTGCCCCGGCCGAACGCAAGCCGGGCGTCTCGCCGTGGAAGGAGCCGCCGGCGTCGGAGCACGATCCGGTGCTCACACTCCCGGAGGCGTTCCGCTCGGGCTACCGCGGGCACACCCGCGTCGAGCGTCTGGCGACCCCGGTGGGGCGCCGAGCCGGGGGGTGGGTCGCGCAGGGCGTCGGCTGGGCTCAGGACACCGGCCGCGGCGCGCTGCGCGAGTACCGCCGGCGTCGCCGGGCCGCGGGCCATGTCGACCCGGCACCGGTGCTCGTTCCGCTGCCGCCGACGGCCGGCACCGACAGCGGCGACGGCAAGGGCGTCTCGATGAAGAAGCCCGAGGAAGCGGCCGAGGGGAAGAAACCGGAAGGCCCCGAGAAGGCGCCTGAAGGGGCCACAGTGCCTCCAGTGGACGGCAGTGGCTCCCCGACTGCCCCGGAGGTCTCAACGGGCCCTGAAACGCCGCCAGATGAGGCCGGGGAGACGACGGCGAAGGAGCCCGCGGCTCCGGCTCCGGAGGCCTCACCTGGTCCCGAGGTGGCCACGGCCGGGCCCGAAACCAAGGAGGCAGCGGCCGAACCCGAGCCCGCTGCAGCCGAAACCAAAGACGCCTCGGAGCCGAAAGCCTCCGAGGAGGCCTCCGGTGCAGCCGAAACGGAACCCGCGTCCGCCCCGGCGGAGCCGGAACCCACCGCGGCGGCACCCGAAGCCACGGCCGCCGGGCCCGAAAGCACGGCCGCCGAATCCGAAAGCCCGGTAGCGGAGCCCGAAAGGGCCGTGCCGGAACCGCGCAAGGAAAGTGAACCGGCTGCCGCCGGTGGAGGAGTTGGGCGTATGGCAGCAGAGGTGACGTACCAGTCCGTCATCGACGAGAGCGATGAACTCAACCTCATGTGCGACGAGGACTTCGCAACCTACGAGCGGATCGGCAAGCGCTGCGAGCGGGAGATCGGCAAGGGCGACTCCCTGATCGCGGAACTCAACGCCCGCGGAGCCGGGCCGGGCCTCATCTCGTGGATCACGCGCTGCAAGGAGGACTACGGCACGATCAACAGCCAGCTCGACCAGCTGAAGCAGAACACCAAGGCGCAGGGCGAGAAGGTCGTCCAGGCCAAGGCCCTGCTGGAGGCCGGGCAGGGCGTCTACGCGGAGCAGGCCAAGGACATGGAGTCCGTCATGGACCGCGACTTCTACGTCTCCGACGCGGTCGACTCCGAGGACGCCTCCGCCCACACCGAGGTCTACGAGACGAGGGGAGCCTGACCATGGGCGCAGCAACAAAGGCCATCGGCGGCGCAATGTCGTACGCGGGACTCCTGCTGAAGGCGGCGGCCTACGGCATCCGCGCCGGCACCACCAAGAGGGCCGTCGAGCGGCTCAAGGCCCGCTTCCAGGACCGCGGCGCCTCCGCTAAGTACCTGTCCGAGGCGATGGGCCGGCTGACCGTCGACGAGCCGACCACGACCGCCTACATGGAGGTCTTCACGCTCTCGGAAAACATGGCGGCCAACGTCGACGGCATCGTCGCCGGCGCCGACTCCCTGACCGCCAACGCCCAGGGCCTGGCACAGGAGACCGAAGCCGAGCACGGCCGGATGGCTGAGCTCAACCGCACGCACCACGTGCAGATGGCCGACCGCGAGTTCATCCAGCGCTAGGCCACACCACACCCACCTCCACGGGCGGGACCGCTTCTGCGGTCCCGCCCTTCGTCTTCGCTGAAAACGGAGAAGAACCGGATGGCCACGACCACCCCAACCCAGGAAGAGACCGAAGAGACCGCTCCCCAGGAGCTGACCGGACTGCGCGCGCAGGTCGCCCGGATGCACAACCCGGGCCTCTACGTCGGCTCCGGCCTCGGCATCGCCTCCGGCTGGCTGTCCGGTGACCCGCTGCTGCTCACCACCCTCGGCACCACCGGCGTCGCGGCCGGCTGGGCCGCGCTCGGCATAAACCCGGGCCCGTGGCGCTGGCTGCCCGGGCAGGGCGAGCCGTGGGAGTGGATGACCCGCAGCAGCCGGCGCGGTTACCGGCGCCGGGTCCGCCGGATGCGCCGCCGCCTCGACCTCGACCACGCCTACCGTCCGGCCGTCGGCTCCGACGGCATGCTCGTGCCGACCATCGGCATCGCCGACGGCTGGCGCCACCACGACGACCGTGCCGCCCTGGTCCGCGCCGCGAAAGCCGCCGCCTACCGCAAGCGTTCCGCGACCCTGCGCGCCATCTGGGCCAAGGGCCTTCCCGACTGGGAGCGCGGCTGGTGGCGCCGCTACAGCCCGACGGAAATGGCGCTGCGGGCCGGCCCCCTCGCGGCGATCCCTGCCAGCAGCTACATCGACGTGCCCTGGTGGGCCCGCCTCCTCGTCGCCTCCACCGCGGCGACCTGGGGAGCACGGATGTGGGCCCTGCCGGACTCCGCGACGCCCGCGGCCGCCGAACACCCGGACGGTGTCGACTGGTACCTGGCCCGGTGGGACGAGTGGATCGCCTGCGACCAGGGCCCGCTGCCCGCGTCCAAGCTCACCGACGTCCGTCTGGACGACGACCGGCTGACCGCGATCATCGTCTCCACCACCGCCCGGCCCGCCCTCGGCGTCGCCCAGGACTCCGTCTCGATTGCGTTCGAGGTCCCCCCGCGGGCCGTCAACATCTACCGGCCCGACGACATGGCCGCCTCCCGCGCCAAGCTCACCGTCAAACTCCGCAACCGGACCGGCGAGCTGGACATGGACGACCTGTCGGCCGTGTGGGAGGAGTACAGCCCCTACCACGGCAGCGAGCTGTACGACGCGGAAGAGACCGAGTTCGGCCGCCGCTTCAAGCTGCTGATGCCGCGCCGGGGCTCCTCGGTCGCCGACGTGCAGCCCCTCGCCATCGCCCAGGCCCTCGACATGGACGGCGAGGACGCTGTCTCCCACCTGCACCTGCGGGTGATCGACGCACGCCGTATCGAGGTCAACGAGATGTCCGTCAACCCGCTCCAGGACGGCGTCCCCCTCGACCCGCAGGCGCTGGTCATGGACGAGCGGGGCTACGTCACGGTCGGCAAGGACATCTACGGCGACCCCGCCCGGTGGCGCCTGATGATCCCCAACGAGGGGAAGTTCGGGCTCACCGGCCGCCAGGGCATGTCTGCCGTGCACTCCTTCTCCTCCGGCACCACCGGCTCCGGCAAGAGCTCGCTGGAGGAGACCCTCCTGATCGCCCAGATGATCAACGGGATCGTCGGGTGGCTGGCCGACGGCAAGTACGGCGCCGGCTTCGCCTCCTGGACCCACGTACTCGACTGGATGGTCAAGAGCCACTACGGCGCCATGCTCATGGGCCAGGCCGCCGTAGACGTCGGCAAGTTCCGCTTCTCGACCCAGATGAAGATGCAGTGGCAGGACGCCGACGGCTACGTCATGGACGGCCGCAGCTTCTTCGTCCCCGGCGAGCCCTTCGCCCCAATGCAGGTCACCTGGGACGAGTTCAACGAGATGGTCATGGACCCGGTCAAGGACCACGTCAACCCACTCCTGGCCTCCGCGTCCAACCTGGGCCGGCAGACCCGGTCCGCCGGCATCGGCGCCCGGGTCTACGTCCAGATCCCCAACCTCGACTCCATCGGAACCAACAAGCACGCCAACGCCATCCGCGACATGCTCCAGTCCGGCAACATCGCCCTGTTCCGCACCGCACGCGCGGACATCGACGTGATGTCGCTCGGCTCCAGGACCCCGAAGTTCCGCCTGGAGCCGATCCCGGAGAAATTCCCCAACGGATCCGGCACCGGCGGCCTGGGCTACATCGCCGACGGCGCCGACCAGTACACCCAGTCCCGCATGATGTTCCACCCCAACCCGGTGCGCGTCGCCCGCGAACTGCCCCGGCCGACCCTCACCACCTCCGAAGCCGACGCAATAGCCGACATGAGCCCCGCCGGCATCGCCTACCTGCGGCGGGACGAGTACCGGCACATGGACGCCGGCGAGGAAGAGGAGTTCCTGCGCGATCTGGTCAAGCAGGAAGACATCAAGCGCGGCAAGAACACCACCGCCATCGACCTCGCCCGCGCGCCGGCCATCCCGGGCGGCACGGACCTCGTCCTCGACGTCGAAGACGAGGACGAGGACCTGGACACGCTGGTACCGCCCAGCCGCTCCGAGCTGGTCTGGCACGCCGTCGACCGCGGCGCCCGCCGCAACGGACAGATCGCCCAGGTCACCGCCCTCAAGCCGACCAACGTCGCCAACGCCACGAAGCGGCTGCAGCGGCTCGGCAAGTTGACCCAGATCGACCGCGACTGGCACACCGTCGAGCCCATCGACGCCTGACCCCTGCCCCTTCCCCTCTTCACGGAAATTGGAGATCAACCATGGAACTCACCATGTCCGGCGTTGCCCTGCTCATCGCCATCGGCATCGGCTGGTGGATGAAGAAGGACAGCAGCTTCCGCAAGAGGGAGGTTGCCGTCGTCTCGATCTTCTGGATCGTCGTGATGATGACGCCCCTCGGCGCGGGCTTCGTCGACAAAGTCCAGGTGATGTTCGGCAACGGAGCGCGGGGCTTCAGCGAGACCGTCAACAACGTCTCCGCCAAGTAAGACGACGCCCGGCAGGGAGGCGGCCCGCTTGATACGGCGGGCCGCCTCCCTGCGTCTTTCCACGCCATTCCACGTCTTCGGCTTCAAAGCAAGGAGTCACACCCCATGGACGACCACCGCGAACACGGGCGGGAGTTGACGGCTCAGGAAGAGTTCGAGTCGATCAGACTCATCGCCGAGGGATACAGCAGCAGCACCCCCGTCGCCACCCGGTACAAGGACGTCGTCCCCGCGCCGGCCCAACCCACCGTGGGAAACGCCGTGCCCTTCGCCCAGCACGGACGGCCCCCCATGTCCCAGAAGGCCACCGACCACGCCACCCTAGTGATCGTTTACACCTGGGGGTCGCTGCCGGTCGGCGGCGCCATCTCCCTGGTGCTGTGGCAACTGTCCAGCGTCGCCCCGACGCAGCTGACCTTCGCCGGCCTGGGTGCCGCCGGATTGTTCATCGCGATCGGCGCCGCCGCCCGGATGATCGGGCGAGCCTTCCGTGACGGCGCCTCCGCCCTGCCTGACCACACGGTCAACCAGTACACCGGCACCGTCTACGTGCAGCACACCGAACTGCACACCGAAACCCGCGGGTTCGGGCGGACCAACAACCAGCTCACCGACGGCACGCAGTGACCGTCGGACGACGCCCGCCCACGACGCGCTCGCGCTGACGTCTGCCTGTCCACTCCCGAACCCCGCCACGGGGCCGGGGGCGGGCAGGGAGCTGGAACAGCCGCACCGCTCCAGTTCTACTTCTTCCCGCCCCGTCGGTTGTCTTCTCGCCGACGGGGCGCGGTGCTGCCCACCATCCTGCCTTCGTGAAGAGAGGCGAACCTGCCATGACCACCAACTCCGCTGATGGAAACGGCCACAAGCGCACGCTCCGGTGGCCCTCCTTACACCGGGCCCGCGGCAGGATCAGCCACCGGTCCGGCCAGGTCCGCACGAAGCTGGCGCAGCTGTGGCGGCACGAAACCGTCCGCCACTTGGCCTTCAGCGCCGCCGTCACCCTCCTCGGCGCCTGGCTGCTGGGCCAGCTTCTGCCGGGCATGCCCGGCGTGGCCGCGACCGTGGACGCGGTGGGCGCCACCATCGACGACCCCGTACGCCGCTACCTCGTCGCCCACACGCAGGAGCTGCCCATCACCGCCGGCACCACCTACAGCATCTGGAAGGCCCTCGGACTCGTCGCGTTCGTCCTCGGCGCCCTCCACAACGGCCCCGCCCGGTTCACCTGGATGGTATGGGGCGCCGCCACCGTGATCATGGTGTTGATCGAAACTCCCGGGCCCGGCCGCCCGGTCGCCACTGCGGTCAGCCTCCTGGCCTGGGCCGCGCTCTCCAGCTTGGCGCTCCGCGGACTGCGTCTCCCGCCCCTCGCGTTCGTGCACGTCGACGTGCACAACGAAGCGTCGTCCCCTCCCGACGTTCAGGTCCGCACGGAGATCCGGATGCCGAGGACCGAGCCGCCCCAGTTCCTGCCCTACCCCCTCCCGTACCTGCCGCCGTCGCAGAACTGACGTCTGCCTGTCCGCCCGTCGACCCCCGCAATCCGGGGGCCGGGGGCGGGCCGGCATCCGACTCACCGCCGCCGGTCCACGACTGTGACGAGCGGCGGAAACCCCCCCCGGGCGGCGGGCGCGGGCAGGCGCGGTAGAAGTCCGTCCAGCCGTCGCGCTCGCGGACCACCGTCTCCAGGTACTCCTGCCAGAC
>NZ_JBFBBK010000082.1:0-21137 GCF_040682635.1 Streptomyces sp. NPDC051133
TCGTCGTTCGGATGCGCAACGTCTACCGACTAGGCCATGCGGGGGATGCACTCACGTCCGGCGTGTCGCCCGGTAGTCCGGTCAACACCTCGGTGGCGGCCGCCGGCGCACCCGATGGCGATGTGTCGGGGCCCGGCGGGCAGCTGGGCGTAGGCGGTGAGGTTGTCGAGGAGCTCGCGGGCGCCGGGGGTGGCCAGGACGACGTCCTGCACGCGGGGGTTGAGGCCGTCGAGGTCCAGGATGTCGCGGGCGGCGGCCGGGTCGCGGAGGCGGTCGCGGACGTCCTCGATGCGGTCGGCCTGTGGCGGGACCGGGCGGCCTTCCGCGTCCTGGTCGAGGTGGAGGTATCCGAACGACGTGAGCTTGATGCTGCGCTCAGACATGGGGAGGGTCCCTTCGAAGAGGTGGAGGATCAGCGGGCGGCCGGAAGCGGAGAGCGGGCCGCCCGCGCGGTCAGTTGGCGTGTGCGGTGGAGGCGAGGAGCGCGGCCAGGGCCCGGGGCTGGTCGGAGGCTTCCAGCGTCCACAGCCGGATGGGCGTCTGGTCGACGGTGGTGTCGATGAATGTCATCCGCCACCAGAGCCAGTCGGGCATGCCGTCCTGGTGGGGCTCGGTGGTGCCGTAGGCGCTGGCGCCGGTCCGGTGGACGGTCGTGTTCAGTGCCTGTGCCCAGGCATGTAAGGCTGTCCTGTCTTCGACCTGGATCAGGGCTGCCGGTCCGAGGCCCTTCACGTCGGCGGCGTCCACCGACTTCGCGGAGAGGCCGGGGTGGGCGGCCAGTAGGGCGGCGGCCGCGTCGGAGGCCGGAGTGCTGGGGGTGGGAAGGGCGGTGGTCATGGTTCCTCTCGTTGCCGTGGTTCGCGGCGGCCGTCGTCAGGCCGTTGCCGCCGGGGTGGTGGGGTCGGCCGGCGGAGTGCTGGTGGCGGCGGGGGTCGCCTGCCGGGCGCGTTGGGCGTCGAGTTCGGCGTGGCGATGCTGGAGCTGGTCCATGGCCGTGTGGTCGGTCAGGGCCGTGGTGATCAGGTCGCGCTGGTACTCCATTCCCTCGTAGATGCCGCGGTGGTAGCGGCAGGAGTCCTGGGCTTCGGCGCAGGCCGGGCAGTCCTCCCAGTCCTGCGGGTCGTACGGCGCCGTCTCCGGTCCGGGGAGTTCCCGCGTCTGTGGGATGGCGGCGGGGGAATGGGGGCTTGTGGTGAACAGGTCCTCCCGCCAGGTGTCCGGCATGGCGCGGAGGAAGTCGGCCAAGGCAGCCGCGATCTGCGGGTAGTGGTCGTAGAGCGATGCCCAGATCCGGCCGGCTTCGTCGGCCGGGTCGGTCTTGGGGGATAGCTCGTAGGCCTCGCGGGCGTAGGCGCGGATCTTCTCGCGGCGCTCCTCCCAGCCGGTGGTGTCGATGCCGGCTTCTACGGCTGCGCCCAGGATGCGGGTGTCGTTGAGGAACTCCGGGGCCAGCAAGGATTTGGCGAGGTTTTCGGCTGCACCGGGGTCCCTGCGGGCGAGCGCGGCGACCGCCTGGTCGGTGAGGTAGGCGCTGTCGCGGGTCCAGATGTCGGCGTTGGTGTAGGCGGTGGAGAGCATGCGGGTACGCAAGCGGGTGAGCTGGGGGGTGCTGTCCGTCATGGAGGGGCCCTCCTTTGGGGGCTGTCTGGTGGGCTGTGCTCAGGGGATGGGCGTCTCTGTCACCGGGCCGTGCTCGGCTACGAGGACCCGCCACCGGATCCACCGTGCCCCGGTGCAGGTCCACCGGGTGGGGCCGCGGGTCCACAGGCGACCGTGCCGGTCGAGGACCGCTTGTACATGGGCGGGTGCTTGGAACGAGCCGGGCCCGTTGGGCCGCCAGGTGCGGGCGGCTGTCGTACTGCTCAAGTGCTGGCAGCCACGGAGGTGGTGGTGGGGGCAACGATCCGGGCGGCTTCCGCGCGCCATGCCTCGCAGTCGCAGAACACCGACCGTTGGGGGTGTACAAGGCAGCCCCGGTGGTAGCGGTCGACTGCAGCGAGCAGTGTCGGGTGCGCGGTGCGGGCGAGACCGACGCTCCCCGTAACGCCGGGGTGGCCGTTCCAGGTGGAGTCAACGTCGAAGCCGCGGCGGCGGAGTTCGTCGGCGAGTGTCTCCAACTCGCCGGGGTCCAGCGGGTTCGCGGGTACGCGGTCGCCGTCGTTGTCGAGTTTGCACTCGACCTTGGAGACGTCCACGGATACGACGGGCAGGTTGCGTGCTCCGGTGGGACAGAACCCGTACCAGCGGTTGGCAGCCGGGTGGCCGAGGGTGATGCCGTGGTGCTGCTGGTGGGAGTTGTCGGGTTGCTCTGTCGCGTACAGCCAGTCCAGGCCGGCGGTCAGGATGTCGTCGAGAGTGGTCATGGTGGGGCTCCTGGTCAAGGGAGTGAAATGGCGTCCGGATGCGGGCCATGCGGTCGTGTCGCAGTCCGGTCGCTGTCGGCTGGATGGACTCCGCGCGGCGTTGTCGTGCTGCCGGCTGGTCTTTAGGCGCAGAGACGAGGGTCAGGCCCGGCACGACGGGCGGGTGGTGAGGGGCGGGACGGCGTCGTGGAGTTGGCCGTCCAGGAGGCGGCCGGCTCGCTTCTTGCCGAGGCGGATCATCTCGACGCGATGCCCGAGGTCGTCGACGGGTTCTCCGACCAGCACGCTTCCGGCTACAGGGCGGCTGCGGATGACGTGGTAGCCGCTGGGGGCCCACTCTCCCCACTGCTTGAGGAAGTAGTGCACGCCCGCGGCCTGACACTGGTCCCTGAGGCTGCGAGCCCAGGCGGGGTTCATCGGTCGGGCCTTGGGCCCGGATTCGCCGCCCGCGATAACCCAGTGGATGCGTGCCCGCCGGGCCCAGTGATCACCGACGTGTTCCATGCCGTCGACCACTGCGCCCTCGGGAGCATCCAGGTAGGGGTCAGTGACGTCGGTCCGCTCGACGAGGTACGGCGTCAGGTCAACGTGTTCGACCAGCGGCTCGCAGGACAGGAACCGAACCCGAGCGTTGATCTGGAGAAGGAGGGGGATCCGTTCGTCGGCGCGGCGTTGGTCTTCGACCGAGGTGCCTATCCAGACGTGGTCCGGCCAGGCGCCCGTCCAGGGCGCCATGGCGGACACGTTCTCCGGCCTCTTGGTCAGCAACTGCCAGCGCAGCCAGGGTGTCTGCTCGATGATCTCCCAGAGCCGCGCGCGGGCGGTCGTGACCTGGGGGTGGTCCTCGAAGACGTCGCCCATGCTGGCGGCGAACACGCGGAGGGGGACGCCCGTGCGTTCTGCCTCGCGGTTCCACGTCAGGGGCTTACGCCAGTACGCGTCGGAGAGCATCCGGCGTTGGCCGCCAAGGTGGAACACGTCGTGGCCCCACCGGCGGGCGAATTGGTCCGCGTAGCAGTTCCTGCACCCGGGCGAGATTCGTGAGCACCCCCACCACGGGTTGAAGGTCTTGTCCGTCCACTCGATTCCGGTGTGGTCACCCACGGGTCTCTTCTCCTGCGCGGTTGGGGATGGTGGTGGTTGCGGAGGTCGGGGAGTGGCTGAGGTAGGAGGCGTAGGCGGTCTCAGCGAACCGCCACGCGGCGCGGTGGCCGCAGCGCGACGGCGCCGTTGTGGAGCCGGTCACGTGGTGGTCCTCTCGGGGGGTGCGGCCAGTTCCAGGAGCACGGTCGCGTGGCAGTGGTCGGGCTCGCCTGCGCTGGGCAGTGGGCAGGTGCAGGCCAGGTCACGGCCCTGCAGGCGGCTCAGGCCGGTGAGGACGCGGCGCCGGTCGAACCTCCTTCGGCCGACGGCGTAGGTGTCGGGGCCCTCACCGTGCAGCCAGGCCCGGTAGCAGGTGCTGGCGTGCTCGCGGGCGGCAGCGGGTGAGCCCAGTTCCCGGGCGGTGCCGTCCGGTGCGATGACGACGCTGTTTTCGACGCGCCAGGGGTTTCCGTAGCGGCTGCTTCGGTCGACGATCATCGCGCTTCCGACGCGCCAATCCTTTGTGCGCTTGCGCTGGGTGCGAGTTGGCATGGTGTCCGCCTGGGGGAGGCTGGACATGGCGCTCCTTCGTGGTGTTGTGGTCCGGTCCGGGGGGAGGCAGCCGGGGCGGCCGGGCTCGGTGGCCGGCGGCCGCCCCGGGCCGTATTGGGTGTGCTGGTCAGAGCGTGCGCGTGTTCCCCGTCCTGTTCGGCCAGGTGCGGCGGAGCCAGCTCCGCATTCGGTGCAAACGCGCCGGCCGCCGCCTGGTGGGCGGGGGCGGCGGCGTGGGGTCGGGCTCCGTGGGGTGGGTGTCGGCGGGTGCGGAGGTTGCGCGCCGTCGGTGGGCGGCAATGAGATCGCCAAGAGCGCTGGGGTCGTCGGTGGAGGCGACCCACTCTCCGGAGGTGTGCCAGAGGCTGGTGAGGCAGGCGTCGGGGTCGTTCCACGTCTGGTAGTCGCCGTAGCGCTCGATGTACCCGTACTCGGACAGGGCCACGGGGCCCAGCTCGTCCTCGCTGTCAACGTGGCTGAGGTCGACGCCGTTCTCCAGCACGTGGATGGCGCTGACCTGTAGCCGTATTCCGTCTCCGGGATCGCGGGGAAGCTCGAGGTGGCCGCTCACGCGGAGCAGGTCGCTGGCTCCTAGGTCGGTCACGACGGCGTGTGCCAGCCCGGGCTCGGTGACCGTGCAGGGCATGACGAGTTCGTCGATGCGGTCTTCGGTGGGTGAGACGACCAGTTGGAACCGGGTCGTCTCACCGGACAGGTCGTCGGGGAGGGACTCGTCGTCGAGATAGCCCTCCAGAACGATCAGGCCGCCGGGTTCCCCGGGAGGTGGGGCAGGCAGGGGCGCGTTCACCGCACGACCCTCCGTACCTGTCGGCCGCGGGGACGGAGCGCGCGGGGGAGCGCGCCGAGTGTCCTGCGGCGCTGGGCGTGCTCGCGGGCGTGGGCTCGCCCATGGGCGTGCGCGCAGGAGGTGCAGGGTTCTTCCCCGCGGGCTTCATGGCAGTTGTGGCCCTCGACCGTTCCATGCGGGGCGGTGATGCCATGCAGGGCGGCGAGGCGGTACAGGTCGCTGGGCTCGATGCCGGTGCGGGTGGTGATCGTGCGCTGCGTGAAGCCGTCGCGGAGCAGGGTCAGGGCGACGGCCTGCGCGGCGGTCAGTGCCGGCCGCGGGCTGGGTATGACGGAAGCCGCCATGGTGGAGTCCTTTTCAACGGAGTGCGGGAGGGCTGTCAGCTGGGCGATCCAGCGAGGTGGCGGGTGCCGGTGCGGACGAGACGCAGCGCCGGCCGTGGCGCTGCGGGTTGCCTCGGGGCAGACAGCTCGATGTCGGCGGTGTGGACCACCAGGCGCAGGTCACTGGTGTAGGTGTCGGGCAGGGCGAGGTAGCCGCTGACCGTCAGCGAGGTGCCGGGCTGCAGTGTGGCGAGGTCTGCAGCGGCCGCGGGGTCGGCCAGCGCGCAGGGCAGCACGGCCTCGCGGACTTCGTGATCGTGCCCAGCGGGGGCGCAGTTGTGGTCTTCGGGCGCGTACGTGAGCCGGAAGTAGGCCTGGCCATCGATGAGCACGGCGGGGTCGGCGAGCGTCCCGCTCAGGGTCATCGGGTGGGTGTGCACAGACATGCTGAACTCCTTCCGGTCCGTGCGGTGATTGCGGGCGCGGCCGGGGAAGAGGCAGCGGCGGCGATGCACGTGGCGGGTTCCTTGCGGAGATGAGCGGCGAGGCAGGCAGCGTTCGGGGGGAGCGCTGCTGCGACGCGGTGACGCAGGGGGTCGTCCGGAACCCAGATGCGTTGGCGTCCCTTCACCTGCGTGACGGGGGTGGCCAGTTGGATGACGTCGGAGAGCTCCCAGTGCCAGGTGCTGTCACGGTCGGCCCACGTGCTGCACCGTCCCTCGCAGTCGGTGTGCGCCTTGGAGATGCGGGCGACGGCCACTACGGCTCCCCTGGGCAGCTCCAGGTCTTGGGGCAGCTGGCGCACGGCCGCACGGTCGGTGTCGAGGCCGGCGTGGACGAGGATGAGCCCCTGATAGGTGGGCGGCCAGCCGCGGTTTTCGATGTCCTTGCCGAGGGCGGCCACTGCCGAGGCATGGGGCTGCCAGAGCGTCAGGGCGCGTACCGGGTACGCCTCACTGATCACGGGTTTCATACCGAGCCCCCGCTTCCCGTGCCGGGGAGGTGACGTTCACCGTGGAGGCCGTGAGGCTGGCGGCGCGGCGGTGGGCGCGGCGGCCGCTGCGCCCACGCGACTTTTTGATCGCGTACATGGCGGCGTCGGCGGCTTCGAGGACGGTCGAGGCCGACGGCTGCTGCACCTCGGCGACTCGAACTGCGCCGATGGAGGCGGTGACCTCGAGCGGGCCTCCCGGCCAGGGCACTGGCCGGGCGAGCTCGTGGGCCAGGCAGTCGATGAAGGCCTTCAGGTCCTGGACGCTGATCGCGGCGACGAACTCGTCCCCGCCGAGGCGGGCGCAGACGCTGCGGGGTCCGCCGTTCTGGGTGACGAAGTCGTCCAGCCGGGCGCCCTCAGCCGTGAGCACGGCGTCCCCGGCCTTGTGGCCGAAGTCGTCGTTGACGGGCTTGAAGCCGTCGAGGTCGAGGAGAAGCACGTGGGTGATGCGCCCCTGGCGGATCAGCCGTTCAGTGCGGTGCATCCAGGGGCGTCGCGTCCACAGGCCGGTGAGGGGATCCCGTCGTTCGGCGCGGAGCTTGCGGGTGAGCAGGCTGGCGTGAAGGGCCCATCCGGCTGCCAGTATCGCGGCGGTGAGCAGGATCGCGTTCACGGCTGCCCCGCTTCCGTGTCGGTGATGGGGCGGACGACGACGTACTGGTCGTCGGGCAGGGACTGGTGGACGTGGGCGCCGTCGCCGAAGGCCGCGGCCTCGGCATCGGCCTTCGCCAGGGCTCGGGGCTGGCCTGTGCCGATGGAGTAGAGGCGCTCACCGGGGCGGCCGGCGCAGCTCTGGCAGCCGGGTGCCAGGGACGTGGTTGCGGAGTGCGGTAAGGCTGTGGTCATCTCGAAGTGCCTCCGTTTCGGGGGTTGGTGGGGCGCGCCCGGTGGTTGGTAGGCCGAGGGCGCGCCCCGCGCGTGTGAGCGGGGCAGGGTTCCGTCGCCTTGTGGCGCGGCAGGGCGTGCGTCGACTCGAGGTAGGCGCGGAGCGGCTTTACTACGCAAAGGCCGGTGGGGTCGGAGGCCGGCGACCGCCGCGATGAGGGCGTTGTCGGCGGCAGTGTCCCGTTCGGGCGTTGGTTCCGGACCGCACGGGTGAGTGGCCTGGTCTCAGCCGGTTGCGCCCTCGGTGGCCCACGAGGCCGGTGACGAGCTGTACACGGCCGCTTCTGTCCCGCCATTCAGTCGGTCCGCCGGGAACGGGTGCGGGCGGGACGGCACGCTCATGCTTCGCCTCCTCCGGAGGTCTTGCCCTGTTCAAGCAGGCGTGCGTGCGTGCGGCGGATGAGCAGGGTGGTCAGGTGGTCACAGAAGACTCCCAGGAGGGCGGCCACGACGCAGCCGACCACAACCCACACGATTCGGGCCGCCAATCCGGTGAAGGCCAAGGACGTCAGGGCGCCGGCGAGCGTGGCAGCCCCGCCGATGATGGTGAGCGCGGCCGCGCCTACGGCGACGAGGCCGATAACGGCAAGCACTCCGGCAGCGGCGGCGGTGGACCTGCGCCTCACGGCCAACAGGCCGTGCTCGAGCAGTCGAATCCATGCTTGCAGGGAAGGCCCCTCATCCACGGATCGCCTCCATCGCCTGTGCTGCAAGGTCGGCGCGGCCTTCGGGGTCGTCGTCTTGGTCGTGGTCGTCGGCTTCCTGGTCGGTGCCGCCGTGCACGGTGCAGACGATGTCCTCGCTGCCGTCCAGCTCGCCAGCCAGCGCGCGGTACAGGCAGGTAATGCTGTAGACGGGCACCCAGGCGTAGCCGCTGCACTCGTCGTCGTACGGGCATGGCACCAGCGCGTCGAACCCGTAGTCGCCCTCGCCGTCGGCGTCGGTGCGCAGGGCAAGGGTGATGTACTGCTGGCCGAGGCGGATCTCCGCGACGCGGTCTCCGCCGGCGACGTCGGAGCCCGGCTTCCACTGCCACAGCGGCAGGATCTCCGGGCCGAAAACGCGGCGGACCAGGAGCAGGTCGCCCAGGCCGTCGCTGCCGTCCCGCCCGAGGTCGGCCTCGCGGGCCTCGGACAGGCTCCGCAAGAACGGCTCCAGGCGGTACAGGGAGCTGGAGAAGAGGACCTCGTTGAAGCCCTCCGCCCGCAGCAGCTGGTAGGAGTGGACCATCGCTTTGTGCTGCGCGCGGACGGTGTCGTCCCGCACGGTCCTGTTAGCCGGGCGCGGCCCCTGCCGTTCGACACAAACGGGCAGTTCTCTGGAGGTCGCCGAACCTGAGGCGGACTCTCCAAGGAGTCCTCGCAGCTCAGTGGCTATGGACAAGCACGATATTGATCGCAACACGTGTGGTGCAAGTCATGTCGCCATTCTCTCCTCGTTCGTGGCGTCGGGAGCCGTCGGTTGACTGCGGCGAAAGCCCCGCTCTGCCGGATCCGTCCCTTGGATGACCGGGGTCTTGGTGTCAGCCGGAACGCCGCAGCGGCCGAATCCTTGCTGCGCTTCAACGCGATCCCGCTGGAAACGACCGCCGCGACCACGACCACGAGTGCGCCCCGCCTGGGTACGTCTCCCCAGTTCATGCCGGGACGATAGCCGCGTGGAGGCCTCCTGGGCCCAGGACCTCTGATCACAGTCCGGCTACACACTCGGCACATAGCCTTCACGTAGCGCATGATGTCTTTCCAGCTCACAGCGCCTTTGGGGGGACTTTGCGCACTACCACCATGGCGGCGGTCGTCATAGCCGCCGCCGTGCTCGTCGGTTGCGGCACCAGCAGCGGAGCCCCGGACGACGCAACCCAGTTCTGCGCCTACTACGGGTCCCGCCTGATGACGATGACCGATACGACCCACACACCCGACCCGGCTCGAGTCGTTGAATCGGACCAGGAGATACAGGAGGTGGCCGACCGGATCTCCGCCACCGAGGATGGCGCCCACGGAATCGGAGACCTCACCCGCAGATTCATCAACCCCAGCAGCCCAGACGACGCCTCGTTCGCCGCCGCCGCCCTGCACGTGTACTGCAAGCGGCACGGTCTGACCTGACCACCACAACGGTCCATCCCCATCCAACCCGGAGAAGTCAGCCCATGCGTACTGTTGGAAAGCTGTTCTGGGGCCTGCTCGGGCTGGTCCTATCCCTACTCGCGCTTGGCGGCCTGATCGCCGTGTTCAAGAGCGGCTTCTTCCTCGACGTCCTGGTGAACCTGCTAATCACTGCCGCGCTCGCCGCGGCCGCCATCGGCTCCTGGAGACGCGCCGCACGTCGTCAGCTGTAGGCATGCGCCGAGAAGATCACGCAACTCGTCCCACCACACAGAGGGCCAGCACCGATGGGCATACGGGAAACAGCCAGGACAGAGCTCGCTCAGCGCCTTGCCGACAGGTCTCGCGCGCTCAGAGATCGCTTTCAGCAGGGAGAGACGCCCGTCGCGAGTAGCGCTGGCGACCTCACCCTCCAGAAACTGCCGACGACTCCCGAGGGGTCGGTGGACGAGATCATGGCCCTCTACCCCGTGCCTGACGGAGACTTCGTTCTGACCGATCGGACCTTGTACTACCGCGACAAGCGGGGCCACGTCTATCTCTTGCCTCTCGCGTCGATTACCGCATGGCGGCAGAGACGGACTGAGTACTACGACCACCTGCCTTCAAGGCTTCGAAGGCGCATCTTGGAGATCGACATCCGTACGTCCGACGGGAAGCAGTACCTCATCGAGACGGGCAAGATCTTCGCTAGGCAGATTCGCAAGACGGGCAAGATCCGCCGCCGGTGGTGATGCCGGGGAGCCACACGGCCTCAGCGTTCGACGCGGAGGCTGTGTGGCTGTGTCAAGTCCGGACAGCGACGGCGTGCCCTCCGGCGGGCAAACATCCCATGCGCTGGGGCGATGCACGACTGGGTCAGCAAGAAGCGCAGCGAGCGCGGAACTCCTGCTGGTGATGGCAGCGAGCAGCAGCCTGTCCGTGGCTCCTCCCTCACGCTTCCGCTAGCCGTACGGTGTTGAGTCGGCTGATCATCTGGCGGTTGGCCGCCCGTGCGGCCTGGAGGTCCTCATCGCGCTCTTCGAGCTGCCCAATTAGGTCGAGGACCTGCTGTTCCAGTGCGGTGATCCGACTCTTGAGCTTTTCGATGTCGTCAGGGGCGCCCAGGCCGGACTCCCGCCACGCCTTCTCACCAAGCACCTCGGAGAGCTTGGTCTCCAGGTGTCTCACGCGGGCGGTGAGCCGGTTACCGCGGTCCAGGGCGTTCGCCAGATCCGCCTGGAGGGATGCCCGGCTGACGAGGGGACCAGCGTCGTCACCAGGCGGCTCGGCGCTGGCGGCGTGGACTTGGGCGAGCAGGTCCTTGTGGCGATAGAGAAAGGCGCGGTCGACTCCGGCCTGCCGTGCGATGCCCGAGACGCTGATGGTCGTGCCGGCTCGCCTGGCCGAGTTGATCGCTTTGATGACGCGCTGTCGGCGGCGGGCTGAGTCGGCTTTGCGGCCTTCGATCAGGGGGTTGGTGTTCATGCGGTCCGATTCGGTCGGATGTCGGGCAGGGGCTGACGGACACGGGGCAGGCCAAGGTGGACGACGCTGCTGCGGGCACGTCGGACGAGGGCTGTGGCATGTTCGATCTCGGCGCGTTCTTCGTCGGAGAGCTCGTCGACGGAGTCCTTGACGCGGCGGATAAGGCGGCGGACGCGGATGATCTCCTCATCGGAGGGCAGGGCCTCGGCTTTCGCCCAGTCGTCAGCGTCGACCGCGGCGAGCAGCCTCTCGCGGTTGCGCAGCAGATCGGCGAGGTAGGTCTCCAGGTCGGGCAGGTAGGAGATGTCGGTGCGGAAGTGGCCGCAGCCGACGCAGCGGAACCGGACGGGGCAGTCCTGGCCGTTCGCGGCGACGTTGGACGGCTCGCTGCACACCCCGTAGGGGACGGCGACCTCGCCGACAGCGCGCCGGAGGTGTTCGGTGTCCAGCAGGGCCTTGGCCTGCCTCCAGATACGGTTGCCGTGACGGTCGAACTGCATCTGGGTGACCCGCTCGATGGCTTCCCGGCGGCGCTGTTCCCCGACGCGGTAGTACTGCTGCGTGGTGACCAACTGCTCGTGGTCCATGAGCTGTTGTAGAACGTCCACGGGGACGCCGGCGTCCGCGTGGCGTTGCGCGTAGGTGTGCCGGTAGGCGTAGGGGAAGATCTTGATCTTGTCGAACGGCAGCATCTTGGTGACGGGATGGCCCCCGACTTCGACCTTGGCCGCGACGTGGATGTCGGGTAGCGAGTCCACCCAGATCCGGTGTCGGCCGGAGACCCAGCTGGGGCTGATGCAGCGGGTGCCGTCCACGCACCGGTAGGTGGTCGGTAGCAGCTTCAGCCGGTTCTGCGGCGTGTCCGGGTACCGGGCGCGGACACGTTCTTGCTGGTCGGTGATCAGTCCGGCGGTTGCTTCCGGGATGGGAAGGCGGCGGCCGTAGCGGTGCGACTTGTAGTTGTCGTAGATCAGGACCGGCTTGCCGTCACCGTCGCGCTGCAGGCAGTCCCAGGCCAGTTTGCAGATCTCGACCGGGCGTCGGCCGGTGTCGATGAGGAGCTCGATGGCCAAGCGGGCTTCCCGGTTGTGCTCTTCCTCCAGCCGCAGCAGGTGGGCGCAGAGAACTTCCATCACCTCGGGGGGCAGGTCGTGGCCAGCCTCGTCTTCGTCGGGAAGGGCGGGCACGTCCTCCAGCCCCATGGCGAAGTCATCCGGGATTCCGTGCACGGGCTGGCCCGGCCGGGTCAGGCCCATCGCCCGCATCCGGAGCAGGGAGCGGCGCAGATACTGGCAGTTGTCGTGGCGGCTTCTGAGCGTGATCTCCCCGCGCTGTTCAAGGTAGGCCAGGCGGTTGCTGAACGCGACGATGTCCCCGCGGCCCAGAGCGGCGGGGTGCGCGCCGCGGTCTTCGCGCTGCAGGCGCAGGCTCTCGGAGAGCTTCTCCATGGCGTTGACGTGGGACTGAACGGTGTCGCCGACGTTGTCGCCGCGGCGCCGGGGCAGGTCGTCCCAGGCCCACATCTTCGCGGCCTGCCGCAGCCAGGGCTGCGTGATGCCGGTGAACCGCAGCCATCCAGTGTGCCCGAACGCCTGAAGATCCCACGCATCCTTGTGGCGCTCGGTCTCGGGGGACAGGCTCCGGCGGTTGGCGTACTTCACGAAGGCGTCGCGCAGTTGCCGGTGCAGTCCGCTGCTGAGGCTGCTGCTGTCCAGTTCCTCGACCGAGGACACTTGCCGTCGGCGCAGCAGGTCGCAGAACGGCCGCAGTTTGTAGTACGGGGTCCGCACGCAGTCCCGGATCCGTTCCTGCAGGCCGTAGAGAACTTCGGCGACGACCCGGTTGGGCAGGCCGCGCAGGTTGACCTCGTTGGCTTCGTCGATGGGTGTCGACGTGCGCCGCCAGTGCCCCTCGTCGAAGTCCCTGACCCGGCGTCGAAGGTCACGGAGGCGGGCCTTGTGCGCCTCGCAGTAGGGCGACGTCTTCCCCGGCCGCTGTCGCACGCATGCCGCTGTCTGGCACAGGCCATACGACGGCAGAGCCTTCACCTCGGGGTGGACGAGGAAGTCCTCCATCGGCAGCTTCAGCGTGACTGTCCGCTGATAGTGGTGCGCCGCGCACAACCGGACGCGCGCGCCCTTCCAGGGCCGCGGGCAGCCGGCGATCACGCAGTTCTCGATACCCAGGTAGCGTCCGGCCTGGGCCACGGGCGACACGGCAAACTCCTCGGGACTGAGGTCTTGCCATTGCCGCTTCCAGCGGCTCCGGCAGCCAGAACACAGCCCGGACGCGTAGGTGCTGGCGCGGTAGCAGCCGGGGACGATGCAGGCCTTCACGCCCAGGTACGGGTGGTCGTACGGGAAGAACAGCAGCCTCGTCTGCGGATCCCAGCCCAGCAGGGACAGGAAGTCCGGTTCGACAGCCGCCCGGATTTCTGCGGTGATCGCGTCGAACTCGTCCGTTTCGAAGGAGGCCGGCTTCGGCAGGCTGATCGTCACCGGCCCACCCCGTCGACCAGCTCACGCGGCGTGGGCACCCGCTCGATCGCGGCGCGCAGGCGCGCAGGTGAGGGGTGCAGATACGGCTGGGCCGACGCTGGCTGCGACTGTCCCAGCAGGTTCTGGATCTCATCGAGCGTGCCGTCGGCATCCGCGACGTTGCTGGCGAATCCGTGACGCATCCGGTGGGGCGCCACATGCTCATCCACTCCAGCCCGCCGGGCCAGGGCCTCAATCAGCTCGCCGATCGCATCGGGCGTGACCGCCGACCCCAGCGGCGGCCGGAAGAGGTTGACCAGCAGGAAGTCACTGCCGCCGGCGCCCAGGCGCCCGTGCCGTTCGGCGACGTACTGGTCAAAAGCCTGGACGACCAGGAAGTCCACCGGCATCACCCAGGCGCGACGCGACTTCGACCACGCCCCGTTCGGGTTCTGCCGCCGCACCACGTGAAGGTGGGGCCCTTCCACGTCGCAGCCCAGCACGCGGGAGTCCATCAGCAGGTGACAGTCCTCGCGGCGCAGCCCGGCAACCTGGCCCCGGCGCAGCCCGACCCGCGCCAGCAACAGCACGACCAGCCGGTCCCGAGCATTGCGACATGCCTGGAACATCGCCACCACCGCTTCATCGCTGGTGCGGTCCACCTGCGACTCCGGCTCCTGCAGCCGGTGACGTGCCTTCAGCCGGTACTCCAGCCCAGCACCTTCAACCTGGGCTTCGTGCGGCAGATCCCGGGTATCGGCCAGCTCGTAGATCTGACCAAGCACCCACGACGGCACCTCGCCCATCCGGATCGCATGGGCCAGCAAGCCGCGCACCCCGGTCAGGATGCGGTTGATGCGCCGCTCGCCGCGCACCGCCACCGCGCCAGGCCCGGACACTACAGTGCCCACCGATCCGTCTGCCTGTACCGGCGTGTATTTCAGCCACACCATGAACAGGCCCAGGTCCTGGGCCGCCACCCGCCAGTCACGCGCGGTCCGACGACACCAGCTCAGGTACAGGGCGACGTCGCCGGCGTACGCCTTCGTCGTCAACTCCGCGCGATGCTGACCGAAGCGGAGGTGACGCAGCCAGTGATCCGCTGGCCGCACCACGTCCAACCCGTCATCAAGGACCGTCCAGTACCGCGTTCCGGAGGGCATCCGGACTGGGAAAGCCCGCACTTTTCACCTCATGCTCTGGGACTTGTGCAACGACCGGCCACAGAGCCGCACCCTCTGAGAACCGGCCCGCGGCTCCCAACGAGGTGGTCCCCGGCAACGTCACGCCACAGGTTCGAGACCCCCGAAGAAGTCGGCCGGGGTGGCGACGATGACCGCGATGGCGGGCATGTGGTGCCGTGTGGCAGCGGAGACCAGCGGGGCCCTGGCCTCGGCCGACACGTTGGTCGCGTCCACGATCGTGTTACGCCGGCGGGCCATCCGGCGCTCCAGGATCAGATGCAGGGCGTCGACCGCGTCGCCTGTCGCCTCCTGGCAACCGCAGTCATCGCTAACGGCAGCACGCAGGGCGTCAAGCGAGAGGACCTGGCTCGCGGGCCAGGTGGTGGCCAGCGTCGACTTGCCCGCGCCAGAGGCACCGATCAACACGATCAGCGCGTTCTCCGGCAGGTCCGGGTACAGCGGCATCGGCGAGGTCATACGTGATCTCCTTGCAGGTCGAGGAACGGGTCGCCCAGCGCAGGCACGGGGCGGGGTTGTCGGTGATGAGCACGGTGGCCTCGTGCAGGTAGCAGGAGGCGTCGCCATCGCGGGCGTCAGGTCAGGAGTCAGCGGGTGCGGATGCGGGGCAACTTGGCGACCCACTGCCGCAGCTGGTCCCAGCGGGTGGGGTGCGTGTGCCGCCAGGCACTGCGGTCCAGGCCGTACTGCGTGGGGAAGCTCTGGGAGGCGCCGCAGGTGCACGCCCAGGCGTAGGGCTCGGGACGCGTGTCGTCGCGGGTCGCGGTGACCGTGACCTGGGTGCCGTCGTGGCGTCCGTGGTAGGTGCCGACCCAGAACTGCGTCTTCTGGTCCTTCATCGGATTTCCTTCGGGTTCGGGTGCGCCCACCCAGGGCGCACCGACGTGGAAGCGAGCGGGAGTGGTGTCGTCGGGTCAGTGCTGGAGCCGGTGGACGTTGTCCGGTTCGTCGTCCAGGCCCTCGTGGTCGGGGGCAGGAGGCGCCGGGATGTGGATCTCGGGCCGGATGTCGATCTGGGACTGGAAGCCGTGCTGTGGATGACAATGGGCGCAGGCTCAGGCGCCAACGGGAGGCCGGAGCGGACGCGCCGGCCTGCGTGCGACACCGCCCCCGCCTTCACCGCTCGGATGCCGCGATGACGGCCGCGACGGTTTCCACGGTGTGATGGAACGCCTGGTCAAGGGCGTAGGCGCCGCCCATCGGACCGCCCAGGGTGTAGAAGTTGCCCTTGCCGGTGGCGTCGGCGATGGCCTTGAGGTGGATCCGCCGGTCGGCCCACCAGTGGGTGGCGGCCGAGAGGGCGAGCGCGGCAGCGACCCGGCTGGGCTTCAGGCGCAGTCCGATGGCTCGGGATCCGGCGAACAGAGCGACGGCCTGGGTGGCGGTGTACGTGGCGACGTGTGCGGTGCAGGCGATGCGGCCAGCCCGGCTGGACTGGCCCTCGTTCTCGTCGTGCTCGCCCTTGGTGACGGCCTGGTGGTCGGACTGGATCCAGTGGTCGCCGAGGTCCGCGGCCATGCGCATCAGGGCGTAGGCGGTGGCGAAGCGGATGGCCCGGGTGCTGGGATCGGCCATGGTGGAGGTGCTCCTCATCTCTCTGGTCGGGTGTGGTGTGGCAGTACAGGTGGCTCTCGGGGCAGCCAGCTGGCCGATCGCTCGGTAGCGGCGGCGTCAGGTCGTCCCCGGGGTGTTCGGGAAAGGCGTCGTCGACGGGGCGGCCGAGCTGTTCGTCGCCTTGGTCCGCCGGGAGGCGGTGCTGATGACGCGCCGGATTTCAACTGCGCACGTGCCACACAGGAAGCGGCACACCGCGGCGAAGGGGTCGGTCGTGCCGGTGCCGAGCTCGGCCAGGCAACCGCAGTTGTCGCAGACCAGGCCGATGAGCTTGCGGAGTTCGTCGAGCTGGCTCGCGAACGCGGCGCGCTCGTCGGGGAGCATGGCGGCGACGATCCGCCGAGCGTCGTTCCGGTCGCCGGCGAGTACGGCATACACGGCTGCCGTCTCCGGGAACGCGGCAACGGCGGTCGCCGCGACGTCGGTCGGGGGGCAGCAGGTCGGCGGCTGGAGATCGCGGTCGTCGTCTTCGGCTGGGTCGGGGTCGGGGGGCACCAGCGTTGCGGGCGTCTCGTACGGGGCGGTGATCTTGGCGAGGGCGGCGCGGATGCGGTCGGCGTTGCCCAGGACGAAGGAGCGCTGCTGTTCGGGCGTGATGCCGTTCAGGTGAGCGGTGGTCTCGTCCTCGGGCGGGCCGGCCGTCTCGGCCAGGTGCTCCAGGTGGAGCGTCGCCACGACCAGCTCGCTGATCATCGGCGTTTCTGTGGCTCGGGTGCTGGGGCGCACGGCCTCGGCGGACTCGGGTGCCTCCGCGCGGCTGTGGGTGATGTCCATGGTCGTCATGGGGCGCTGGCCCTCCGTGTCGGTCGGAGCCCGTCTGCCGGGCCTCTGCACTGCCCCGGCCCGCGGGGGGTCGGGGCGGCACAGGGGTCCGGCAGGTCAGGCGCTGACCGGCTCGTCCTCCACCTCGTGGTTGAGGTGCTGCTCCAGGAGGTCACGCACCTGGTCCATGGACGTGACGGGTACCGGCTCGTCCTCGGTCTCCGGGACGACGAAGGCGTATTCGTGGGTCGCGAACTTGCCGTCCTCGTTCTTGCGGTAGTGCAGGTAGGCGCCGTCGGTGAGGGGGAACAGGGCGCTGGTGCCGTCGATGCCCACCCACAGCTTGGCCTTGTGCAGGAGGTTCCCGGCGGGGTCGATCTTCCCGGAGTACATCGCGGCCTCGTGGGCGCCGCCGGCCCGGGCTGCCTCGGTCAGGCGGTCGATGAGTTCCTCGGCGTCGGTGGGCAGGTCCTCGTCCGTCTCCTGTGTGTCCAGGCCGTAGGCCGGGGAGGTCGTGGTGCGGGTGAGGGCGCGCAGCGGCGACATGAACGAGTCGAGGAGCTCGCTGACCCCGAAGGCGAAGGCGATTGCGATGAGGCCTGCGCAGAAGGCGGCCCAGGTCGGTGTGGTGCTGCCGGGCCAGCCGTCGACTCCGGCGGCGGTCAGCAGGGCCGGCGCGTTGTAGCCCAGTACGCCGCCGGTTCCGGCGGCGGCCAGCATGACGACGTTTTCGAAGCCGGCCATGGCAATGGCGGCGGTGGTGCGCATGGTCTTGCCCATGGAGTTCTCCTCCTAGGGGAGTCCGGGAGCGGTGTGGAAAAGCGGGGAGGCCGCCCGATCCGGGATCAGGCGGCCTGCGGAAGGGGACCGAGCAGCTGGTGGTGCGCGTCGCGTTGGCCAGCGACGGTCACGTGCTCGTCCTGAGACCCGATGAGGTTGTCTGCTGTGTTGTCCAAGGCGAGCGCGGGCGTGAAGTCCATGGGGGCACCTCACCCGTCGGCCCCGACCAGGACGGCGACCATCAGCCCCGACCACCGGTCACGATCAGGCAACGTGTTGCCTGATCTGCCGTGGTCGGGGTGTTGGTCGGGCCGACCATGACGGACCCGGGCGCTGAAGTGCCCGGTCCCGCGTTGTGGTCGGACCTGTACCGCCGCGGAGAAGGCGTGATGATCGCTGCGTTGAGCTTGCTGCCCGCCGACTCCATGGCGGCGGTAGCGGCTCATTACAGCCGCTCTGCGCCAGTCGCGGTCCGACCCAGCTCCTGGAGGCTGTCGGGGTCCGCGTCTTCTCCTTGCGCGCTGCCGGGTATGGGACGGAGCAGTGCCAACACCCCGTCCAGTTCATCCGGCTTCACCAGGACGGCGCGCGCCTTGGAGCCCTCGCTGGGACCGACGATGTCGCGGGACTCCATGAGGTCCATCAGCCGCCCGGCCTTCGCGAAGCCCACCCGGAGCTTGCGCTGGAGCATGGACGTCGAACCGAACTGGGTGGAGACGACCAGTTCGGCCGCCTCGCACAGCAGGTCGAGGTCGTCGCCGATCTCTTCGTCGATCTCCTTCTTCTGCTGGGTGCCCACGACGTCGTCCCGGAAGACGGGCGTCATCTTCTCCTTGCAGTGCTGGACGACGGCCGCGATCTCGTTCTCGGTCACGAAGGCGCCCTGCATACGAGCCGGTGTGCTCGCCCCCATCGGCAGGAACAGTCCGTCGCCCTTGCCGATCAGCTTCTCGGCGCCGGGCTGGTCGAGGATGACGCGCGAGTCGGTGAGCGAGGCGGTGGCGAAGGCGAGCCGTGAGGGCACGTTCGCTTTGATCAGACCGGTGACGACGTCCACCGACGGCCGCTGGGTGGCAAGCACCAGGTGGATGCCGGCCGCGCGCGCGAGCTGCGTGATGCGCACGATCGCGTCCTCGACGTCGCGCGGGGCGACCAACATCAGGTCGGCGAGCTCGTCGACGATCACCAGCAGGTACGGGTACGGCTGGAGCTCCCGCTCGCTGCCCACCGCCGCCTTCACTGTGCCGTTTCGTACGGCTGCGTTGAAGTCGTCGATGTGCCGGAACCCGTACGCCGCGAGGTCGTCGTAGCGCAGGTCCATCTCGCGTACGACCCACTGGAGGGCCTCGGCGGCCCGCTTCGGGTTGGTAATGATCGGCGTGATCAGGTGCGGGATGCCCTCGTAGGCGGTCAGTTCGACCCGCTTGGGGTCGATCAGGACCATGCGCACCTCCTCGGGGGTCGCGCGCACCATGACGGACGTGATCAGGCAGTTGATGCACGACGACTTACCGGAGCCGGTGGCTCCGGCGACCAGGATGTGCGGCATCTTCGCGAGGTTGGCCATCACGTAGCCGCCCTCGACGTCCTTGCCGAGCGCGACCAGCAGCGGGTGGTCGTCCTGGGCGGCCGCGGCCAGCCGCAGCACGTCACCGAGGTTGACCATCTCGCGGTCGGTGTTGGGGATCTCGATGCCGACCGCGGACTTGCCGGGGATCGGGCTGATGATCCGTACGTCCGGGCTGGCGACGGCGTACGCGATGTTCTTCGTCAGCGCGGTGATCCGCTCGACCTTCACGGCGGGGCCGAGTTCGACCTCGTAACGCGTGACCGTCGGCCCGCGCGTGAACCCGGTGACGGCGACGTCGACCTTGAACTCGGTGAAGAGGTTCGTCAGCGAGGCGACGACCGCGTCGTTGGCCGCGCTGCGCGCCTTACCGGGGCCCCCGCGCACGAGGAGGTCGAGCGCCGGCAGGGAGTAGGTCATGTCGCCCGACAGCGGGAGCTTACCCGCGCGCGCGGGAAGGTCGCGCTCCTGGCCAGCGGGCGGCGCCTTGGTGAGGTCGGGGACCGCCCGGGGGGACGGCACCATCCCGTGCGGCTGGGCGCCGACGTGCGGCCGCGTTGCTGCGGCCTTGAGTTTCCCGCGCTGTGGGAGGGCCTCCTGCTGAACGCCCTTGTCGTCGTTCGCCTCCCCGGCGGACCCGCCACGGCTGGAGCGCGCGGGCATCGCCTCGCGCTTCTGCTCCGCGTGTCGCTCGTCGTCGCTGGGCACGTCGGCAGCTTGCCCCTCGACGACGCCGAGGTGCGCGCCGAGCGCCCGCAGCCGCTGCGGGATGGCGTTGACCGGGGTGGCTGTGACGACCAGCAGCCCGAAAACGATGAGCAGTACCAGCAGCGGCACGGCCAGCACGTCGCCCATGCTGTAGGTCAGCGGGGTTGCGACGCCCCAGCCGATCAGGCCGCCAGCGTCCTGTATGGCCTGCATGCTGTCGCTGCGGGCCGGCGAGCCACAGGCGATGTGGAGCAGCCCGAGCACGCCGATGACCAGGACGGACAGCCCGATGAGGACACGGCCGTCGCCTTCGGACGTCTCTGCGTGCCGGATGAAGCGCACGGCGATGCCGCCGAGCAGTATTGGCACCAGCAGGTCGAGCCGGCCGAAGGTGCCGGTCACCAGGATCTCAACGAGATCGCCGACCGGACCCTGCAGGTCGGCCCAGGTGCCCACGGCGACGATCAGGGCACTGGCGAGCAGTAGTAGCGCGGCGCCGTCCTTGCGGTGCGCTGGATCGAGGTTCCTGACGCTCCGCCCCATGCTGCGGAAGAGCCAGTACACGATCCTGGTGCTGGGCGACGTCTTCGCCGCAGCCCTCTTGGCGGGGGTCCTCTTCGCGGCGGGCCTCTTGGCCGGTGACCTTTTAGCCGCGGTCCTTTTCGCAGGGGCCCTCTTCGCGGCGGTCGTCTTGGCCGGTGACCTCTTCGCGGGGGGCTTTTTCGCGGCCGTCTTCTTGGCGGGGGTGTTCTTCACGGCGGGCTCCAGGGAGGTTGGGCAGGCAGGCGGTGCAGAGTCGGGTGACGGGGCCGGGTGGAGCGGTCGTCTTTCGGCGTCGCCACGGGGCCGGGTCTTCTGCTGTCAGGCGAGCGCGGTCGCGATGAGCGCGAGGACGGCCATGACGATGAGGACGACGGCGGCCAGCGAGAGGCGGATGGCCCGCCCCAGCCCCTGGAACTTGGGCAGCGCGTGCGGCCGATCTCCGATGCCACGGTGGCGAGCGCGTCTTTGAGGTTCTGCTCGACGAGCGAGTGCTGAGCGCCGGGCTCGGTCGTGGTCGGGGACGGGTTCACCGGGTGGCCTCCTTCGTCTTCCGCGCGGCCGGCGCCGGGGTCGGCACCGGCAGGCCCAGGCGTAGGGCGAGCGCGTGGCGGGCCGCGAAGTCATGGGCCGGGTCGTGGATGAAGTCGGCGACCGTACGGAGACGGCCGCGCAGCTTCTGCAGGTCGTTCTCGGCGGCGCGCAGGGCGGTGGACTGGGGTAACGGAGTGGTGTCCGTGGCCTCGGAGCGGCTGGTCATCAGGTTCCTGTCGGGGATCGGAGTGCGAGCCGGCGGCGGGCGCGGTGTTCGGCTCCGCGGCGACGTGGCCGGCGTCTCCTGTGCTGTCACGGATGCCCATGCTAGCGTCGCCCCGCCCGAAGTAATACGCCTGCATTAAAAAGT
>NZ_JBFBBK010000083.1:0-20808 GCF_040682635.1 Streptomyces sp. NPDC051133
GGCAGGGGCAGCTCCGGCCTGAGGGCAGGCCGGAGCTGCCCCTGCATTGCCCGGATCGGGCGTGGGTAGCGTGGGGGCATGAGCGGCGGGGGAAGGCAGCGCCGGGACGGTTCGTCCAAGCGCGTCCAGCTGACGAGCGGGGACCACGGGGGCCCGAAGGACAAGAAGGGCAAAGGCCGGCGGTCGAAGACCATCCCGCCCGGCGGCCAGGCCGCGCGTGCCGCGGGCCTGCGTGAGGTGGAACGCTTCCGGGAGTCGATCCGGGCTGCCGAACAGCGGCGGGCAGCACGCGCGCCGCATGCGCGTCGACGAGATTCCCTGGGCCAGCCGGCTGTTGGCCGGTGTCGGCCGGCGATCCGGTGGGTGTTGTCTCACGCAGATTCACTCCGGACCGTTCGAATCCTGAGGGCCTCCCGAAGTGGTGAACATTCGCTGTCCGTTTTCAGGTTCTGGCATAGGTTCTGTGGACTGGCACCACTGAGCCACGGATCGGCAGGGTGCACGGCTCAGGAGAACATGACCCCGGAACCGGGGCCCAGCTCGGTTAGGGGCTGCTTCGGCCAAGGGCGCCCTGAAATGAGTTGATCATGAATGCTGAAACTCTTGACCCGATGCACCGTCTGCTCGCAGAGCGGGCTTGTGAGCGGCTGGTTGTCGAGTTTGTCCACCGGCTCGACCTCGGGGACCCGAGCTCGGTGGCGGACCTCTTCACTCAGGACGGTACCTGGGAATGGCCCGCCGGCGACCACCGCATTGCGGGTCACGACGCCCTGCGCATCTACTTCGGCAACCGGCCCGCAGACCGTCTGTCACGCCGTATATGCACCAACATTCTGGTTACCGTGACCTCTGCGGACACCACCGCCGCCACCACCTACTTCACCGCGTACCGTGTCGACGGCTACAGCGAGGGCCTCGTGCCGCCGCGGCCCCCGGTCCAGGTGGGGCACTACGAAGACACGTTCCGCAAGGTGGACGACACCTGGCTGCTCACCACCCGGACTCTCTTCCTCTCCTTCGCCGGTCCCACCGAACGCCTCGACGGGCCCGGCCAGCCATGAGAGCGGCCCCCAGTCGACCGGCCGTCAAGGGCCCGCCGCCGCGGGGAGCGACACTCCACAGAACTTGAGCCAGAACCCGTTTTCATGGACAAAGCCAACAGGCTGAGCGGCCGCGCGCGAGGTGTAGCAGCGGCCTGGGTCTAGCCCGTATGCCCGTGCCTGTGTAACCGGTTCCGGGATCACGTCGTTTGATGGCGCGCCACGCGCAGGCGTGTGCACCAACGACTGAGAGGGACTGTGATGACCGAAGCCTGTTTTGCATTCAAGTGTGCCTTCGACGACCAGGAGTTCGTCTTCAAGCTGACGGATGACGCGAAGATCGAGGAGGCGCGCAAGATTCTCAGCGGCGAGCAGACGGACCGGGTTCATGTAATGGGCAGGATCGCCAAGCGGCCCGTCTGCTACAACCCCGGCTGGAGCTACCACCTCGACCCGGGCACCATCAGCTTCTTCGAGGTAGCCATCGAGGTGTGCGACTCCTCCCCCAGGTACCTTGAGGACCACCTCGACGAGGCCTGCGGCGCCTTCCTGCCCGGTTGCCACTGGAACCCCTGGACCGCGAGGCTCACTCGCGAGGTCAACGGGGCGACGGCGGCTACCAAGACGTCCACAGCTCCTGCCGCTCTCCAGACGAAGACACTGGCGGACGGCTGGAGAGGCCTGAAGGGCACCGTGTTCGCATCCGGTATTGACGCCGTGTGCGGCGTGCCGGGCAGCCCCACCGACCTGTATCTGTTCAAGGGTGACAAGTACCTGCGCTACAGGGTCGGTGAGGAGAAGATCACCTCCGGGCCCAAGAGCCTCGCGGACGGCTGGTCCGGCCTGAAGAACACCGCCTTCGCCGGCGGTATCGATGCCGCCTCCCTCTCTCCGGACAGCACCACCGACGTCTACCTGTTCAAGGGCAACCAATACCTGCGCTACCGCACCGGTGAGGAGAAGATCACCTCCGGGCCCAAGAGCCTCGCGGACGGCTGGTCCGGCCTGAAGAACACCGCCTTCGCCACCGGCGTCAGCGCGGCCTGCAGCGTGCCGGGCGAGCCGACCAGTCTGTACCTGTTCAAGGACGACCAGCACGTGCTCTACCGCACCGACCAGGAGAAGATCACCTCCGGACCCAAGAGCCTGGCATCGGCCTGGGGAATCGACGGCGTCTTCGCCAAAGGAGTCGACGACGCCTGCCGCGTCCCCGGCGGCACCAGCGATCTGTACTTCTTCAAGGGCGACCAGTACGTCCGGGTTCGCTGACCCCGGCCGCCTTCAGCGGCTGAGTTGACGGCAGGAGCAGCTCCGGCCTGAAAGCAGGCCGGAGCTGCTCCTGCATTGCCCGGATCGGGCGTGGGTAGCGGGGGGCATGAGCGGCGGGGGAAGGCAGCGCCGGGACGGTTCGTCCAAGCCCGCCCAGGTGGCTATGCCGTACCCGGCCCCATGTCCGGCCGCCACGGCTTCCTCCAGGACGGCGAAGGCGTCCCGGATCGCGGGGTGCAGGGCGGGGCGGCGTCCAGGCGGTCGCGCCCGAGCGGCTCGCGGTTGCGGCCGGTCTGCCAGCGCATGTAGTCGGGGGTGATGCTGTGCCCGGCGGCGGCCTGGTCGTGGTTGAGGACACCGTCGTTCACGGCGTCGGTGCCGGTCGCCGCGGTTGGGGGCGGTGTCGACCCACTGCGCGCCGGAGGCGGCCGCAAGGACGGCCGCCTCCGGGATCGCCCGGCACCGGAACACCCAGAGAATGCGGGCGTGTCCGTCGGCCAGCGGGCACTTCTCCAGACCGAGGCCGTGGAGGCAGGGGGCTGACCAGCAAGTGGCCGCAGTGGGGACCTGGGAAGCCAGAGCTCCCCGATGGGCATGCTGTGCTCGACGCCGGTGCAGGTGGTCGTTGCGTTGTTCAGCCAACCATCTACAGCGGCCGGTGGCCTTGTTGGCAGGCCAGGTGGATCTTGGTAATGAAGCCTCCCCGGGACCGGCCCAGGCCGTGGTTGTCGGGCTCGGCGCCGGCCGTGAAGCTACGCAGCCGGTTCGGCATCGGACGCCCGCGACGGGCCTGGCAGCCCAGGCTGGGTCATGGAGGGCGGGTCACCCGGCGCGCTGGGTTGTCTCTCCGGCCTGAGCGGGTACGGCGGGCAGGGCGACGGTGCAGGAGGCGCAGCGTCGGGCGTGGGCGGGTACGGGGCTGAGGCATTCGGGGCACTCCCGTTTGGGGGCCTGGACGTCTTGGTGCGGGGCGAGGCGTTCGTGGAGCTTGTTGATCGGGAGCACGGCCAGGAAGTACAGGGCGCTGGCAAGGAGGAGGAAGCTGATCGCCGCGTTGACGAAGGCGCCGTAGGGGAACTTGGTGGCGCCTACGGTGAAGGTCTTGCGGCTCATGTCGCCGGTGGCCGGTGGCCAGCCCGACGAGTGGGGTCAGGAAGGCGCTGACGAAGCCGTTCACCACGGCGGTGAACGCTGCCCCGATGACGATGCCGACGGCCAGGTCGACCACGTTGCCGCGCAGGATGAAGCTGCGGAAGCCCTTCACCTTCTCACCCCCTAAGCCCGTTACCTCCAAGCGCTCCCATTGGAGTGGCTGGCAGAGCTCTCGGCCCCGCAGGCAAAACGGTGCAGAGCCGAGGGCATCTGCTTGTCCTCTGCGGAACGGCCCGCTCCCCACCCTCATGCCAGATCGTGCACCGCACCCACGCGCGTCGAACAAGCCATGGCCACGCCGCCATAAGCCTCATGTCAAGCCCAAGCCGCACAAGCACCATCACAACGGCTGGCCCTGTCACGGAGCGACGGGTGCGACGGGTTGAACGGCTCCACGGGGGCCTTGGCATCGGTCTTGCCCTCGCCGCCGTGTGGTGAGTGCGCTGGGTGCCTCCCGACGGACGACCTCGCTGTCGATTCCCTACGGAGCGATCATTCGCAATTCCCAATTGGCAGCCGAGTCGTCGTGGGGCGTCGGGCGGCCAATCTAGGAAGCCACAGGTGGCAGAACGTTCAAAGCCACACCCGACGCCCCTGGGTGGGCCAACCATACGAAGGGCTCGCTCTGCCCCGCAGACAATGTAGGAACGTTCAGGGCGCCCAACCTGTCCACTCTGGGGCGGAAAGTCCGCTCGAGGATCCCCGTGGACGTGCATGCATAGGAAGGGGCCCGGTCTCGGGCCCCTTCCTATGCATTCCGATGCAGACATAGCACCAACTGCGGGCGCAGCTGAGGCCTGCGGCGTTTCAGATGGAGGACTGTCTAGCCTTTCGCTGTGTAGCTGCTTTTGTCGTCGCAACTGGCCAACTCGGAGGGAGTCATCGGGCGCGAGTCGGAAATCATGCCGACCGCACCCTGGGCAGCGACGACTGCCGGATCGCTCTGCTTCGGCATAACACCCGTTATATCGGTCACGATGCTGTACTCACCAGGCGCTAGTCCCGTCCCGGGAGGCATCTTTGAGAAATCGACCTTTGAGATAGTCACGTCTGCTATGCCGTGGGCTGTGCCGTAGAAGTCTCCCCGGTCGAACCATCCGACCTCGCCCGGCTGGACGGTCAGGGTATCCGAACTCGACTGGGTGCTGGACGACCCCCAGGACCAGCTGGTGCTCTGTGTGCCCGTGACCGTGACCGTAAGGGTTCCACCCACGCCAAGCGGCGCGAAATCGCCCCCCGCCGCGACAGCCACACTCACGGAGTAACCCGCGGTCACTGAGGCTTCCTTGGTGTACGACCAGCTCAGATTCTGCGTGGCCGGACTCTTCGAACAGTTGAACAGCAAGTCACTGATCCGCTTCTTGTAATGCGGAGTCCAGCCAGAGAACGATTCCTCGTTGAAATAATTGAGATGGCACTGGTTCTCGCCGTCCCCGAGACCCACCTTGGCGCAATACCCACTCGCCCAGTCGTTGGCGAAATTCACGGCTTTACCATTTTGATCCCTAGCGCCGAAACTCCTTCCGGACTGCATAAGGATGATTCGATCTAGATCCGTGAGTTTACTGTCGGCATGCGCCGTCGTGCCGATGATCATGTTGCCGGCCACCATTGCCGCCGATGTCGCCGTTGCACAGATAAGGCCGCACTTCCACCGCCTTGAGTGTCGCGCCATTCTAGCTCCATGCTCAAGTAGAAACGCTAGGTGAACCCTCGCATGGAAGGAGCCGCCCATCGGGAGGAATCAAGTGGTGCGGCCGCACTTCCGACTGAAGGCCACCATCTCGCTGCAGCCCCCCGAACACCAGAGGCAAAGTGTCAGGACTCAAAGCACTTTATTACAGCCGTGCTCCACCAGGTTTGACGGCTGAGTGCTGCTGGACTAGATGATCAATTCCAAGGGGTTCAGTGGTCGTAGGCGGTGAGCGCGCGCATGGTCCGCTGCGCCAGTCCGGTCGTTGTGCCAGATGGCGGCCGTGAGTGCAAGGATGCGCTGCAGGACTCGGACGGCTACACCCTTGGGGGTGCGGCCTCGATGCCGTTCGAGGTCGAGCTGGCCCTTGAAGGTCTCGTTGACCGATTCGATGACCTGCCGCAGCGGTTTGAACAGCTGTGATCCGGCCCGCTGCGGCTCACCCTTGCGGGCCGGCCGCAGGAGGCGGATGTCCAAGTCGGCGAGCCGCTGTTCGAACTCGCGGCCGAAGTAGTTCTTGTCTCCGATCAGTGTCTGTCCTGGGTGTTCGGCGGTCAGACAGGGTTCGACGGCGAGCAGGTCGAGCAGGGTCTCGCGCTCGTCCGGCTTGGCCCCGGTGAGCGCGAACGCGATCGGCAGGCCGTGAAGGGTGCAGACCAGGTGCAGCCGCAATCCCCAGAAGTAGCGCGAGTGGCTGGCGCAGTACCCGTACTGGGCCCATCCGGCCAGGTCGGAGCGCTTAACGGTCTCTCGGGAGCGTCCGCACTCGGCGGGTGTGGAGTCCGCCACCCACACGTCGCCGCTCCACAGTGTGGTGTCGCGGGCCAGTACCCGGCATGACGCAGCCAGCGGGCCTCGGAGGTGAAGCCGAGCAACGCCTGCCTCATCGCCAGCGTTACCAGCTCGGCGTCGCTGAGCTGCGGAACGATGCCCACAGCCGGACGCTGCGGGGCGAAGTGCGGCGAGTCATTCAGCAGGTCATCGGTCTTCACATAGAGTGCGGTCGCGAAGGTGTCCAGGAAGCTCCTATAGATCGTCAAGTCGCCTGTAGGAGTTGTGCTTGTCGGATGTTCGCGCTGGTCAGGTGCTTGTAGACCTCGCGCGCGATGAAGCGTTTGAGGCAGCGGAAGATGTCCTTCTTTGACAGGCCTTCGGCTGTGCGGCGTGCGACGTAGTGCCGTGTGCGAGGGTCGTAGCGCATTCGCACGAGGGCGATCGTGTGGAGAGCGTGGTTGGCCTGGCGGTCGCCGCCACGGTTGAGGCGGTGGCGGTTGGTCCGGCCGGAGCTTGCGGAGATTGGTGCTGCCCCGCAGAGGTGAGCAAAGGAGGCTTCGGATTCCAGACGATCGGAGTTGTCACCGGCGGTGATCAGGAGCTGGGCAGCCGTCTCGGTACCGACACCGATCAGTTCCAGTAGCCCGGGGGCCGCCCGTGCGACCAAGGGTTCGAGTTCCGCGTCAGCCTCGGCTATCTCCTCGGTGAGGTTTTGGTGGCGGCGAGCCAGTCGCCGCAGCGCGGTCCTGACAGCGCAGCTCGGGTCGGCGAGTTCGGTGCCGGGGCGGGAGCGGGCGAGCTGCGAAATCAACTGGTAAGTGGGCAGGCCGCGTAGGCGTTCACGTACCTCGGCAGGGGCTGAGACGATGAGCGTGCGAATCTGGTTGATCGTCTGGGTGCGGGCCTTGATGGCAGAACGTCGGACGACCCGCAGGGATCGGATGGCCTCCACGATGCCGTCGCGGGTTTTCGGCCGGCCGTTCGCGCGGCCGGACAGCACAGCAGTCGCGGCCGCATAGGCATCGACGGGATCGGACTTGCCGCTGTTCCGCCGGGCCTTGCGGTCGGGGCGGTCAACGTCGACGACGGTGACCTCGTGCGCTCGAAGAAACCGGGCGAGTTCCGAGCCGTAGGCGCCAGTCCCCTCCACCCCGACGGCGAGCACATCACCGTGCGAGCCCAGCCATTCCCACAGGCGCCGGTAGCCGTCGGGAGTGGTGGGGAACGGTTTGGTGGCAAGGTGCCGGCCGATGGAGTCGATCACCGCGGCCTGGTGGAAGTCGGTGTGGGTGTCGACGCCGCCGACCACCACGATCTGGTCTACCATGCTGAGTCTTGCTGCCCTTCCGTGCGATGCGCGAGGGGATCGCACGGGCCGGTCGGGCGGCTGGACAAGACTGTGGTGAGACCTTTGGCCGGGCTCCTGTGAAGTCACAGGTGCCCGACCGGCCGCGTGCAAAGCGCCGCCCAGCTGGCCGCCGATTCCTGGAGAGGACAGCTCGAAGCGTCAATCGTTCGGCGGGTCAGGCCTGCCGAGCGGCCCGTGATCAATCCTCACAGTCGTTCGTCACAGACTGACCTTGGGCGCCCTCGCATTGTCCGCGCAGTCACTGCAAGAACTTCGCTCAGCTGGGCGCAATGGGCTGTTCGAGGAGCTCGTCCGGTCCGCCGAATCCGCAGCGCCGGTACAGCGGCGCACTGCGCTCGGACGGCCACACGATCAACGTGTCCAGGCCGTGAGCGCGCGCATAGCTGGTCACCTCGTCGAGCAGGGCCCTGCCCAGACCGCGATTGCGCTGTTCAGGAACGACGTAGAAGTTCGTCACGTAGCCGAGGGCGTCGGAACCCGGGTAGGGACTCGGGACTTTCTCCACGAGACACACGAACACATGGCCACAGGACCGGCCGCCTACTTCCGCGACCCAGATACGCCACGGCCCGGCCATCCGGGAACGCAGCCACTGCTCGCACTCAGCGGTGAACTTTCCCTCGCCCTGCGGGACTTCATCTCCGCCGTCCTCCACCTTGAACCGCCAGCGCATAGCTGCCAGCGCAGGCGCGTCGTCGAACTCGGCCCGACGGATAACAACGTCACTCATGGCCAAACCCTCCCAGGCCGATCCGCCGGAGCGAAACTGCCTACGCCCATCCAGTGACCCCTTGGAATTGATCATCTAGCCCCGCAACCTGCTCGCGGCGTGGCCGGGCAGACGTCGGCCCACCGGGCCCCTGGCACGATCAAGGGCCCGGTGGTCGGGGCTGTAGGAGGGGGCCGGTGCGCCGACCGTGGCCGGGCGGGTGACAACAACCGCAACCCCGCCGGAGTGGGCGGGCCCTGGGGCGCGTCAGTCTGCTCGAGGAGTGAAGGTGTCCGGGGCGAGGTGGGCGAGGGCGGCCGCGATGGGCTCGATCATGGCCGAGGGCAGGAACGCCTTCTTGAGGGCGGCGAGGGCGTCGTGGGGGGGCCATGTCCTCGACCTGGAGCATGAGGTCGTAGGCATCAGGGTCGTCGGATGCCTTCTCCCGCGCGGCGCCCAGGACGGCGTCGAACAGGGTGTACGCGGCCTCGGCGAAGGCGGAGGGTGCGGTGTTGGCGGTGAGACCGGCGAGGTGCGGGGCGACGCGGTCGGCGGCCTGGTCGGCGCGGGCGTGGAGTCCGGCGTCGGAGAGGCGGCGTACCAGGGGGTGGGTGTGCTTGTCGGTGACCTCGTATCGGGGGTGGTCCAGGCGCAGGACGGTCTGCATGAGGCTGTGGTCGCGGTCGCGCTGGTAACGGTCCGGGCCCAGGGCGGTGAGTTCGACGACCGGCCCGAGGTCGGGTGCTCGGTCTCGCGGGCGGTGAAGCCGTGTGTCGGTCCGGGTGCCGTAGCGCAGGCGGGTGAGGTCGAACGGCCTGAAGTACTTGGCGATGGTGTTCGCGCGGGCGGGGCGCGCCTTCTCGGAGGCGTGGCCCGGCTTGCCCAGCGCCCTTTCAACGTCGGCGTAGGTGTACGGGGCGGTAAGGGGGACGACGGCGTAGCGGGTTGCATGGGGGGCGAGGTGGGCTTCGGCCCAGGCGCGGGCGCCGTCGGGGTCGGCGAACGGGCCGTCGTGGTCGAGGTGCGCGGTGGGGTTGTCGTAGTCGTCGCGGTCGTCGTCGGCGGTGGCGGTGGCGGTGATCAGCCAGCTGTGAGGGAGGTGGGTGCTGGTGACGAACTGCGCGTTGACGGTGGCGACCGGCTCGCCGTCGAGGTTGCGGACGGTGGTCAGGCGGAGGTGGCTCATGACAGGGCCCCTTTCGGGGTGCGGGTGATAGAGGGGACGTGGCGCGCGGGGCCGGTGGCCGGGACGTGCCGCGAGGAAGGGGGGGCCGGGCCGCCCTGGAGGGTGGGGGCGGCCAGCGGCCGGGGCTCAACCACGCCCCGAGGGGCGGCGCGTGGGAGCGTCCTTCCGGCAGGACCGACACTGTCTGGGACGGAAGCCAAGCCCCGCAAGACCCCGCGTCCGGCCGGACGCGGGCGGCCCCCGAACCCCGCAACGCGTGACAGGGTTCGGGCCGGTCGGTGTGACGGTGGTCAGCTGACCGGGATGGTCAGCAGGTGGCGCAGCCGGTCCAGGCCGGTGGCGTTCCGGCCGCGACGGTCGTGCTCCGCCCGGCGGGCCTGGGCACGGCGGTGGCGGGTGTAGGGGAGTTGCTGGTCGCGGACCGGGGTGCTGTTCCGGGCCTGGAGGCGGGTGGCTTCCTCGGCGGTGATGTACGCCTCGGTGACTTCCTCGAAGATCAGCCGGGCGGTGGACAAGGAGCAGCCGTCCAGGAGCGGTTCGGCGTCCGGTCCGGTCTCCTCGAACGCGGTGATCGCCGTGTTCACGAAGGCCAGGTGAGCGCGGTTCTGGCACTGGCTTGCAGTCTCCCGCAGTCCTTCCAGGACGTGCGGGAACTCGAGGACGTAGCCGCTGGATGTCACGTTCATCGAGTCCTCCAGAGGGGCGTGTGGGCCGTGCCGTGCACGGGCCGGGGTCGGGGTGGCCCGAAGGGGCAGGGGATGGTCACCGCTCCCTCCAGGCCGCTGAACCGACCATGACCGGAAGCGAGGCAAGACACGCAACCACCCACAGCACGCGCCGACGGTGACTCTCAGCGCCGTCCCGGCCCCGCACGCGCGGTGCGTGCGGGGCCGGGACGGCTCATGACTCGAGCGGGCGGGGCGCGGCCGGGTCAAAATGGTGGTTCGTCGCTGTACATCCGGCCCAACCGGGTCAGGCTGCCTGGGTGCCGGTGCGGGCGGCCAGTTCGGCGGCCATCACCCGCCGGATGACGGCCTCGGCCAGATCCGGCGGCATCGCGTTGCCGATCTGCTCGTACTGCTTGGTCCGGCTGCCCTGGAAGGAGTGGCCGGGCGGGAACGTCTGGAGCCTGGCCGCGTCGGCGACGGACACCCGGATCATGTCCTTGCAGCCGCCGCAGTAGGCGGGCAGCTCACCGGTGTCCAACAGCCGGGTGTCGGCGATCCAGCGGCCCGCGTCCCGCTCCCCGTACAGGGTGACGGTGGCGCGGCTGCCCGAGCCGCCGACACAGGAGGGGCCCGGGTCTGCGGGACGCCGTACTCCTCGGCGTTCATCCGGCCCGTGACCACCGTGTAGCCCTCGGCACGCAAAATGACGGCCATCGCTTCCCATACCGGCAGCACGGTGGGCACCTGCTCCAGCATCACCGTCCGGTACGGGCGCCCGCCGTCCAGGGACTCCAGCGTCCAGCGCAGCGGTTCCAGGACCAGACCGGTGCGCTCGTCGTCCAGGGTGGCCAGGCCCGCCCGGATGCCCCGGCGCGCGGCCAGCTGGTCCGCGAAGTGCAACACCGCGTCCAACGCCCGCCGCCCGGCGCCTTTCCCGCCGATCGCGTACGGCTGACACGGCGGTTCCCTGTCAAGTTCTGCTTGTTGAGCTTGACAGGAGTCTCCATGGCTACTCGTTCGGGGCCGTAGTTCGCTCGGCGGCGCCGAGACACCGCAGCACGCGTCTCCGGCACGGTTCGAAGGCGCCATAGCCTGGTCAGGTCTTGCGCACGGCACCGGTGAAGCCGGCGATGAACAGGGTGGCCGACGCCCACGCGGCCAGCTGCAGCAGCCAGCCCGCGACGGTGAGGCTCTGCCCTGCACGGGTACCGGTGGGGGCGCACAGGTCCTGCGCCCCCGTCTTGACCACCGGCAGACCCAGATCCAAACCCACGCCGACCCGCTCCACGACGCTGCAGGGCGTCGTGGGTGTGCTCGCGCGGGCGGTGTGCTCCAGGCCGCCGCCCGGCCCACCGAGGACGACCGTCAGTGCGACCGAGCTGGCGAGGACGGCGAACAACAGCAGCAGCGCTCGCCAGGGTTGATAACCGAAGCCCAGGGCTAGCCCGGTGAATCGGGCCCAGGCCCGGTCACGCCAGCGAAGTCCGCCGCGGTCGATCTGGTCCCGCCGCTGCGCCATGAGAATGTCCCGCACCTCGCTGTCGTGACCGGCCGCCCGGTGGACGGCGGCCAACTGCTGGTACGGCTGGGCGAAGTAGCCGGGCGTGTGGTCACGCAAGAGCTCCAGCCACCGGGACAACCCGACCGGCGCCGGCAGGTCCGCGTAGGTCAGCCCGTCGATGCCGACCAGGGCCCCCGTGGTCTGACCCGACCGGGTCACCCCGCTGGTGTCCAACCACAGCGATCCGACCGACACGCCGTTCAAGGCGAGCACGCAGTCTCCGGCGCCGGTTGCCCGGAACCCGGCGCGGAGGAACACGGCTCGGTCGACCCGCAGACCGTCGGCGTGCAGGGCCGGTCCGGACGAGTTCTCTAACCGCGCCTTGTCGCAATCCAGCAGACCGAGGTGGGCATCGACCAGCTGGACCGCGCCGGTTGCCCGGAACCCGGCGCGGAGGAACACGGCTCGGTCGACCCGCAGACCGTCGGCGTGCAGGGCGGGACCGGAGGTGTTCTCCAGCTGCGCCCCGTCGCATGCCAGCCGACCGAGATGGGCGTAGGCGAACCGGACCGTGCCCTGTTCGCCGACGCCGGTGGCCCGGAACCCGTCGCGGAGGTACACGCTGTGATCGACCCGCAGAAACTCGGCGTGCAGGGCGGGACCGGAGGTGTTCGCCAGCCGCGCCCCGTCGCAGTCCAGCAGGCCGAGGTGGGCGCCGAGGAACCGGACCGCGCCGGAAGGTGTGTCGGCGTTGGCAACCGCTCCGCGCATCGTCATCGTCGGCGCGGTGAAGCGTGCGGCGTCAACCGGTGGGTCGTGCGAACCTGCGGGGTGCCCGAAACAGGAGCCGTCCAGCACGAGGCCGGGCAGCTGGCTGTCGCACAGGTTCAGACCGTCGGGGACGAAGCAGTCGACCAGCTCGACCCGCAGATCGCTGGTGATGTTCGCCAGGTCGACGCGGCCGGTGATGCGCGCGCCGCGCAGCCGCAGCCCGTGCGGGTCCGCCTCGATGTCCCGGCGGCCGCGGACCAGGTCACGGATCAGCGCCGCGGAGACGGTGTGGGCTCCGTCCCAGGACCGCATCGCGGCCTCGTCGACCGGCCCGTCACCGGCGAGGTCCAGCATCTCGCCGTCGCGGACCGCGTCGAGCAGGCTCTGCTCCAACCCATCGGCTGCCATCCGAGCATGCTGGCCTGCCCCACCGCACGACGGCAAGCACGCCGACACGAGGCACCGTTGAGCCCGCTGGTCGTCCTCAGGCGGCTTCTGGCATCACGTAGCCGTGGGCGACGTCGCGGCGTTCGGCGGGACTGGGGCGCGGCGGGCCTGTTTTTCCGATACCGCGCACAAGTCGGTAAACACGTAAGTGCTCCGCTCGGCGACGACCCTTCCCTTCTTGAGCGGCGTCCTGTCCCCGCCCCTTCCGCAGGGTCGGCGGCCGGCCAGCGGGGTTGGCGAGCATTCGGCGGACGGTTTCCGGATGCCAACCCTCCCCGCGCTTGAGTCGGAAGTTCTAGGCTTCGAGTACAGCGCAGATCCCACGGAGTGACAGCTCGTCCACGTCCCGGAGCTGGCGGGCGCGGGCACGGCCGGCCTGCTCCATCTCCCCCTCGATCAGGTCCTTTTTGTGGGCCTGCCAGCCGTATGGCGGGGCACCGTAGGCGTACTGGAGGGCGACGTGCCAACCGCCGGCAGTCAGGCGGCGGCCCAGCGCGTCGGAGAGCAGCCGTTCCTCCACGAGCCTCTCTCGGCCGTCCTCCTCGGTGGCCCCGGTACCGCACTGTCGGCAGCGCGGGATGAGAACCATCTGCAATGAGCACATGGCCCCCCTTGGTCCTGGTGCCGGGGCAGGCCTGTGGTCAGGTCTGCCCCGGGAGGTTGTGGCTGTGGCTCAGCCGGAGTGCAAGGTGTTGTTGAGGGGCTGGCCGCGGCGGTGGACGGTGGTGATGGCGGCGGTGTCGGTGCGGTCGCCGTTGCTGTCGATGCCGAAGTGTCCGCTGGCTCCGGCCACGGCGTCGGTGCGCAGGGTGTAGAGCTCGTCTCTGACGGCGTAGCGGTTGGGGAGGCCGGCTGCGGTGCCCGAGCCGCTCGCGGCGGAGTTGTGCACGGCCGTTGCGGCGGTGAGGACGGCGTCGTGGGCGACGAGGGGCCAGTAGCTGTCGGTGAGGCGGCTTGCGGGGAACTGCTGGCCGTGGTGGGGGGAGGTGAAGTCCTTGACGAAGGAGTCGTAGAGGCCGTGGTCGGTGTTGTCGGAACTGTGGAGCTGGGCCAGGCTGGGGAAGGACGCGTACAGGACGGTGATGGGTGCGTCCTTTCTGTTCAGGGCGGGTGTGTTGCGGTCGGGGGCTGCCGCGTCGGAGCCGGTGACGACGGTGATGTGCCGGGTGTGACAGGAGCGGTTGGTCAGTGCGTCGAGGAAGTCGGGCAGGTACTTGAGCCGGATGGTGAAGTAGACGGTGCACTTTCCCCAAGGGCGGCTCGGGGGTCGCTGTTACCGGCATAACTGCCACACCGGCGAGACCCTTCGGGCCCGCCTCGGCTCCGGGTGTGAGCAGTTGCCGTACAGGAAGTGCCACAGAGATTGATCACGGCGGGCTAGCGCACCGGCTGATGAGGGCCCGTCGGGCGCGCAAAACGCGGACGCCTGGCGGGCCGCGCGGTCGTACGGAAACCCGCCGGATGCCAGGGCGAGGGACCGGATGACGGCCCTGGACTCCGAAGACGGGGAGCGTATGCGCCCTGCATGGGCCATCCCCATCACGGGAGCACTCACCGCGATGATGCTGCTGGCCTCCGTGGTCAGCGTGGTCGTGGCCGCCACCCGCAGTTGACATTGTTCAAGAGCGCCTTGCGGATACAGACCGCCCAGCCAGTAGGGGCGTGGCGCCGTTGTCTCCCCAAGAGCAACGGCGGCACCGCCTTCGGGTGACCGTTGTCCGAGCGGAAGTCTCTACGGCTGGTGTGGCACGACGAGCGAAAGTCTCTATGAACGCCGTGGCGCTGCGAGTCATCATGACAGGGCGTGCGGGGCCTGTTCGGCGCCCTTGTCGGTGAGGCTGTAGAAGCGGCGGCCGGGGCGGCCCTCGGTCTCGGCGATCTCGTCGGCCTGCCAATCACCGGGCACCTGCGGCTCGTCGGCGAGGGCGTGCATCGCCTGCTCCGTGGCAGGCATCCCCATTTCGAGGCGCCGGGCGAACTCCTCCCACCGGGCGCTGTATCACGGCCTGGTGTTGGGCGGGCGGAGCAGGTGGTCGCCAGGCCATAAGGAACCGCCTGCCTCGGCCCAGGCGAGGTGGTGGCGTACCTGGTCCAGGACTGCCGTGCGGTCCTGCGGACCGTTGGAGGTGCATTCCTGGGTGGCCGGGTCGACGACGCGGACGGTGCTGTCGGGGCCGCTGCATAACAAGGCCCGCTCGATGGGTGGCAGGCCCAGGGTGAGGGCGTCGCAGCCTTCGCTGCGGAAGAGCCGGACAAGGTCGACCACCACCGCTTCCCAGTCGCCGACCTCGCCCCAGCGGGCGCCGCCGCCCAGCTCCTGGGTGAGAGTGGCCAGCGGCACGATCTCCCCCGGCCGGCGGCCTCGGACCAACTGCCGGTGGATGCGCATCCCATCGGGCTGCTTGATGTGGGGGTGGAGCAGGCAGGCCGCGGCGACCACGGAGGTGCTGATCCGGGCGGGCAGCGGATAGTACGGTTCGTGCGCGAAGAGCATGCACACGGACGTGTTCCGCAGCTGGTGACCGTCTGGCACACGCCCGTGCTCAATGGGCTCGTTCATGCGTTGCTCCCTTCCGTGGAACGGGTCGATGCGGTGGGTGCACGTGGTGCAGCGGCCGTCGCCGCCGGGTGTGCTCGCTTAGGCGTCTGGCCGGGGCCGGTGCGGCACAGCGGCCAGCCCAGGCAGGTCGGGCAGAGGTCTTCACCAGGAGCAGTGGCGGGCACGCCGCAGCCGGCGCACTCCACGAGGGCCCGGTAGGTGAGGGCCTGGGGCACCGGGCGGCGATGATCGCGCCGATGGAGGTGCGCACCGGGTTCGGCAGCGGTCGGCCGGTGATGACGTGGCGCAGCTGCTCGGCGTTCCAGCCGGCCTCCAGCATCACGGTCGCCACGCGGCCTCGATCGGTCAGCGCATGCCCGGTCAGTAGCAGGTCGGGACGGCTCGCCCCGATCTGAAGCAGCAGCCGGATGCCCGCATGCATCTCGTCTGCCGCAGGCGGCGGCTTCGTCGATGTTGTCGCGTGCGAGGGAGCCACCCGTGCGCTCGTGTGCGCGGCGCCGCCGCGGTCGCACGGACGGAAGGGGTTGGTCTTCTGCTTGGTGGTCTTCTTCACGATGGTGTTCTTAGTGCCGAGCTCAGCCAACACTGGCTGAGCCAATCCTGGATAACCCGACTCTGCCCCGGAGCTGGGGTTGTTGCGGGGCGGGCAGGTCGGTGATCAAGTGCAGGGCCTGCCCGAGCGTGCCGTCGGTGTTGCCCTCGCGTTCGCGCAGCAGGAAGCCGTTATGCTCCAGTTCCTCCAGGCCGGTGGTCACCGCGTCGACCTGTTCGCGGCCGTGTCGGGCCAGGTTGGCGATGGTGATCTGCCAGTCGTCCCAGTGGGTGCTGATGTAGCCGAACAGTCCCTTCGCTTTGAAGGAGATCCGGCTGTCCCTGAACAGCGCGTTGGCGATCTGGGTGAACTGGTCTCCTGCCATGCCCCTCTACGGATCCCTGCGCTGGTGTGGGCGTCTCTGCCAGGGTCCCGGAAGGTGGATGCCGGGGCGCTCGGCGGAACGTCTGGGGCGGCGGGCCGGTCGGTGATGCTGTAGACGATTTCTGCGAGGGTGCCGTTGGGGCGGCGCATGCGATGGCGGATCAGGTAGCCGAACTTCTGCAGCTCGTTCAGCCCCCTGCGTACCGCGTCTCGCCCGTAGGGGCCCAGGGCGACGAGGGCGGCGATGCTCACCTGCCATCCCCTGCGGTGAGTGCTGATGTAGCCGAAGAGTCCCTTCGTCCGGTACGAGATGCGGCTGTCGCGGAACAATCTGTTGGCGATCTGCGTGAACTCGTCGTTCGCCATCACGCCGCGGCGGATCCCGGATCCATAGCCGCTCATCGCGCCGTCGTCCCGGGTACAGGCCGCGTGCGGTGACCACGGCAGCGCCCCGCGCCCGCTGGGGTGGGGCGGCCGGTGGGCACGGGTGCGATGGCGTACGTGGGTTCCATGCGGTCAGCTCATCCGCCGACCCCGACCAGACTGACGGCCATCAGCCCCGACCATCGGTCACGATCCGGCAACGCGGTCTTCTAGCTGCCGTGGCGGGGTCGTGGTCGGGTCGACCACGCCTTGCCAACAGTGTGCGCAGTCGTTGCGCATCCCCGATTGCGCATCTTCGTTGGGCAGTTGCGCAATCGGGGGTGTGCAACGAATCAAGGGGCGTGCGCAGTCGGGTTGCGTGAAGCTGGTGCGCCGTACGGCCCTTGGAGCCCGATGTCCTCTTGCGCAGAGCCGGGTGTGCCACTGCGCAGGCTCGCGGGTCTGGTGGTGTCTTGTGCGTCCTCGCGGACGGCGCTGGCCGGGTGTGGCACAGGGGTGTGAGCGCATCTGTCGGCGGCGCATCGCGGATGACGCGGTAAGCGCCGGCAGAGCCACGTCGGGCCCGTGGTCGGGTCTGTGGTCGGGCCGACCACAGACCCGACCACGGGCTTCGTGTCCCCATCGTGACCGTGGTCGGGGTCTCGTGGTTGGTGGTCGGGTCGGGGTCAGCGGTTTTTCTCAAGGTCAGCAATCACACCTTCTGAACTGGGAGTTTGACCGTGTCTCCTGGCAAGCATGGCTCACAGCGCGAGGCTGCTGCCCCGATGGCGGCCGGCGTCCGGCTGGGAGCGATGCGGCGCCGCGTCCGGCTTGCGCGCCTGGCGGTCTGGACAGTCATCGCGGCCGGCCCCGTCGCCCTAGCTGTCGCCGTCGCCTCCACCCCGACCCCGGTCGAGGCGGCTCCTGGGGCCAAGCCCACCGCGGTGCGCACCGCGGCTACCGGTGCCGACCCGGCCGGCTATGCGCAGTTGTTCGTCAGCGCGTGGCTGCGCAGCAGCGCCGATGACGCGACGAGTGCGCACAGGGGCGGCTTGCGCAGGCGATGGCGCCGGACGTCGAGCTGCCCCACCCGGCAGCGGGTGCGCAGTCGTCGCCGCAGTCCGTGACCGCGGTGCGCAGTGCGCAGCGCGCGGACGGCGCGTGGTCGGTGACGGTGGCTGCGCAGTACGCCGACGGATCGGTGCGCTACTACGCCGTCCCGGTGGCCGCCGACCGGACGGGTGCTTCGTTCACGGTGACTGGTGCGCCCGGCGTGGTCGCCGGCCCGGCTCGGGGCGGGGTGCCGAAGTCGCTGTAGGGCGTGAGTGTCCCGGAGGGTGATCTGTCCTCGGCTGTCGGGGAGTTCCTCGCCGCCTACCTGACGGGGGCCGGCGAGGTCGACCGCTACCTTGCGCCCGGTGTGCAAATGTCGGCCATCTCCCCCGCCCCGTATGCGGCGGTCTCCGTCGAGCAGGTGTCCGCGGTCGAGGAGGCAGCGGCTGCCGAGAAGGTGCCGGCCGCCGGCACTGCGGTGCGGGTCCAGGTCCGGGTGGAAGCCCGGGACGCCCGTGGTCGGTGGCCGCTGGCGTACGAGCTCACGCTCAAGGCCCGCTCGGGCCGGTGGGAAGTCGCCGCGCTGGAGTCCGGGACCTCCCGGGACGGGGGTGCCCGGTGAACACGGTGCACAGTCTGGTGCTCGCCGGGCAGCTCAACGATCTCGGCAACTCCTGGATCAACATGTTCAAGCAGTGGTCGACCAAGGGTCTGCAGGCCGGTCTCGTCTGCCTCGTCGTCGTCATCATGATCCAGAAGTTCAGCCTCACGGCCGGGATCGGGGCCTTGCTGCTGATGATCATCGCGCTCGGGCTGTACAACTCCCGCGACAGCCTCGCGAGCATGTTCGAGGACGAGGTGAAGAACCCGGCCAAGGGCGCACCTGCTGTCCCCGGCATCGTCCACTCCGGACTCCACACGTCCGGTGACCACTTGCCGGGCGTCGGAGGCTGGCTGTGACCGCGGCCGCGGCGCGGGGGAGCCGCTTCTACACCGCCGCCCGACGCCAGCCCTGGGTGTTGGGCAACGTCGCCGACTGGAAGATCCCCCTCGGCCCCTACACCCCCGCACAGCTCACGGTCGCCGTCGGCGGAGGCTTCCTCCTGATGCGGAAAGGCGGAGGAGGGGATATACGGGCCATGCCGTTTTCGCGTAGGAGTCTCCCCGTCGTCATCAGGGGTGGCCGGCCACGCTCGCTCGCCGGGGTCACGCGAGTGCTCTCTCCGCGTGGTGCACTGGCCGTGCACCAGGTGGACGGAGCCTTTCTCTTCGCCCTGCGCGCGGCTCTGGCCATGGCGGTCGTGGCGCTGCCGATCGTGCTGGCCGGACGGCCCGATCTGGCGGTGTACGCCATGCTGGGCTCCTTCACCACCACGTTCGGGCGCAATCTGCCGTACGGGCGCCGTGCTCGGGTGCTCTCGCTGGTCGGGGTGGCCATGACGGCGTGCGTGGGATTCGGTGCGGCCCTGGCCGCGCTGGCCCAACCACGGGCGGGCGGAGCCGGTGCCGTCGCGGTGGTGGCGGCGACGGCCGTGGTCGCCGGACTGGCCAAGTTCGCCTGCGATGCCACCCGGCTGGGCGGACTGGGTGCGGTGCTGCTGCTCTTCTCCTTCGCGGTGGCCGCCAACACCTCCACCGCTCTGGCCGATGTCCTCCCGAGAACCGGGCTGGCCGCAGCGGCGTCGGCGGTGGCCTGGGTGTTGGCCGTGGTGGGCTGGCTCGTCCATCCGGACCGCCCCCAGCGCATCGCCGTCGCCGCCGCACTGCGCGCGCTCGCGGACCTGCTGCACGGGGCCGGCACCAAGGCCACGGGACGGTTGCGGCACCGGGCGACGGTGGCCGTGCTGCATGCGTACCACTCCCTCGGCCTCGCACCGCCGATGGAACTGCGGCGCAGCGGGCACGAGGAGATCTGCACGTTTCTGACGGATATCTCGTGGTTCCTGCTGATCGGCTCCGTACGGCGGTCACCCGACGACCTTCCCGTGACGCCGGAGCACCTCCGCCGGCAGGCCCTTCTGCTCGCGGACCGACGCCGCCGGGTCGTGCCGCTGCTGCCCGAACTGGAGTCCTGTGCGGCTTCGGGTGACCGGGGCCGCAGCGCCCTGGGGCCGGCCGCGCTGCATGCGGACACGGCCGTCCGGCGCGCCTCCGAGCTGATGCTGGGTCGGCACCTCGCCGGGTCCGGTCACATCTCGGTCCGGGTGATTCCGGCGCTGCGGATGACCCTGGGCACCGGGGTGGCCGGTGGACTGGCACTTCTGCTGGGCCTGGGGCACGGCTACTGGGCGGCGATCTCGGCGGCCGCCGTGCTGCACTCGGTCAACATCCGCACGACAGCGCAACGTGCCGCCCAGCGGGCGATGGGCACCGTCGTCGGACTGCTGATCGCCGTCGGCGTGCTGGCCGCGCACCCGGGTCCTGAGGTCCTGGCCCTGGTGATCGTGCTCCTGGAGTTCCTGTTGGAATACGCCGTCGTCCGCAACTACACCCTGGGGGTCGTCTTCGTGACGCCAATGGCCCTGCTGCTGAGCGACATGGCCACCCCCGTATCCGCCGGTGAACTTGTCTACGACCGCGGGCTCGCCAGCTTCCTGGGGATCGCCGTGGGGCTGGTCTGCGCGTTGCTGGTGGTCGACGACCATGCCGCTGTGCGGGTGGAGAGCGCACTGGCCGCATGCACGCAGGCGGTGGAACGCGCGGAGGAGGCCCTGGCCCCTCACTGCGGACCGCCGCCCCCGGACGTTCAGGCGCGTCTGGCGCAGGCCGTGGTGGAGTTGCGTGATGCCGACGATGCCGCCGCCGGCGAACTGTGGCGGGCGGGGATCGATCCCGCCGAACTCACCGCGGCGGAAGAACGCAGTTATCTGTTGTTGGACCGGCTGCACCGCCGTTGGATATGACCGGCCCTACGGCTGGTGGGCGTGATCTATGTGGCGGTCACCAGGGTTGGGGGGCCGGCTGTCCTCATGCGCATGCGCACCGAGTCGAGTTGTCGCCGTCCGTGTCGAGAAGTCGTCGACGGTGTGGAGCAGCTTCCGGTCACGGGGGGCGCAGGCGGCCTGGGCGAGCAGTGCCCAGGTGACGTCGACGAGGCTGAGGAGCTGATAGAGGTCCAGCAGGTCGCGCAGCAGACCGGCTGGCCGGTTCTGGTCGAGGTGAGTCCTTGGGCGTGCAGACGCTCGGGTGCGAGTGCGTCCGGCGGTTCGAGGCGGGCGAGGACGGGCCGCAGTGCCTCGGAGTGCGCGGCGCACTGGCGGGCGGAGCGGGCGGTGGTCCAGTGCACGTCCGCGCCGGCGTGACCGTCCGAGACCAGGTGGTAGCTGCGGCCAAGGGT
>NZ_JBFBBK010000084.1:0-20633 GCF_040682635.1 Streptomyces sp. NPDC051133
CATCACGGTCGCCGACCTCGTCGGCCGGGGCCGCTACCCGCACCAGGGCCTGCTGCGCCAGTGGTCCGCCGAGGACGAGCGGCCGAGCCATAACAATGTGTCAACTCTACGCGTGTAGCGCGGAGTTGCCGCGCTAGCGTCGCCGACGCCTGCCACCTCCCCTATGCAGCCCCTTTCCCCGAGGAGAGTGCGCCATCAACGCGTCCAGCCCTCCCGCTGCCGTCGAACTGCGCGGCATCACCAAGCGCTTCCCCGGCGTCGTCGCCAACCGCGACATCGACATCACGGTCCGCACGGGCACCGTCCATGCCCTGTGCGGTGAAAACGGCGCCGGCAAGTCCACCCTGATGAAGATCCTCTACGGCATGCAGCAGCCGGACGAGGGCACCATCACGGTCAGCGGCGAACAGGTCGCCTTCCGCAACCCCGGCGACGCCATCGCCCGCGGCATCGGCATGGTGCACCAGCACTTCATGCTCGCCGACAACCTCACCGTCCTCGAGAACGTCGTCCTCGGCGCGGAGAAGCTGCACGGCATCGGGGGCAGGGCGCGCGCGAAGATCAGGCAGATCTCCGACGCGTACGGGCTGAACATCCGGCCCGACGTCCTCGTGGAGGACCTGGGCGTCGCCGACCGCCAGCGCGTGGAGATCCTCAAGGTCCTCTACCGCGGCGCCAAGACCCTCATCCTCGACGAGCCCACCGCCGTCCTCGTGCCGCAGGAGGTCGACGCGCTCTTCGACAACCTGCGCGAGCTGAAGGCCGAGGGCCTCACCGTCATCTTCATCTCCCACAAGCTGGGCGAGGTGCTCTCCGTCGCCGACGAGATCACCGTCATCCGGCGCGGTACCACCGTCGGCACGGCCGAACCGCGCTCGACCACGCCCAAGCAGCTCGCCGAGATGATGGTCGGCAGCGAACTGCCCACGCCCGAGACCGAGGAGTCCACCGTCACGGACGTCCCGATGCTCACGGTGCAGGGCCTGCACCTGACGCAGACGGACCTCGACGGCATCGAGCGGATCATCCTCGACGAGATCGGCCTCACCATCCACAAGGGCGAGGTCCTCGGCATCGCCGGTGTGGAGGGCAACGGCCAGTCCGAGCTGGTCGAGGCGATCATGGGCATGCGGCAGCCCGACGCCGGCGTCGTCACCCTCGACGGCACCGACATCTCCCGCACGCCCACCCGCAACCGCCGCGAGGCCGGCATCGGCTACATCCCCGAGGACCGCCACCGCCACGGCCTGCTCCTGGAAGCGCCGCTGTGGGAGAACCGCATCCTCGGCCACGTCACCGAGAGGCCCAACTCGCGCGGCGGACTGATCGACATCAAGGCGGCCCGCACCGACACCGAGCGGATCGTCGAGGCGTACGACGTCCGCACCCCCGGCATCGACGTGACCGCGGCCTCGCTGTCCGGCGGCAACCAGCAGAAGCTGATCGTCGGCCGCGAGATGAGCCACGACCCCAAGCTGCTCATCGCCGCCCACCCCACGCGCGGTGTGGACGTCGGCGCGCAGGCGGCCATCTGGGACTACATCCGCGAGGCCCGCCGCGAGGGCCTGGCCGTGCTGCTGATCTCCGCCGACCTCGACGAGCTGATCGGCCTGTCCGACACCCTGCGGGTGATGTACCGCGGCCGCCTGGTCGCCGACGCCGACCCCGCCACCATCACCCCCGAAGAGCTGGGCTCCGCCATGACGGGTGCGGCCACCGGCCACCTGGAGCACACAGAGGACGACGAGCGATGAAGAAGCTGACCTCACGGATCGACAAGGAGCGGCTGCTCCTCGGCCTCGCCGCGCCGGTGCTGGCGGTCGTCGCCGCGCTCGTCGTCACCGCCCTGGTGATCGCCGCGACCGGCAAGAACCCCGGCGACGCCTTCAGCGACATGATGACCTACGGCTTCGCCAGCGACAGCCAGGTCTACGTCCTGAACAAGGCGACGACGTACTACCTCGCGGGTGTCTCGGTGGCCATCGGCTTCCGGATGAACCTGTTCAACATCGGGGTCGACGGCCAGTACCGGCTCGCCGCCTTCATCGCCGCCGTCGTCGGCGGCGCGCTGACCGTGCCGGGCTGGCTCGCCATCCCGCTGATCCTGGTCTGCGCCATGGCGACCGGCGCCCTGTGGGCGGCCATCGCCGGCGTCCTCAAGGTGACCCGGGGTGTCAGCGAGGTCATCTCGACGATCATGCTGAACTCGATCGCCACCGCGATCATCGCCTATCTGCTCCAGCCCGGGAAGCTGGGCGAGCTCCAGCAGGGCGGCACCCTCGTCTCCACCAAGCCGCTGCCGTCGTCCTCGTTCTTCTTCAACATCGACACCGGCCCGGCCGGCGTCCTGGACGGCTTCATCGTCGTCGCGGTGGTCGTCGGTCTCGCGTACTGGTTCGTGCTGGGCCGCACCCGGTTCGGTTTCGACCTGCGCACCGTCGGCCAGTCCGAGAGCGCCGCCGCCGCGAGCGGTGTGTCGGTGAAGAAGATGATCGCGACCAGCATGATCATCTCCGGTGCCGTGGCCGGCCTGATCGGCATGCCCACGCTGCTGAACGAGAGCCACCAGTTCGACAACAGCTTCCCCGCGGGCATCGGCTTCACCGGCATCGCCATCGCCCTGCTCGGCCGCAACAACCCGGTCGGCATAGCGCTCGGTGCCCTGCTCTGGGGCTTCCTGGAGCGCACCACCAACCACCTGGAGTTCCAGGGCTACGACAAGGAGATCCTCGGCGTCATCCAGGGCGTCATCGTCCTCTGCGTCGTGATCGCCTACGAGGTCGTGCGCCGCTACGGCCTCAAGCGCCAGCAGCAGAAGGTCGGCGCCGAACTCGCCGCCCAGGCCGCCGCCGCGACGAAGAAGCAGGAGGTGGCGTGATGACCGCCACGATGACCGACGCGCCGCCGCCGGCGGCCCCCAAGGCGGGCAACGCCCCCAAGGGCTCCACCCGTTCCTTCGGCCAGATCCTGCTGATCGTCGCCGGGGCGCTGCTGCTCCTGGCCGCGGTCCGCATGATCACCGGCTCCAACTCGCTCGACTCCGCGGGCCAGGTCAGCGCCGCGCTCGGCCTCGCCGTGCCGATCGGCCTCGCCGGTCTCGCCGGTCTGTGGTCCGAGCGGGCCGGTGTGGTCAACATCGGCCTCGAGGGCATGATGATCCTCGGCACCTTCGGCGCCGGCTGGATCGGCTGGCAGACCAGCCCCTGGCTCGGCCTGCTGTGCGGCATCGGCTTCGGTGTCCTCGGCGGCCTGGTGCACGCCGTCGCCACCGTCACCTTCGGCGTCGACCACATCGTCTCCGGTGTCGCCGTCAACCTGCTCGCGCTCGGCGCCACCCAGTACCTGGCCAAGCTGTTCTTCGCCGGCGGCAAGGCGGCCGACGCGGGCGGCAACCCCAAGCAGTCCCCGCCCGTGGACTCGCTGCCGGACGTCACCCTGCCCGGCCTCTCCGACGGCCTCGCGTCGATCGAGAAGCACCACTGGTTCCTGGTCTCCGACCTCGCCGGCATCCTCGGCGGCCTGATCACCAACCTGTCGGTCGTGACGATCCTCGCCGTGCTGCTGTTCGTCGGCAGCTGGTGGCTGCTGTGGCGCACCCCGTTCGGCCTGCGGCTGCGCTCCTGCGGCGAGAACCCGACCGCCGCGGAGTCCCTCGGCGTCAACGTGTACAAGTACAAGTACGCGGCCGTGGCCGTCTCCGGCGGCCTCGCCGGCCTCGGCGGCGCCTTCCTCGCGCTGGTCACCTCGCACACCTACCTCGAGGGCCAGACCGGTGGCCGCGGTTACATCGGCCTCGCGGCGATGATCTTCGGCAACTGGCGTCCGGGCGGCCTGGCGATGGGCGCGGGCCTGTTCGGTTACTCCGACGCGCTGCAGCTGCGCAACGGCGGCGTCACCGTCCACGCGCTGCTCCTGCTGCTGGTCGTCCTGCTCGCGCTGCTGGGCGGATGGAAGATGTACAAGAAGGCCCACTGGCAGGGCGGGATCGCCCTCATGACGGCCGCGCTGGTCCTGGTCTGGTACCTGTTCACCGACGAGGTCCCGAGCGACTTCGTGGGCGCCACCCCGTACGTCGTCACCCTGCTGGTGCTGTCGCTGTCGGCGCAGCGCCTGCGGATGCCGAAGGCGGACGGCATGAGGTACCGGAAGGGCCAGGGCAAGTGACTCAGGAAGCCACCGCGTTCGACTGGGAGGCGCTGCGCGCCGAGGCACGGGAGGCCATGTCCCACGCCTACGCCCCCTATTCGGGCTACCCGGTCGGCGTGGCGGCCCTGGTCGACGACGGCCGCACGGTCACCGGCTGCAACGTGGAGAACGCCTCCTACGGTCTCGGCCTGTGCGCCGAGTGCGGCCTGGTCTCCCAGCTGCAGCGCACGGGCGGCGGCCGGCTCACGCACTTCACCTGCGTGGACGGCGAGGGCGCACTGCTCGTGCCGTGCGGCCGCTGCCGTCAGCTGCTGTACGAGTTCGGCGGCCCCGAGCTCCTCCTGGACACCCCCGCGGGCGTCCTGTCGCTGTCCGAGATGCTGCCCCAGGCCTTCGGCCCGGACCATCTCTCCAAGTAAGTCCCGTACGGCCCCCCTGCCCCGCTCGCAGGGGGGCCGTACACTTCGCACCTCCCGGAAGGAACCACTCCGCCATGGCCATGGACGCCATCTCCGTGATCCGCACCAAGCGGGACCGCGGCGAGCTGACCGACGCGCAGATCGACTGGGTCATCGACGCCTACACCCGCGGCGAGGTCGCCGACTACCAGATGGCCGCGCTCAACATGGCGATCCTGCTCAACGGCATGAACCGCCGTGAGATCGCCCGCTGGACGGCGGCCATGATCGCTTCCGGCGAGCGCATGGAGTTCTCCGGCCTGTCCCGCCCGACGGCCGACAAGCACTCCACGGGCGGCGTCGGCGACAAGATCACCCTGCCCCTGGCGCCGCTCGTGGCCGCCTGCGGGGCCGCGGTGCCGCAGCTCTCCGGCCGGGGCCTCGGCCACACCGGCGGCACCCTGGACAAGCTGGAGTCCATCCCGGGCTGGCGCGCGCTGCTGTCCAACGAGGAGATGCTGCACGTCCTCGACACGACCGGCGCGGTGATCTGCGCGGCGGGCGACGGCCTGGCCCCCGCCGACAAGAAGCTGTACGCGCTGCGCGACGTCACCGGCACGGTGGAGGCGATCCCGCTGATCGCCTCCTCGATCATGTCGAAGAAGATCGCCGAGGGCACGGGCTCGCTGGTGCTGGACGTCAAGGTCGGCACGGGCGCCTTCATGAAGACGATCGAGGACGCCCGTGAACTGGCCTCCACGATGGTCGGCCTCGGCACCGACCACGGCGTGAAGACGGTCGCGCTCCTGACGGACATGTCCACCCCGCTCGGCCTGACCGCGGGCAACGCCCTGGAGGTCCGCGAGTCGGTCGAGGTCCTGGCCGGCGGCGGCCCCGCCGACGTCGTGGAACTGACCGTCGCCCTGGCCCGCGAGATGCTCGACGCGGCCGGCATCAAGGACGCGGACCCGGCGAAGGCCCTGGCCGACGGTTCGGCGATGGACGTCTGGCGCCGGATGATCGCGGCCCAGGGCGGCGACCCGGACGCGGCGCTGCCCACGTCCCGCGAGCAGCACGTGGTGAAGGCCCCGTCCACCGGTGTCCTCACCCGCCTCGACGCCTACGACATCGGCATCGCCGCCTGGCGCCTGGGCGCCGGCCGGGCCCGCAAGGAGGACCCGGTGCAGGCGGGCGCCGGCGTCGAGATGCACGCCAAGCCGGGCGACACGGTCCAGGAGGGCCAGCCGCTCCTCACCCTCCACACGGACACCCCCGAACGCTTCGAGTACGCCCTGCAGGCGGTCGAGGGCGCGTACGACATCGCGGCCCCGGGCACCGACTTCCAGGCCACGCCGGTGGTGCTGGAACGCATCGCCTGACCTGCTGTTTCCTCTTTCGGGTGAACGGGACCGGTGGACCTCCGCCGGTCCCGTTCGGCATGCTGGGATCGGTGACGCACCGATAGGAGACCGCCGTGAGCGCACTCACCGTCAGCCAGGACCCCGACCAGAACTGGGACGACCTCGTCCGGTACTGGGAGGAGATGGAATGGCCCGAGGGCAGCAAGGTGGAGATCATCGAGGGGATCATCACCGTGTCACCCTCTCCCGCGTTCCGCCACAACGTCATCGCGGCCCGCATCCAGCGTCGCCTGTACTCCGTGATCCCCGAGGACTGGGAGATCTTCCAGACTCAGTCGATCGCCGTACCGTCGCGGCTGGGCATGCTCATCCCGGACCTGCTGGTGACGCCGGTGCGGGAGCGCCCGGAGACGGACTCCTACATCCCGGCCGCCCTCGCCGAACTCGTCGCCGAAGTGACCTCCAAGTCCAACGCCCGCCACGACCGCGTGAGCAAGGCCGCCGCCTACGCCACCGCGGGGATCCCGCTCTACCTCCTCGTCGACCGCTGGGCCCCCGGGGGGCCGACCACCACGCTCTACGGAGAGCCGAAGGGCGACGTCTACCGCGTCCTGAGCGCTGTGAAGTTCGGCGATCCCATCAAGCTCCCGGCGCCGTTCGACCTCACGATCGACACCGGCGAATTCCCCGTCGACTGACCTGGCGTCACCCCAGCACCGCCGCCACCCCCACCAGCACCGGTACCGACACCACCGTCGACAGCAGGATCGACTCGCGGGCCAGGGTCTCGGCCACGTGGTAGCGGCTGGCGTAGGTGAAGAGGTTCTGGGCGGACGGGAGGGCCGAGGTCACCACCACGTCCAGCAGGGGCGCGCCGTGCAGGCCGAAGACGCCGGCCGCCAGGGACCAGGCCACCAGCGGCTGGCCCAGTGACTTCAGCGCCACCGACAGCAGGACCGGGTGACGGTCCCGGCCCCGGCCGGGGGCCGCGCTGCCGTGCAACGACATGCCGAAGGCCAGCAGGGCCGCCGGGACGGACATGTTGCCGATCAGGGTGAGGGGGTTCATCAGGGGGCCGGGGACGTGTCCGCCCGCCGCCGACACCACCACCCCCGCCAGCGAACCCACCGCGATCGGGTTGCGCAGCGGCGTCAGCAGACGCCGCCACACCGTGCCCTTTTCGCCCATGCCCGACAGGTCCAGGACCGTCAGCGCGACCGGGGTCACCAGGACGACCTGGAACAGCAGCACCGGCGCGACCAGGGACGCGTCACCGAGGACGTACGCGGCGATCGGGATGCCGAGGTTGCCCGAGTTGACGTACCCGGAGCACAGCGCGCCGATGGTCGTACGGCCCACACTCCAGCGCCGTACCGCCGCGACGGCCACGAAGACCCCGCACACCGCGGCCGTACTCAGCGCCGTCACCAGCAGCCGGGCGGAGAAGAGGACCGAGAGGTCGGCGCGCGCGAGGGTCGTGAAGAGGAGCGCCGGACCGGCCACCGTGAAGGCCAGCCGGGTCAGCACCTCGCCGCCCTGCGCCCCGAGCGTCCCGCGCCGCCCGAGCACATAGCCCACCCCGATGACGACCGCGATCACCGCGAACCCGCTCAGTACCCCCGCCACGGATCCCACCCTCCGGGGAGGAGGCCGCGCAGGTCAATGTGATCTCTGCCGATGAGTTCCGCCCGGTCCGGCGGTCTACCCGCACGTGGATGCCAGGACCCCCGCCGTGCTCGTGCTGCGCGGCCCCGTCGCCCGGGACGAGGTGCCCGGGCTGTGCGCCGATGTCCGGGCCCTGCTGACGGGCGGCGGAGCCGCCGTCGTCGTCTGCGACGTCGGCGGGCTCGGACCGCCGGGACTCGCCGTCGTGGACCTGCTGGCCCGGCTGGAGCTCACCGCCCGCCGGGCCGGCGGGCGGATACGGCTACGGGACGCCGACCCGGCGCTACACGCCCTCCTCGACCTCGTCGGACTCCGCTTCCAGGTGGAGGGGCAGGTCGAAGAGGGGGAACCAGCGCTGGGTGTCGAGGAAACAGTGGAAACCGGTGATCCGGCCCTCTGAGATCTCCAGGACCTGCACCGCCCAGGGGCTGAAGCCGCCCTTCTCCGGGTCCGGCTTGTAGTGCGCGAAGCCCGGCAGCCCGTTGGCCCGCACCGGCAGCAGCCGGGAACCGGCGCAGGAGGCGCCGATCGTCGTCATGAAGCCGGTGATGTCGGCCGTGCCCCGCAGCCACAGGTCGAACGGCGGCATCGTCATGATGGCGTCCTCGTGGAGCAACGCCGTCAGTGCCGTCATGTCGTAGCCCTCGAAGGCCTTCACATAGCGCTCCAGGAGCTTTTGCTGCTCCTCGTCCAGCGGGTCGGACACCGCCCCCTCGGCGCCCTCGCCCTCGCGCTCGGCGAGCGTGGCCCGGGCCCGCTGCAGCGCGCTGTTGACCGACGCGACCGTGGTGTCCAGCAGCTCGGCCACCTCGCTCGCCCGCCAGGCCAGCACCTCGCGCAGGATCAGCACCGCCCGCTGCTTGGGCGGCAGTTGCTGGAGGGCCGCCATGAAGGCCAGCCGGATCGACTCCTTGGCGACCGCGGCCTCCGCCGGGTCCTGCGGCGTCGGCAGCACGCGCGCGTCGGGCATGGGCTCCAGCCAGGTGTTGTCCGGGCGGGGGGACAGGGCCGCCTGGGCGAGCGGGGTCGCGTCCGTCAGGTCCATCGGCCGGGCCCGCTTGCTGCCCGCCGTCAGCATGTCCAGGCACACGTTCGTCGCGATCCGGTACAGCCAGGAGCGCAGTGATGAACGGCCCTCGAACGAGGCGTGGCTGCGCCAGGCCCGCACCAGGGTGTCCTGCACCGCGTCCTCGGCCTCGAAGGAGGAGCCGAGCATCCGGTAGCAGTACCCGGTCAGTTCGGTCCGGTGCTTCTCCAGCGCGAGGTCCAGGTCCGCCGTCGCCGTGCTGTCGCCCATCGTCCACCCACCCCTGTGGCCGTTCTGTCCGCGCGCCTTCGCGCTCCAGCACTTGGGAAGCTACCGCAGCCCACTGACAATGGCCCCCCGAGCGCGAAAAAGCCCAGCTCGGATCGGTTGCTTTCCCGGCCTGAGCATCCCGGTGCGCGCGGCGACGCGCGCGGGGCCGGTTCCCGCGGACACACGTGCGGGGTACGGGCCCGCATGCCCGTACCCCGCACCCGCCCGTGGCACAGCCGCTCAGTGTGCCGGGACCGGCTCCCGCCGCGCCTGGACGCGGGCCGCCCGGGTGCCGAGGAGGGTGATCGTGACGACGCCGAGGACCGCGAGGACGCCGACGCCGACCGTGCCGGCCCAGCCGCCCGCGTGGAAGGCCGTCGCGCCGACCGTGCTGCCGACGCTGGAGCCGATGTAGTACGCCGACTGGTACAGCGCCGACGCCTGGGCGCGGCCGTGCGTGGCCGTCTTGCTGACCGCGGAGGAGGCGACCGCGTGCCCGGCGAAGAAGCCGGCCGTGATCAGCACCAGGCCCAGCAGCACCAGGGGCAGCGAGGCGGCCAGGGAGAGCAGCAGGCCCGCCGCCGTCGTCCCGCCCGCCAGGTACAGCGCGCCCCGGCGGCCGAGCCGGCCCACCAGCCGGCCGGCGGCGGACGCCGACACCGTGCCCACCAGGTAGACCAGGAAGATCGAGCCGACGATGCCCTGCGGCAGCCCGAACGGCGCACCCGTCAGCCGGTACCCGATCACCGTGTACACACCGCCGAACACCGTCATGAACAGCGCGCCGATCGCGTACAGACGGCGCAGCAGCGGGTCGGAGAGGTGGTCACGGACCGTGCCCAGCAGGTCCCGGGGCCGCAGGGAGCCCGCCGTGAAGTGCCGCGGGGCCGGCAGCAGCAGCCGGAAGGCGATCGCGCAGACGACCGCGATCACGCCGATCACGCCCACCGCGGTCCGCCAACCCCACTCCTGCGCCACCCAGCCGGTGATGACCCGGCCGCTCATGCCGCCGACGCTGTTGCCCGCGACGAACAGCCCGATCGCCGTGACCAGCGCCTTCGGCCGGACCTCCTCGGCCAGGTAGGCCTGCGCCGAGGCCGGCAGACCGGCCAGCGCCGCGCCCTGCACCGCCCGCAGCACCACCAGCGCGCCGATCGACGGCGCGAAGGGCACCAGCAGTCCGACGGCCACCGCGACGGCCAGCGAGGCCGTCATCACCGTGCGGCGGCCGAAGCGCTCCGACAGGGCGCTCATCGGCAGCACGAACAGCGCCAGTCCGCCGGTCGCGGCCGCCACGGTCCAGCTGGCCTCGCTCGCCGCCACCCCGAACTCGCCGGAGATCAGCGGCAGCAGGGCCTGCGTGGAGTACAGGAGGGCGAAGGTCGCGACGCCGGCGAGGAAGAGGGCGAAGCTCATCCGGCGGTAGCCGGGGCCGCCCGGAGTCATCCGGGTGTCGCACTCACGGGTGGAGCCGGGGGCGGAGGCGGAGTCGAGGGCGGGGACGGGCGTGACGGCGTCCACGGTGGTGGACGCCCCGGTACTGGCGGGAGACATGCTTCGACCGTAGGGACGCTCCCTCTGATCCGTCCAATGCATGGATTGGCCATAATCGTTCCCATGGCGCATCAGCAGAGGTCACAGGCGTGGCTGTCACCGTCCGGTGACACAGAAGACATGAGCGGGATGTCGAGGCTGCTCGCACCCCGCCTCGCCTACTTCGCCGGCGTGGCCCGCACCGAACACGTCACCCGGGCCGCCCACGAGATGAACGTCCCCCAGTCCACCCTGTCCCGGGCGATGGCCCGCCTGGAGCAGGACCTGGGCGTGGACCTGTTCGCCCGGCACGGCCGTACGGTCTCCCTGACCACCGCCGGCCGCACCTTCCTCGCCTCGGTCGAGCGCGCCCTCGCCGAGATCGAGCGGGCCGCCGAGGAGGTCCGCGCCGACGCCGACCCGGCCACCGGCAAGGTCGCCTTCGGCTTCCTGCACACCATGGGCGCCGAAACGGTACCCGGCCTGCTGCACGCCTTCCGCGCCGACCACCCGCGGGTCCGCTTCAGCCTGGTCCAGAACTACGGCGAGGCCATGCTGGAGCGGCTGCGCGCCGGCGAGCTGGACCTCTGCCTGACCTCCCCGGTGCCGGACGCGCCCGATCTGGTCGCCCGCCGCCTGGACGAGCAGAAGCTCCGCTTCGTCGTGCCGGCCGACCACCGGCTGGCGGCCCGCCGCCGCATCCGGCTGGCCGAGGCGGCCGAGGAAACCTTCGTCACCCTGGAGCCGGGCTACGGACTGCGCCGCATCTTCGACACCCTGTGCCACGAGGCGGGCTTCCGGCCACGGGTGGCCTTCGAGGGCGAGGAGGCGGAGACGCTGCGCGGCCTGGTGGCGGCCGGTCTCGGGGTCGCCCTGCTGCCGCCGCCGACGGTGCCTCGCCCGGGCGTGGTGGAGCTGACGGTCACCGCCCCCCGGGCGGTCCGCGAGATCGGCGTCGCCTGGCTGGCCGACCGCCCGGACACACCCCCGGTGGCGGCCTTCAAGAAGTTCCTGCTGTCCCGCCGGGGGAACCTGCTGCCCGCCTGAGCGGAACACCGCGGCTACCGGGACGGTCAGTCGGCGCACTCGGGGCAGTCGGTCGGCGGCGGCTCGGGGAACGTCCTGTTGCCGTCCAGCCAGTCCGTCAGCCACTGCGCCGGGGTGAACCGCTCCGGGAAGAAACAGTGCAGCTCGCAGCGGGCGTTGGGCTCCCACCCCGACCGTGTCACCTGCCCGTCGGCCCGCCTACCGTCTCAGCGACCGGCCGAACCCCGCCGCCAGCGGCATCCGCAGGCCGATCGGTGGCGGTGCGGCCAGCGCGTCCTCCACGGGGCGCGACACCGTGTGGCCGAACAGCGCCCCCATCACGAAGTCCTTCGACAGGCAGAGCACTTCGTCCCGATATCCGTGCAACCCGTGGCCGTCGGAGTGCACTTCGAACCGGCACACCTCCCGGTTCGCCTTCTTCGCCCGCGCGGCGAACCGGAACGACAGCTCGGGATCGGTCCGCTCGTCGTTCGTGCCGTGCACGATCAGCACCCGCCGTCCCGCCAGCTGCTTCACCGGCTCGGCGGGGGCGGCGACGTCCTCCTCGGGCAGCCAGGGAGCCAGCGCGACGACCGAGTTCACCGCCTCGTGCCCGCCCGCCCGCAGCGCCGCGCGCCCGCCCATGCCCACACCGGCCAGGCACACGGGCACGTCCCCGTACCGGCGTACGACCTCGTCCGCGGCCCACTCGGCGTCCCCGGCGAGATGCGCCTCGCTGCCGTTCCAGCCCCGGAAGCGGTAGTGGACGGTGTGCACGGCCAGCCCCTCCTCCCGGCCCGCGCGGGCGAGGCGGCGGCCCAGCGAGCGCACCGAGGCCGTCGCCCACACGGAGGACGGCCGGCGGGCGGACACCTCCTCCCCGCCGGGGAGCAGCAGCACCGCTCCGCTGACCGACGTCGGCTCCGGGCCGACTGCCTTTCCCAGCCTGGCCGTTCGCACCGGCGTCGCTTGCTGTCCCATGACAGAACAGTGTCAGAAGGAGCGGTGTGCCAAACCCGTGCGCGCGGTCACCGTTGCGTATCGACGGAAAAGTCCGGCCACGAAATCCCGCGTGCTCTACGCGCGTAGGCGTTACAGTGCGGAAATGACGAGCCAGACTGCACCTACGGGGACCGTCCAGGCGACCGCCCCGGCGAACGTCCCGGCGCACGTCCCCGCGCCGGACCAGATCCGCCGGGCGCCCAAGGTTCTGCTGCACGATCATCTCGACGGCGGACTCCGCCCCCGCACCGTCGTCGAACTCGCCCGCGAGAGCGGTTACTCGGACCTCCCCGAGACCGACCCGGAGAAGCTGGGCATCTGGTTCCACGAGGCCGCCGACTCCGGCTCGCTGGAACGGTACCTGGAGACCTTCCGGCACACCGTCGGCGTGATGCAGACCCGGCAGGCCCTGGTCCGGGTCGCCCGGGAGTGCGCCGAGGACCTCGCCGCGGACGGGGTCGTCTACGCGGAGGTGCGGTACGCGCCCGAACAGCACCTGGAGGGCGGGCTCGGCCTCGAGGAGGTCGTGCAGGCCGTCAACGAGGGGTTCCGGGAGGGCGAGCGGCTCGCCCGGGAGAGCGGCCGGCGGATCCGGGTCGGCGCGCTGCTGACCGCCATGCGGCACGCGGCCCGCTCCCTGGAGATCGCCGAACTCGCCAACGGCCACCGCGACCGCGGTGTCGTCGGCTTCGACATCGCCGGTGCCGAGGCCGGCTACCCGCCCACCCGGCACCTCGACGCCTTCGAGTACCTGAAGCGGGAGAACAACCACTTCACCATCCACGCCGGAGAGGCCTTCGGACTGCCGTCCATCTGGCAGGCGCTGCAGTGGTGCGGCGCCGACCGGCTCGGGCACGGGGTGCGGATCATCGACGACATCGAGGTCGGCGAGGACGGCTCGGTGCGGCTCGGCCGGCTGGCGTCGTACGTCCGGGACAAGCGGATCCCGCTGGAGCTGTGCCCCAGCTCCAACCTGCAGACGGGGGCCGCGTCCTCCTACGCCGAGCACCCGATCGGGCTGCTGCGCCGGCTGCACTTCCGGGCCACCGTGAACACCGACAACCGGCTGATGTCGCACACGAGTATGAGCGCGGAATTCGAGCACCTTGTCGAGGCATTCGGTTACACGCTCGACGATCTGCAGTGGTTCTCCGTCAATGCGATGAAATCAGCGTTCATTCCTTTCGATGAACGACTCGCGATGATCAATGACGTCATCAAGCCCGGGTATGCCGAGCTGAAATCCGAATGGCTGTTCCGGCAGACGGCTTCCACCAGCGGTTCTTCCGGATCGGAAGGGTAGCGGCGACGCACGGCCGGGTACGGAATGCGGACGCGCTTTCACAAGGCGTCCGCATTTCGATGTTTGCGGCGGGTGGCCGGCCGTGTTTACGGTCGTGGACCGCTCGGATCGTTTGTGATCACCTGTCTCCGCAATTCAAGGACGCATTCACCATGAAGCAGTCTGCTGCCAAGACCCTGGGTGTCGCCGCCCTCGGTGCCGCCATCGCCGCCGTCGGTGCGGGCGCCGCCAACGCGGCCACGGCCGTGCCGGACGCCGGCCAGGCCACCCAGGCCCTGGACGGCGTCACCCGGACGCTGCCGGCCGAGAGCGTCGCCAAGGCGCTGCCGGGTGCCGGCGAGGCGCTCGCCCAGGGGCAGGGTGCCGTGGGTTCCGGGCTCGCCGCCGCTCAGCCCTCCGTCGGGCAGGTGCTCGCAGGCGGGCCGACCGCGCCGGTCAAGGGCCTGCTCGGCGGCCTGCCGCTGCAGAACACCGGGCTGCCCACGCACGGGGTGCCGGTGAACGGGATCCCGCTCGGCTGACACCGTCCGCCGCACGAGACGCCACTGGGGCGCCCCGGAACCCTCCGGAAGCGCCCCGGTGGCGTCTCGTGCGTGACGCCTGCTCACCAGGCGGTGCGGGCCTTGTCCTCGGACGGCAGCAGGATCCACAGCGCTATGTACACCAGGAACTGCGGGCCGGGCAGCAGGCAGGAGAGCAGGAAGATCACCCGCATCGTCGTCGCGGAGGTGCCGAAGCGCCGGGCCAGCGCGGCGCACACTCCGCCGATCACGCGGCCGTGGGTGGGACGGGCAAGGGCGGTCATGTCGGGCTCCTCCGTGGTGGTCCGTTCCGGCTGTCTTCCATCTGACGTCCACGGTACGGAGACGAAGGGGACGAAGCGTCGCTCTACGGGGCGATCCCGACCCTGGGAATCGTCGGGGTACGCCCCTGAGACAGCTCCTCCTGCACGGTGCGCCGCCCGGCCCCGGCCCCCTCCCGCTCCTCACGCCGCCGCAGCCGGGCGCGGCCCGCCGGTACGACGGCCAGGTGGGCCAGCAGGACGCCCGTGGTGTTGAGCAGCACCGAGTCGACGTCCACGACCCTGCCCGGGACCCCGGTCTGCAGCAGGGCGATGCCCAGGGATACGAGGGCGCCGGCGGCGGCCGTACGCAGGAGGGAGGAGATCGCGGAGACGGCGAGCCTGCCGTGCGCCGTCGGCAGCAGCACGCCCAGCGGGGCGAGCAGCGCGAGTCCCTCACCGAGGGGCTTGGCGGCGGCCGGCCAGCCCAGGGCCAGATCGGCCCGGATGCCGGCCAGCGGGTGCACGTTGGGCGGCAGCACCCAGGGCACGTCCAGGGGGCGCAGCATCAGCCAGGCGACGAGGGTGAGGTGGGCGAGGAGGAGGACGCCTCCGGTCACCCGGATGCGGATCGCGGCGCTGCCGCCGAGGGAGCCTTGACGCTGCACGCCCCCCTAGACGCAACTGCGGTCACGAACGGTTCCGGGAGGGAGGTTTCCCGGGCGCCGGTGTCCGCGGACACGGCTGCCCGCCGTCACCGGACTACTTGTCCGCGACCTCGCTCGACGGCGGCTGGGTGTTGCCGGGGCGGTCACGGACGGCGTCCGTGCACTCGTAGCGGCGCAGCGCGGTCCGGCCGGGACCGCCCAGGATGACCGAGCCGTCGCCCTCCGTCGCCGCCGAGTCGGAGAGGGTGCAGACCAACTGGGCCAGGGCGTAGGAGGTGAGGCGGTCCGGGGCGGTGCTCAGGCGCAGCGCGTCCTCGGGGTCCTTGGGTCCCGGCCCGGCCACGCTCAGGCCGCCCGGCACGTACGTCGTGTAGCCCGCGGAGCGCTCCGCGGACGACGGCGACGCGGCGAGCTGGTCCAGCAGGCCCTGCGCCACGATGACCCGGCGCCGGGCGTCGGGCGTGCCCTCCGCGACCGGCACGGTCCGGTCGACGGTCACCAGGGACGCCCCGCACAGCAGGAAGACCTGCACGGGCACCCCGTGCGAGGGCTGCGTGGCCACGTCGGGCCCGGTCAGTGAGCAGGGCACGCGCGAGGGTGCCGCCCCGAAGTCGGTCGGCACCTCCGTGGCCCGGATGCCGCACCCGGTGAGCAGCGCGCCCAGGAGGGGCAGCGCCAGCAGGCGTCGTACGTTCATGACCCCTCCTTTCCCGAACCGTCGTCGTCGGTCTTGTCGTCGTTCTTCGTCCCGTCCCGCTCGGCCTCGCCCGCCTCCTCCGTCAGCCGCGAGGCGTCCCGGGGCAGGCGCAGTGTGAACACCGCTCCGCCCTCGGGGGAGTTGGCCGCGGTGATCTCACCGCCGTGGATGTGGGCGTTCTCCAGGGCGATGGACAGGCCCAGTCCGCTGCCCTCGGAGCGGGGACGGGAGGCGCTCGCCTTGTAGAAGCGGTCGAAGACGTGCGGGAGGACGTCCTCCGGGATGCCAGGACCGTGGTCACGGACGCGGATCACCACGTCGTCGTCGGCCAGGCTCACCGACACCCGCACCGGCGAGCCGCCGTGCTTGAGGGCGTTGCCGATCAGGTTGGCCAGGATGACGTCCAGGCGGCGCGGGTCGAGGAGGGCGTGGATGCCCCGCTCGGCGTCCAGCTCCACCGCGTCCAGCCACGCCCGGGCGTCGATGCAGGCGGTGATCTGGTCGGCGAGCTCGACGTCGTCCAGGACCAGCCGGGCGGTGCCCGCGTCGAAACGGGTGACCTCCATCAGGTTCTCGACCAGGTCGTTCAGCCGCCGGGTCTCGCTGACCACCAGCCGGACCGCCGGTTCGATCATCGGGTCGATGCTCCCCGACTCGAACTCCAGCTCCTCCTCCAGCACCTCCGTCACCGCGGTGATGGCGGTGAGCGGCGTCCGCAGCTCATGGCTCATGTCGGCGACGAACCGGCGGGACGCCTCGTCCCGCGCGGCCATCTCCGCGACCCGCTGCTCCAGCGCCTCGGCCGCGTTGTTGAACGTCCGCGACAGATCGGCGAGTTCGTCCGTGCCCGACACCCGCAGCCGGGTGTCCAGCCTGCCCTCGCCCAGCCGTCGGGCGGCCACGCCCAGCCGGTGCACCGGCTTCAGCACGGTCGTGGCGGCGGCCTGGGCGAGCAGCGCGGCCCCGATCAGCGCGAGACCGGTGGCGATCCCCAGCGACCAGGCCAGCGAGTTCAGGTCCTTCTCCTCCGGCTCCAGGGACTTCGCCATGTAACCGGTCGGACCGCCGCCGATCACCCGCGTCCCCGCCACCAGATACGGCGTGCCGTGGTCCACGACCCGCTGCCAGTACAGGTGGTACGGCTCCTCGTTGGAGTCGCTCACCTTCTGCTGCCGGTTCACCGCCGTACGCAGCGACTTGGGCACGTCCTCCAGGGCGAAGCCGTTGATGCCGCCCGAGTTGCCGTACACCGTCCGGCCGTTGGTGTCCTGGCCGACGAGCAGCACGCTGAAGCGCTGGCTGCTGCCGGCCATCTGCCCGGCGGTGCGCTGCAGTTCGTCCTGGGTGGGATGCACCGGCAGCGCGCCCGCGCGGTTCTGCATCTCCTGCCGGAAGTCACGCAGCACGGCGTCCTGGGCGCGGGTGAGCACCGCCTCCCGGTTGAGCCAGTAGGCGATGCCCGACGCCGACACCGCGGCGGTGAGCGCGACCAGCGCGAAGACCACGACCAGGCGCAGCCGCAGGCTCGTGAACCTGAGCCGCGACAGACTTCCCCTGCGCCCCGCGGCCCAGCCGCGCAGCCCCCCTTGCGTACCGGTCACTGAGGGGCGTCCAGGCGGTAGCCGACACCACGGACGGTACGGATCAGGGTCGGGGACGAGGGCACGTCCTCGACCTTCGCGCGCAGCCGCTGCACGCACGCGTCCACCAGGCGCGAGTCGCCCAGGTAGTCGTGCTCCCAGACCAGCCGCAGCAACTGCTGCCGGGACAGCGCCTGGCCGGGCCGCCGGCTCAGCTCCAGCAGCAGCCTGAGCTCGGTCGGGGTCAGCTGGAGGTCCTCGCCGTTCTTCGTCACGGTCATCGCCGAGCGGTCGATGACCACGTTGCCGAAGGTCGCCGAATCACTGGACTCGCGCTCCCCGCGGCGCAGCACGGCCCGGATCCGGGCGTCCAGCACCCGGCCCTGGACGGGTTTGACGACGTAGTCGTCGGCTCCCGACTCCAGCCCGACCACCACGTCGATGTCATCGCTGCGCGCGGTCAGCAGGATGATCGGCAACTGGTCGGTGCGCCGGATGCGCCGGCACACCTCGAACCCGTCGATGCCGGGCAGCATGACATCCAGCACGATCAGGTCCGGGCGCTGCTCGCGCAGCAGCTTCAGACCGTCCTCGCCGCTGGCAGCGGTGGCCACCCGGTGTCCCTGGCGCGTCAGTGAGAGCTCCAGGGCCGTGCGGATGGCGTCGTCGTCCTCGATCAGCAACAGGGAAGGCACGCGCTCATTCTGGCCCATGGACGCGGTCTCGGACGACCTGTCCGCCCCAGACTCTCCCCACCGCCACCACCTGTGCACCAGCTGTGACGACACCGGCCGTGACCCCTGTGACAGGTCTGTGACAGTCGGCGGACACGGCCATGAAGGTCACTCGGCAAGCTTTTCGGCACGGGCGGGGAAGAGACGCCGAGCAAGACCGAATCACCGGAAGTCCACGACGGGGAGCGCGAGATGAACACGCTGCACAGCATCAGCACCAGCGCAGTGGTCACGCGTCTGCACGACGTGCACCGGGGTTCCGAGAAGTCCGGTGCCGTGAGCGGGCGGGGGTGCGCTCGCGGTACCGGGCGTCAGCACCCGGCGTACATGTCGGTGGTTGACGCGCACACGGGGGAAACGCACGGGGGAGCCGCGTACGGGGAGGACTCGGGGGAGCAGCGCCGTTCGCTGTCGGAGGCGGAGTTCACCGCCTACGTCCAGGAGCGCCGCGCCTCCCTGTACGCCACCGCCTACCACCTGACCGGTGACCGCTTCGAGGCCGAGGACCTGCTGCAGAGCGCGCTGTTCTCGACGTACCGGGCCTGGGAGCGGATCAGCGACAAGGCGGCGGTCGGCGGATACCTCCGCCGCACCATGACGAACCTGCACATCAGCGCCTGGCGGCGCCGCAAGCTCAACGAGTACCCGACCGAGGAACTGCCGGAGACGCCCGGCGAGACGGACGCGATGCGCGGCACCGAACTGCGCGCGGTCCTGTGGCAGGCGCTCGCCCGGCTGCCCGAACTCCAGCGGACGATGCTGGTCCTGCGTTACTACGAGGGCCGCACCGACCCGGAGATCGCGGACATCCTCGGCATCAGTGTCGGCACGGTGAAGTCCAGCATCTGGCGGTCGCTCCGCCGGCTGCGCGAGGACGAGGCCCTCAGCTTCGGCCGTGACGAGGAGGACGCCTTCGGCGAACTGGTCGCCTGAGGTCAGGGGTCGCTGGGGGGCGACCCGAGGGGGGACACGGGGGACGACGGGGGGCCACCGGGGGTGGGCCCCACGGGGGAGCCGGGGGGGGAAGTGGGGGAACGGGGGTAACAAGGGGGGAACACGGGGGAGCAACAGAGCGGGACTGGAGGACCGGGGGGTCCGTCCAGTCCCGCTTTTCCGTATGTCCCGAGGCCCCGCTTCCGTACGCCCCTACGCCGGCGTCTGCTGCCGGGTCCGACACCCCGCCGCCGCTGCCGCCAGCCGGCTCAGCGCCTCGTCACGGTCGCAGGCGTGCGCGCCCAGGGACACCTGGCGGGTGACGATGGAACGCTCCGTGCGCATCAGCCGCCAGCCGCGGCGCAGCAGGAACGGCACCGACTTGCGGCCCTCCCGCAGATCCCGCAGGAAGCGCCGCCGGAACGTGGTGACCGGACCCCGGCTCAGACACAGCGCGTCCGCCAGCACGCCCCGCTCACGGCAGCGTTCGACGATCTCCGCCGCGAAGATGCCCTCCGCGATGAACAGCGGGGTACGGCCGATGTGCAGCGTCTCCTCGCCGGTACGGGCGCTCAGCGAGAGGTCGTACACCGGCACCGGCGTCGATCCCGTGGCGCACAGCCGGGCGATGGCCTCGACCGCCACGTCCGCGTCCCAGGACTCCGGGTGGTCCCAGTCGATGTCCGAACTCCCCTCCACCAGGGGCAGCGTCGGGTCGCCGGCTTCCTTGTAGAAGTCGTCCAGGCGCAGCACGGGGAGCCCGGAGCGGGCGGCGACGAGGGACTTGCCCGAGCCCGAGGGGCCGCACAGCAGCACGACACGGGCGGGGGACGGGGGATGAATGCTCACGGAACACCAGTTTGACCTATGGGGGGCCGCCTGCCGACCCCGCGGGTCGGCTTTTGAGCGTGACTCCCGCCTCAACTACCCTACGTGTCGTCCGCATTACCCTGCGCACCAGAAGGTGGCACCGCAATGGCCCGACACACCTCCTCCCAGCACCCCACCGCGCAGCGCGCCCTGATCGCCCTCGCGACCGCCGGAGCGGCCCTGGGCGCGGGCGCGGCGACGGCACACGCGGACCCCGCGGCCTCGCTCGTCGACGTCCCCTGGCGGCCCACCTCGCTCGGCAGGATCGACCCGCAGGCGGGCCTGACGGCCCTCACCTCCGGCGTCGGCTACGTCACCGGCCCGGTCGCCGGCCTCAAGCCCAACCCGCTGGCGGGCACGGGCGTGGACCCCCTGGACAACGGCGTCGGCACTCAGGTGGCCGACTTCAAGCCGGTCGGCTCCCGGATGCTGACGGGCCCGGTGGCCGAGGCCCGGTCGCTCGAGGCGGTACCGGTGGTGGGGCAGGTCCTGGGGACGCTGACCCACTGAAAGGGTGCGCGGCCGTGCCCGGTACGCGACGCCGCGCGGGCGCGACCGATACTCGTCCTCCCTGCACCGCGGGCAGGCGGTGCCGGACGGTGCCCACTGGCACGGTTCGCCGGCGCAGCCCACGCAGAC
>NZ_JBFBBK010000085.1:0-20500 GCF_040682635.1 Streptomyces sp. NPDC051133
TCCAGCACTGGCTGGGCGCCGAGGGCATGCCGCGCCGGTACGCCGACTACCTGGCGGCCGACGGCTTCACCGCCCTGAACACGGTCTCGACCATCAGCTCCTTCCTGCTCGGCCTGTCGATCCTGCCGTTCCTCTACAACGTGTGGAAGACGGCCAAGTACGGCAAGCCGGTCAACGTGGACGACCCCTGGGGCTACGGCCGTTCGCTGGAGTGGGCGACCTCCTGCCCGCCGCCCCGGCACAACTTCGTCACCCTGCCGCGGATCCGCAGTGAATCCCCGGCGTTCGACCTGCACCACCCCGAGATCGCCGCGCTCGAGCAGCTCGAGCACGCCGGTCACGGCACCGCCATCGCGGGCACCAAGGAGGCCGGCAAGTGAAGATCCAGGGCCGGATGTTCATCTGGCTGAGCTTCTTCGTCCTGATCATGGCCGTCGTGTACGGCGTGTGGTCGAAGGAGCCGGCCGGTACCACGGCGCTCTTCCTGGCCTTCGGCCTGTGCATCATGATCGGCTTCTACCTGGGCTTCACCGCCCGGCGGGTCGACGCGGGTGCGCAGGACGACAAGGAGGCCGACGTCGCGGACGACGCGGGCGAGCTGGGCTTCTTCAGCCCGCACAGCTGGCAGCCGCTCATGCTGGGCTTCGGCGGCGCGATCGCCTTCCTCAGCATCGCGGTCGGCTGGTGGCTGATCTACTTCTCCGCCCCGTTCATCGTGATCGGTCTGTTCGGCTGGGTGTTCGAGTACTACCACGGTGAGAACCGCACCCAGTAGCACGCGCGAGCGCACACCGGGAGCCCGGACCCTCCGTCAGGAGAGTCCGGGCTCCCGCCGTTTCCGGCGACCGGCGGCGGGCCCCTCTTTTGCCGCAATGTCCGTCGCCCGTACGCGTCACCTGCCGTGCCGGTCAGGTCGTCGCCTCATAGCGTGATCGTATGAATCACTCTCCGCGGACCCGCACCGCCGTCAGCTGTGCGCTGCTGGTGGCCGCCCTGGGCGCGGGCGTCACCGCCTGCGGTTCGGACGGCAACCCCCTGTCGGCCAAGCCGTACGACGCGGCGGACGAGATCTCCTTCAACGGCCCCACCGAAGCGGGCAAGCCGGCCGATCCGGACAAGCCCCTGGAGATCACTGCCGACGACGACGGCCGGATCACCGACGTCACCGCCCAGGACTCCGCAGGGCGCTATGTGGCGGGCGAACTCTCCGCCGACGGCAGCAGATGGCACAACACCGCCCCGCTGGCCGCCAACGCCCACTACACGGTCACGGTGACCATCGAGGACGACGACGGCTCACCCGGCCGCAAGGTCCTCGTGTTCGACACCAGCAAGCCCACGAGCAAGAAGCGGCTGAACGTCACGTTCGGGCCGGACGCGGGCCAGTACGGTGTCGGACAGCCCATCACGGCCCAGCTCGACCAGGAGATCAAGGACAAGGGGCAGCGCGCCGTCGTGGAGCGCGCGCTGCGCGTGGACTCCGTGCCGGCCGTCCAGGGCTCCTGGTACTGGGTGAGCAACAAGGAACTCCACTACCGGCCCAAGGACTACTGGCCCGCGCACAGCACCGTCCAGGTGCACAGCAACCTGGACGGCGTCAGGATCAGCGACCGGCTGTGGGGCGGCAAGTCCAAGCCCCTGAAGATCACCATCGGGGACAGGATCGAGGCCGTCACGGACGCCTCGGCGCACCAGCTGACGTTCTACCAGAACGGCAAGGTGATCAAGCAGGTCCCCGTCACCACCGGCAAGCCCGGCTTCGAGACCCGCAACGGCGTCAAGGTCGTCCTGGAGAAGCAGTACTTCGTACGGATGCGCGGTGTCACCGTCGGCATCGCCGAGGGCAGCTCGGACTCGTACGACCTCCCGGTCTACTACGCCACCCGGGTGACCTGGTCGGGCGAGTACGTCCACGCCGCCCCCTGGTCCGTCGGCTCCCAGGGCTACGCCAACGTCAGCCACGGCTGCACGGGCATGAGCACCGGCAACGCCGAGTGGTTCTTCGACCACATCCACGAGGGCGACATCGTCAAGGTCGTCAACTCCAACGGCGACCCGATGGAGCCCTTCGGCAACGGCTTCGGCGACTGGAACGTCGACTGGACGAAGTGGCGCACGGGCTCGTCCCTGACCGCGGGCACCTCCGACGGCCCGCCGCCGGCGGACGCGGGCCGCCTGCAGCCGACGGCCGTGTGAGCGCCCGGCGGGGGCGCGGGGATCCGTGCGCGGGGGCCCGATGGGCCCGCACGCGCGCACGCACTCCGCGCCCCGCCCGGCCAGGCGCTCAGGAGCGTCTTCTGCTAGGCGCTCAGCAGCCTCTTCTGCCGCAGCAGGGACGCCAGCGCGGAGGCGAACTCCACCGGATCCACCGGCAGCGTCACAGCCGCGTCGGAGCGGCTCCACGTGGCCAGCCACGCGTCCTGGGGCCGGCCCATGAGGACCAGCACCGGCGGGCAGTTGAACACCTCGTCCTTGATCTGCCGGCACACGCCCATGCCCCCCATGGGCACGGCCTCGCCGTCCAGCACGCAGACGTCGATGCCCCCCTTGTCCAGCTCGCGCAGCACCGCGCCCGGTGTCGCGCACTCCACGAACTCCACGACGGGGACGTCCGGCGCCGGCCGGCGCCCGGCGGCCAGCCGGACCTGTTCCCGTGTGTTGGAGTCGTCGCTGTAGACCAGCACCGTGGCGGTCGGCTGCATTGTTCCTCCGAGACGTCAGCGTCGTACGGACAGGACGGGCAGGCCCGTTCGGGCGGATGTTACTCCCGTCGTCGTCCCGATGAACACCACGTCAACACCGGTCCGGCGGGTGGCAACACTCCGAACGGCACCCCCCGGAGTGAGCGCGAGATAAGCGACCGACATAATGTCGGTCGTGGCGACAGCAACGACAGTAGAAACCGGGCACGCGCACCCGTCGGTCAACCGGCCGAACCTCACCAGCGTCGGAACCATCATCTGGCTGAGTTCCGAGCTGATGTTCTTCGCGGCCCTCTTCGCGATGTACTTCACCCTTCGTTCGGTGACCGGTCCGGCGCACTGGAAGCACATGGCCGATGCGCTCAATGTGCCCTTCTCCGCGACGAACACCACGATCCTGGTGCTCTCCTCGCTCACCTGCCAGCTCGGCGTGTTCGCCGCCGAGCGCGGGGACGTGAAGAAGCTCCGTGGCTGGTTCATCCTCACCTTCATCATGGGTGCCATCTTCATCGGCGGTCAGATCTACGAGTACACCTCGCTGGTGAAGGAGGACGGCATCTCGCTCTCCTCCGACCCGTACGGCTCGGTGTTCTACCTGACCACCGGCTTCCACGGCCTGCACGTGACGGGCGGTCTCATCGCCTTCCTGCTGGTCCTCGGCCGCACCTACGCGGCGAAGAGGTTCACCCACGAGCAGGCGACCGCCGCCATCGTCGTGTCCTACTACTGGCACTTCGTCGATGTGGTCTGGATCGGCCTCTTCGCCACGATCTACTTGATCAAGTAGCGGGGACTGCTCCCGCACATCCAGCAGCACCGACGCAGAAGATCCTGACACCGGGGTAATCCGTGAAAAAGCTCTCCGCACGACGACGCCATCCGCTGGCGGCGGTCGTCGTCCTACTCCTCGCGCTGGCGGCCACTGGGGGGCTGTACGCCGCGTTCGCACCCGCGGGCAAGGCGCAGGCCGATGATTCCGCCCAGTCCCTGACCATCAAGGAGGGCAAGAAGCTCTACGAGGTCGGCTGCGCCAGCTGCCACGGCACCGGTGGCCAGGGCTCCTCCGACGGGCCGAGCCTGGTCGGCGTGGGCGCCGCGGCAGTCGACTTCCAGGTGGGCACCGGCCGCATGCCGGCCGCCACCTCGCAGGGCGCCCAGGTCCCGCGCAAGAAGGTCGTCTACAACCAGACGCAGATCGACCAGCTCGCCGCGTACATCGCCTCGCTCGGCGCCGGTCCGAACGTGCCGACCAAGCAGCAGTACGGTCCGGAAGGCGCGGACATCGCCAAGGGTGGCGAGCTGTTCCGCACCAACTGCGCGCAGTGCCACAACTTCACCGGCAAGGGCGGTGCCCTCACCGAGGGCAAGTTCGCGCCCACGCTGGAGGGTGTCGACCCGAAGCACATCTACGAGGCCATGCAGACGGGCCCGCAGAACATGCCGTCCTTCCCCGACACCACGCTGTCGGAGAAGAACAAGAAGGACATCATCGCGTACCTGCACTCGGTCGACAGCAGCGAGACGACGAATCCTGGCGGTCTTGAGCTGGGCGGCCTCGGGCCGGTCAGCGAGGGTCTGTTCGCCTGGATCTTCGGCCTCGGCGCGCTGATCGCCGTCGCCGTCTGGGTCGCCGCTCGGACCGCAAAGGCCAAGAAGTCATGAGTAGCCAAGACATTCCAGAAGAGAACCTGCCCGCAGAGCAGGCCCACGCACATGGCGCGGTAGGGATCGCGGACGAGGAGAACCCGTTCGCCGACCCCGGTCTGCCGCCGCACGAGCACCGGATCCAGGACATCGACGAGCGGGCCGCCAAGCGGTCCGAGCGGATGGTGGCCCTGCTGTTCACGGTGTCGATGCTGGCCACCGTCGGCTTCATCGCCTCGTACGTGGCGATCCCGCACGACAAGAACATCTTCGTGTTCCCGATCGGGCACATCAGCGCGCTGAACTTCGCGCTGGGCCTGACCCTGGGCGTGGCGCTGTTCTGCATCGGCGCGGGCGCGGTCCACTGGGCCCGCACCCTCATGTCCGACGTCGAGGTCGCCGACGAGCGTCACCCGATCGAGGCCTCCCCGGAGGTCCGTGCGAAGGTCCACGCGGACTTCCGCCAGGGTGCCGCCGAGTCGGTGATCGGCCGCCGCAAGCTGGTCCGCAACACGATGTTCGGCGCGCTGGCCCTGGTGCCGCTCTCCGGCGTCATGCTGCTGCGCGACCTCGGCCCGCTGCCCGGCACCTCCCTGCGCCACACGCTGTGGGCGAAGGGCAAGCGCCTGGTCAACATGAACACGAACCTGCCGCTGCGTCCCGAGGACGTCGCCGTCGGCTCCCTCACCTTCGCCAAGCCGGACGGCCTGGAGGAGACGCAGGAGGAGTTCCAGACGGAGATCGCCAAGGCCGCCCTCATGATCGTGCGGCTGCAGCCGGGCAACATCAAGGACAAGCGCGAGCTCGACTGGTCGCACGAGGGCATCGTCGCCTTCTCCAAGATCTGCACCCACGTCGGCTGCCCGATCTCGCTGTACGAGCAGCAGACGCACCACGTGCTGTGCCCGTGCCACCAGTCCACCTTCGACCTCTCCGACGGTGCCCGAGTGATCTTCGGCCCCGCCGGCCACGCCCTGCCGCAGCTGCGCATCGGCGTGGACAGTGAGGGTTACCTCCAGGCGCTCGGCGACTTCGAGGAGCCCGTCGGTCCTGCATTCTGGGAGCGCGGATGAGTACTGCAGCGAACGAAACGCCCCGCTCTCGCGGGAAGGCACCGGCCGGCGAGCGCGTCGCCGACTGGGCCGACGGACGGCTCGGGATCTACTCCCTGGCCAAGTCCAACATGCGCAAGATCTTCCCCGACCACTGGTCGTTCATGTTGGGCGAAGTGTGCATGTACAGCTTCATCATCATCATCCTGACGGGTGTCTATCTGACGCTGTTCTTCCACCCGTCGATGAACGAGGTGGAGTACCACGGCTCGTACGTCCCGCTGCAGGGACAGCTGATGTCCGAGGCGTTCAACTCGACCCTGCACATCTCCTTCGACGTGCGCGGCGGTCTGCTCATGCGGCAGATCCACCACTGGGCCGCGCTGATCTTCCTCGCGGGCATGTTCGCGCACATGATGCGCGTGTTCTTCACCGGCGCGTTCCGCAAGCCGCGTGAGATCAACTGGCTGTTCGGCTTCCTGCTGTTCGTCCTCGGCATGTTCACCGGCTTCACCGGTTACTCGCTCCCGGACGACCTGCTCTCCGGCACCGGTGTCCGCTTCATGGAGGGCGCGATCCTGTCCGTGCCGATCGTCGGCACGTACCTGTCGTTCTTCCTCTTCGGCGGTCAGTTCCCCGGCCACGACTTCGTCGCCCGGTTCTACTCGATCCACATCCTGCTGCTGCCGGGCATCATGCTCGGCCTGATGGTGGGCCACCTGATCCTGGTCTTCTACCACAAGCACACGCAGTTCGCGGGTCCGGGAAAGACCGAGAAGAACGTCGTCGGCATGCCGCTGCTGCCGGTGTACATGGCCAAGGCCGGAGGCTTCTTCTTCCTGGTCTTCGGTGTCATCGCGGCCATCGCGGCGGTCGCCCAGATCAACCCGATCTGGGCCATGGGCCCCTACCGTCCGGACCAGGTGTCCACCGGTGCCCAGCCCGACTGGTACATGGGCTTCTCCGAGGGCCTGATCCGCTTCATGCCGGGCTGGGAGATCAACTTCTGGGGCCACACGCTCGTCCTGGGCGTGTTCATCCCGCTGGTGATCTTCCCGCTGGTCCTGGTCGCGATCGCGGTCTACCCGTTCATCGAGTCCTGGATCACCGGCGACAAGAACGAGCACCACATCCTGGACCGTCCGCGCAACGCCCCGACGCGCACCGCGTTCGGTGTCGCCTGGATGACGGTCTACCTGACCCTGCTGATCGGTGGCGGCAACGACCTGTGGGCCACGCACTTCCACCTGTCGATCAACGCGGTCACCTGGTTCGTCCGGATCTTCGTCTTCGTCGGCCCGGTCGTGCTGTTCATCGTCACCAAGCGGATCTGCCTGGGTCTGCAGCGGCGCGACCGCGACAAGGTGCTGCACGGTCGTGAGACCGGCATCATCAAGCGCCTGCCGCACGGTGAGTTCATCGAGGTGCACGAGCCGCTCAGCCAGGAGCAGCTGCACACCCTCACGGCGCACCACCAGTACGAGCCGGCCGAGATCGGCCCGGCGGTGGACGAGAACGGGGTCGAGCGCAAGATCCCGTCCTCGGAGAAGCTGCGGGCGAAGCTGTCCAACGCCTACTACGGTGAGGACAACCAGATCCCGAAGCCGAGCGTCGATGAGTACAAGGAGATCACGAGCGGCCACGGCCACCACTGATCCCCGCGTCGCCACACCACGCTGAAGGGCCCCGTCCGGGTTGCGGACGGGGCCCTTCGCCGTGTCCGGGGGTCGATAGGGTGGGGATCAACCACTGATTTCGTACGACACCAGGAGCGGCTGATGAGCGCTGTGACCCCCGCTGGAGGCGACACCGCGGCGGGCCGTTCCTGGCCCGCCCTGCTGAACGGCCTGCTGGACGGGCACGACCTGTCCGCCGACGACACCGCCTGGGCGATGGACCGGATCATGCGCGGCGAGGCGACCGACGCGCAGATCGCCGGGTTCGCGGTGGCGCTGCGGGCCAAGGGGCAGACGGTGGAGGAGATCACCGGTCTGGTCCGCACCATGTACGAGCACGCGAACGTGATCGAGGTGCCCGGCCGCACCGTCGACATCGTCGGCACGGGCGGCGACGGGGCGAAGACGGTGAACATCTCCACGATGTCCTCGCTGGTCGTCGCCGGTACGGGTGCGAAGGTCGTCAAGCACGGCAACCGGGCCGCGTCCTCGGCGTCCGGCTCGTCCGACGTCCTGCAGAGACTGGGCGTCAACCTGGACCTGACCCCCCGCCGGGTGGCGGAGGTCGCGGAGGAGGCCGGCATCACCTTCTGCTTCGCCGTGAAGTTCCACCCGGCGCTGCGTCATGTCGGCGCCGCCCGCGGCCAGTTGGGCATCCGGACGGTGTTCAACCTGCTCGGCCCGCTGACCAACCCGGCGAAGGTGCGGGCGCAGGCGGTCGGCGTGGCCGTGGCGCGCGAGGCACCGATCGTCGCCGGGGTCCTCGCCGAGCGGGGCAACTCCTCGCTGGTCTTCCGCGGCGACGACGGCCTGGACGAGCTGACGACGACGTCCACCTCCCGGGTCTGGGTGGTCCGGGACGGCAAGGTCACCGAGGAGTCCTTCGACCCCCGGGACGCCGGGCTCGACCTGGTCCCGGTGGAGGCGCTGCGCGGCGGCGAGCCGGCCCACAACGCGCAGGTCGCCCGCCGCCTGCTGGACGGCGAGCAGGGTCCCGTGCGGGAGGCGGTGCTGCTGAACTCCGCGGCGGCGCTGGTCGCCCTGGATCCGACGGACGCCCCGCTCGCCGACCAGCTCCGTGCGGGCATGGCGAGGGCTGCGGAGTCGATCGACTCGGGCGCGGCGAAGCGGGTGCTGGAGCGCTGGGTGGCCGTCAGCAACGCGTGACGGCGGGCGTCCGCGGAGGCGCGCGGGGCCGTCGGCCCGAGGGGGCGCGGACGCCTTCGGGGCCGTCGGCCCGTGCGGTCGCGGGAGTAGAGTGAAGACGTGGTGCCTCTCCCGCCGCTGCTCCATGTTGGCGCGGCGTCCGGGAGGGCGGACCGCGAGGAGCGAGACATGATCCACTCAGCCGATGTCCGCGAGTGGCGCAACCGCGACGTGATCGACCCCAGGGGCCGCAAGATCGGAGCCCTGGAAGCGGTCTACGTGGACACCGCCACCGACACACCCGCCATGGTGACCGTCCGCACCGGCATGCCGACCCGGCACCGGCTCGTCTTCGTCCCCCTCGACGAGGCGACCCTCGGGCCCGGCTACGTGCAGGTGGCCCATCCACGGGCGCAGGTGCGCAAGGCGCCGTCCATCGGCATGGACGACGTCCTGCCGGTCGAGCGGGAACACGAGATCTTCGAACACTACGACAGGCCCTACGAGGCCGGCGCCGACCAGGGACGCCGTCTGGCGCGAGGCTGACCGGCCCGGCCGGAGGATGTGGTCACCCATGGTGCTCTTCCTGCTCCTGATCATCGTGGCGATCATTCTGGGACTCATCGGCGTGGCGGCGCACGGGCTGTTCTTCCTGCTGATCATCGGCGCGGTGGTCCTCGTCGCCGACCTGGTGCTGTTCGGCGTGCGCTGGTCGCGGCGCTCGCGCCGGCACCACCTGGTCCGGTGAGGGCGGCGCCGGGCGCGCGTCCCGCGATCCGGACACGAGTTGCGGGCCGGTGATCGGTTCGCGTACGTTCCTGTCCAGGTCATGAGTGACAGTCATGAGGCCCCGGCCGACTGTCCGGCAACCCTCCGTCCGTGGCGGGGTGCCCCGGGTGAAGACCAGGTCGTGGGCAGCGAGGTCCACGGCAAGCGCGGACCCCTCGCGCGCTTCTCAGAGCGCGGGACCAGGGGTCCTGGTCGTTCGAGGGAGCCTTCCGTGAGCAAGCGAATGCGATAGGGCCGCAGAGCCCCGCCTCCGCGTTTCCCTTTTCTTCTTCTCCGCGTTCTTCTCCGCGCTCGAGCCCCGTCCGCTCGCGCGGCGATGTCACCTCGCCTCACGGGAGTTCACCCATGTCCGTCTTCACCCCTGCCGCCGACCGGTCCGTCCGTGCCCCGCTGTCCGTCCTGGGCCGGGACGTCACCGTCCCGCTCGTCACCGGCGGCGAGGTCACCTACGCCGCGCTCGACTACGCGGCCAGCGCCCCCGCCCTGCAGCGCGTCTGGGACGACGTCGCCGCCTACGCGCCGTACTACGGCAGCGTGCACCGCGGCGCCGGCTACCTCTCCCAGCTCTCCACCGACCTGTTCGAGAACGCCCGCAGGACGGTCGCCGACTTCCTCGGCTGCCGCGCCGACGACCAGGTGATCTTCACCCGGTCCACCACCGACTCCCTCAACCTGCTGGCCCGCGCCCTCCCCGCCGACTGCCAGGTCTTCGTCTTCGAGACCGAGCACCACGCCTCCCTGCTGCCCTGGCAGGACGCCCGCGTGACCTACCTCGACGCCCCGAGCACCCCGGGGCAGGCCGTGGCGACCCTGGAGCGGGCCCTCGCCGGCCGTGACCTGTACGGCCCGGCCCTGGTGTGCGTCACCGGCGCCTCCAACGTCACCGGTGAGCTGTGGCCGGTGCGGGAACTGGCCGCCGCCGCGCACGCGCACGGCGCCCGGATCGTCCTGGACGCCGCCCAGCTCGCCCCCCACCACCCCGTGGACATCCGTGACCTGGACGTCGACTGGGTCGCCCTCTCCGGCCACAAGCTGTACGCACCCTTCGGCTCCGGGGTGCTGGCCGGCCGCGCCGACTGGCTGCGCGCGGCCGAGCCGTACCTCGCGGGCGGCGGCGCCAGCCGCAAGGTCACCCGGCGCACCGACGGGGGAGTGGACGTGGAGTGGCACGACAGCGCCGCCCGCCACGAGGCCGGCTCGCCGAACGTGATCGGCGCCTACTCCATCGCCTCGGCCTGCAAGGCCCTCACCGACGCCGGCTGGGACGGCCTGGTCGCCCGTGAGCAGCAGCTGATCGCCCGGGTCCGCGAGGGCCTGGCCGAGGTCCCCCAGGTCCGGATCCTCTCCCTCTTCGGCGACGACGCCCCGCGCGTCGGCGTCATCTCCTTCGTCGTCGAGGGCTGGAACAGCTCCCACTTCGCCGCCGCGCTCTCCGCCGAGTACGGCATCGGCGTCCGCGACGGCCTCTTCTGCGCCCACCCGCTGGTCCGCACGCTGCTCGGCACCGACCCCCAGACCCAGGGCGAGTGCGGCGCCCCCGAGGCGGCGCCCGGCGAGAAGTCCCTGAACGCCATCCGGGTCAGCTTCGGTGCGGGCACCCCCGACGAGCACGTCGAGCGCTTCGTGACCGCCGTCCGGGAACTGGTGACCCAGGGCGCGAAGTGGACGTACCGCACGGAGGACGGCCGCTGCGTGCCGGCGGTGTGACGGCTGGGCGAAGCACGGCGGACGGTGCCGCATACACTCCCCCTGGCAGCAGCTGACCCGGGGGGAGCACCACGTGCACGCGCTGCGCGCAACCGACCCACGACACGTCGGCCCGTACGAGGTCCTCGGCAGACTCGGCGCCGGCGGCATGGGCGAGGTCTACCTCGCCGAGTCGCGCACCGGCCTCCGGCTCGCGGTGAAGGTCGTACGGACCGAGCACGCCGAGGACCGCACCTTCCGTGCCCGGTTCCGCCACGAGGTGCGTGCCGCGCAGACCGTCGGCGGCGCCGGCACCTTCGCGGCCCGCGTGGCGGACGCCGACACGGAGGCCGAACGGCCCTGGATGGCCACGGAGTTCGTGCCCGGTCCGAATCTGCGCGACGCCGTCCTGGACCACGGCGCGCTGCCGGGGCGCGCGGTCCGGGTGCTCGCCGCCGCGCTCGGTGAGGCGCTCGCCGCCATCCACGCGGGCGGCCTGGTCCACCGCGACCTGAAGCCGTCCAACATCCTGCTCGGCCCGGACGGGCCCCGCGTCATCGACTTCGGGATCGTGCGGGCCCTGGAGGCGACCGCGCTGACCCGCACCGGAGCCGTCGTCGGCTCGGTCGGCTACGTCTCGCCCGAGCAGATCCGCAACGGCGGCCAGGTCGGGCCGCCGAGCGACGTCTTCTCCCTCGGCGCGGTCCTCGCCTACGCGGCGGCCGGCCGCGAGCCCTTCGGCGAGGGCCAGGACTCGGTGATCCTGCTGCGCATCCTCACCCGCGACCTCGACCTGTCCGGCGTACCGGACGACATACGCCCGCTGGTGGCGGCCTGTCTGCACGAGGACCCGCTGAAGCGCCCGCTGCCGGCGGAGGTGGTGGCGAGCGCCGGCTTCACCCCGCAGACCCTGCGCGGCGCGGTCCGTCCGGGCTGGTACGGCCCCGCGGCCCGGCCGCAGCCGGCCCCGGACCCCCGCCCGAGCGGCGTCGAGTACCTCGCGCCCGCCCTCGCCCCTGAGCCGGAGACGCCCGCACCCCCGCCCGCCACACCCGTCACACGCATCACCGCTCTCTCCCGCCACCTCGGCCCGATAGCCCCCGGCCGGCGCCGGCTGCTGAAGGCGCTGGGCGGCGGAGCCGTGGTCGTGGCCGGTGCGGGAGCCGGCGACTGGATCTGGCGGCACCTGACGACCACGTCGGAGGGCGGGAGCGGCGGCTCGTCCCCGCAGGAGCGGCTGGGGAGCGTTCACGGCGTCGAGGACACCGGCCGCTCCGCCGTGCTGCGCTGGCAGTACGACGTCGGCGGCATCGGCGGTCTGGACGGCCCCTGCTGCGCGCTGTCCCCGGACGGCTCCGCCGTCTACGTCGGGACCTCGGACGGCGTGCTGCACGCCGTCTCCCGCGACGGCTCCCGGCGCTGGAAGGTCCGGCTCGGCGACGACGTGAACACGCCGGTGGCGACCCGGCACGGGGTGTACTGCGTGGTCGGCTTCCACGCCGACGACGTCCGCCGGCTGACCGCCGTGGACCTGTCGGGCAGCCCGCGGTGGACGCACGAGCTCGGCGTGCAGGCGTACGACGTCCCGGTCCTGCTCGGCGACGACGTGCTCGTCTCCGTCGGCGGCACGGACGCGGGCGGGCTGCGGCGCTACGCGGCCGACGGCAGCACCCCGTGGACCGTGACGACCCCGGGCGGGCCCACGGGCGTCCCCGTCGTCGCGGGCGGCGCGATCTACACGGGCAGCTACGGCGACATGCTGCTGGCGCTGGACGCGCGGGACGGCACCCGCAGGTGGTCGGTGGCCGGGGGTGCCGACGTGACGGTCGCCGCCCTGGCGGGCACCACCCTGTTCACCGAGTCCGCGACCCTGCGGCAGGGGTTCCGCACGAAGGACGGCCGGCGGCTGTGGCGCACCGAGGCGTACCGCGGCGCCCTGACGGCGGCCGGCCGCTCGCTGGCCGTCGGCACGGAGGAGGACTCCGTCTACGCCGTACGGGCGGCCGACGGCTCCCGGGCCTGGCACCACACCGTCGAGGGCGGCGGGACGGAGCCCCGGACGGTGGTCGCCGGCGGGACCGTGTACGCCCGGGCCGCGGACCGGGTGTGGTCCCTGGACCTGACCGGCCGCAAGCGCTGGAGCGCGGCCCTCGGCCACAGCGCCGGCGACGACCAGCACGGCCCCGTCGTCCGCGACAGCCGGCTCTACGTCCCCTCCGGCACCGGCATCGCGGCCGTGGACGTGACCGACTGAGCGGGTGCGCGCCCGGTCGCCCTAGGTCCTGTCGTCGAACTCCCGTCGTTCGCCCGGAGGGCGCGCTCTGCGGCGTCAGGTGCGTGCTCTGGGGGTCCCCCCGGCCGAAGGCTGGGGGAGTGCCGGGCCTCGTCCCTCGTACTGGATGTACTTGGGTCGGGGCCCGGTGCGGCGAGTGGGGGTGCCCCCTCTGGGGGAGCGTGCATGGTGTCGCGGGGCAGACGGGAGTTCGACGACAGGGCCTAGTTGTCCAGGCCGATCGCGAAGGCGGCTTCCAGGTCGTGCTGGGAGTAGGTGCGGAAGGCGACGTGCGTGTCGGTGCCCTCGACGCCGGGGATCTTGCTGATCCGGCCGGGGATCACCTCGGCCAGGTCCTCGTGGCGGCTGACGCGGACCATGGCGATCAGGTCGTAGGTGCCGGTGACCGAGAAGACCTCGCTGACGCTGTCCAGCGCGGCGATCCGCTCCGCGATCTCGGGGATCCGGTCCACGCTGGTCTTGATGAGGACGATCGCGGTGATCACGGCTGGTTCTCTCCCTCGGGTGCCGGAGCTGGGGCGGACTTCACTCTAGTCGCCCGCTCGTCTCCCACCACCGCCCCTGGGAGGCCGCGCTTCGCGCCCCCCTTCGTTCCGTAGCGCACCCACGCGTAGCCGAAGCCCAGCCCGAAGCCGACCAGGTGGGCGAGGTAGGCCACGCCGGGCCCGTCGGAGGCGCGGCCCGCCGCCAGCCACTGCAGGCCCGCCCAGAAGGGCAGCACCACCCAGGCCGGGAAGCGCAGCGGCACGAAGAACAGGAACGGCAGGAGACTGGTGACGCGAGCCCGGGGGAACAGGTAGAGGAACGCTCCGAGGACCGCCGAGATCGCCCCGGAGGCGCCGACCAGCGACTGCTCGGAGGCGGCGTTGGCGGCCGCGTAGCCCAGCAGGGCCAGGTAGCCGCAGCCGAGGTAGAAGAGGGTGAACTCCACCCGGCCCATCCGTTCCTCGGTCATCGCGCCGAAGACGAAGAGGAAGAGCATGTTGCCGAGCAGATGCACCCAGCTGCCGTGCACGAACAGGGCCGTCGCCGGGGTGAGGAGCTGCCGGGCCGGTCCGTCGAACAGCTCCGCCGGGACCACGCCCCAGCGCCGGAAGTACGTCCGCTGCGCGGCGATCAGGGCGTCCCCGGTGCCGTAGCCCGGGGTCAGCCCGGAGGCCGGCCCCAGGACGAAGATCAGGGCGCACAGGACCATGAGGCCGTACGTCATGGGCGCCGATGTGCTGCGTACCGCCCTGAGGGTCCGGCCGGCCGCCCTGCTCCAGTCGCTGATCATGAACACAGAGCATGACGTAACGGGACGCAAGCTGACAGAGCGCCTCGCCGCCATGGACGGACCAGCGGCGAGCTGCCGCCAGGCCGTAGGGTTACGAGCCACACGCGTCGGCCGGCGGCGCGGGAGCGAGAACGAAAAGGAAGCGGACTGCCACGATGACGGTTCCCCTGCCGACCGCGACCACCCGATGGCGCTGCACCCTCTGCGGCAACCTGACCCGGTTCGACGTGACCCGCTCGTCCAAGGTCGTCGAGTACGTCCACCTCGATCTGGCCGGCGAGCCGACGGTGGAGGAGCGCGAGGTGGTCAGTGAGACCATCGAGTCGGTGCGCTGCCGCTGGTGCAACGCCGTGGACCAGGTGGAACTCGTGGACAGGCCGGGCGCCGGCTCCTGAGCGGGGCGGGCCGAAGAAGTGACGCCGCGGACGTGACGCGGCAGAAGTGAAGTAGTGGGGTGTGACGGATGGTGGAGACCGCAGGCGGGGGGCCGGGCGACGGCACCGCCGAGGTGCTTGACCGTCCGCTGCCCGACGGCGTGCGCCGGCGGGTCGTGCAGATCGTCTCGGACGGCTTCGGCGGGCTGACCGTGGCCGAACTGCCCGCCCAATTGCGGCAGTACGCCCGGTTCGCACCCAACCGCCGGGCGAAGTTCGCCGGAAACGCCATGGCGGCGGCGCTGGAGACCGAGCCACTGTTCCGGCAGCGGATCGGGGAGAAGTTCAGAGAGGCGCAGCCGGAACTCGCCGGCGCCCTCGACTCCGGCTCGCCGCCCCCGGCCGCGGATCCGCTCGACGTGGCGGCCGCGGCCTACGTACTGCGCCCCGCGGGCTGGGTGAAGCTCGTCACCGCGGCCGGTGAGGAGGCCCAGCGTGCGGACGCCGAGCGGGCGGACGAGGAGAGCCGGGCCGAGCTGGAGCGGCTGCGCGCGGAGCTGGCCCACGCCCGTGACCACACCCGGGCCGAGAGCGAACGGCTGCGCGCGGAGCTGGAGTCGGCGAGGAAGGAAGCGGAATCGCTGCACCGCAAGCTCCGTGCCGCCCTCAGCGACGTGAAGCGCGGCGAGGCCGCGCTGCGCAAGGTGCAGGGTGAGATCGACGCCGTCCGCACGGAGGCGCAGGCGCAGGTGTCGACGGCGGAGAGCGAGTCGCGCCGGCTCAAGGCCCGCCTGGGCGAGGCCGAGGCCGCGCTGGAGGCGACCCGGCGGGCGGCCCGTGAGGGGCGCAGCGTGGAGGACATGCGGGTACGGCTGCTGCTCGACACCCTGCTGGACGCGGCCCAGGGGCTGCGGCGCGAACTCGCCCTGCCCCCGGTGTCCGTGCGGCCGGCCGAGACGGTCGACGCGGTCGAACCGGGACGTATGACCCCCAAGGACATCGCGGCCCGCGCCCTGTCCGAGCACGATCCGGCCATCCTCGACCAGCTGCTCGCGCTGCCGCAGGTCCATCTGGTCGTCGACGGCTACAACGTCACCAAGACCGGCTATCCGCAAATGCCGCTGGAGAAGCAGCGGCTGCGGCTCCTCGGCCAGCTCTCCGCGCTCGCCGCCCAGACCGGTGCCGAGGTGACCTGCGTCTTCGACGGCGCCGAACTGGCCGCGCCGGTGCTGCTCGCGCCGCCGCGCGGGGTGCGGGTGCTGTTCTCCAAGCCGGGCGTCACGGCCGACGAGCTGATCCGGCAGCTGGTGCGCGCGGAGCCGCCGGGCCGTCCGGTCATCGTCGCCTCCACCGACCGGGAGGTGGCCGACGGGGTCGCCAAGGCGGGTGCCCGTCCGGTCGCGTCTGCGGTGCTTCTGAAGCGACTGTCCTGAAGGTCCAACCGGCATATGCAATGCCCGAATTGGCCGTATCGTCACGCAACGTAGCGTCAATCGCGTATCACCGCCTGTGAGTTGTGTGCAAAGAATGCATTGCGTGACGGGATTTTTTGGTGTGAGGATTTGAACTGATCACAAGTGGGTCACTAGGGTCTGGGCTCGAACCTCCGAACGGGTGAACACTCACAAGAAGGAGTTCGTCCTCCGTGGCGTCCCATCGTCGACCCAAGCAGCAGAGTCGCGCTCGCGTGACCGTGCTGACCACCGCAGCCGCCGCTGCCGTCGTGCTGAGCGCGAACGCGGCCAACGCCGCGCCGAGCGAGAAGCTCAGCAAGGACCAGGTCAAGTCCAAGGTCGACAAGCTGTACGAGCAGGCCGAGCAGGCCACCGAGAAGTACAACGGCGCCAAGGAGAAGCAGCAGAAGCTGCAGAAGGAAATCTCCACCATCCAGGACAACGTCGCCCGCGGTCAGCAGGAGCTGAACAAGCTGCGCGACGGCCTCGGTTCGATGGCCACCGCCCAGTACCGCTCCGGCGGCATCGACCCCTCGGTCCAGCTCTTCCTGTCCTCCAACCCGGACGACTACCTGGACAAGGCGTCCACGCTCGACCAGTTGAGCAGCCAGCAGGTCGACGCCCTGAAGAAGATTCAGGACAAACAGCGCGAACTCGCCCAGGAGCGTTCCGAGGCCACCGAGAAGCTCAAGGACCTCGCGGCCACCCGTACGGAGCTGGGCAACAAGAAGAAGGAAGTCCAGGGCAAGCTCGCCGAGGCGCAGAAGCTGCTCAACACCCTGACCGCCAAGGAGAAGGCGGAGCTGGCCGCGAAGCAGCAGCGCGCCGACCGCTCCTCCAGCGAGCGGGTCGACCTCGGTGACGCCCCGCCGGCCTCCGGCCGCGCCTCGGCCGCCTTCGCCGCCGCCCAGGCCCAGATCGGCAAGCCGTACGTCTACGGCGCCACCGGCCCCTCCTCCTTCGACTGCTCGGGCCTGACCTCCTACGCGTACGCCCAGGCCGGTGTTTCCATCCCGCGCACCTCCGAGGCGCAGGCCGGCATAGGCACCCGCATCTACAGCCAGAGCGACCTCAAGGTCGGCGACCTGGTCTTCTTCTACGGCGACATCCACCACGTCGGCCTGTACGCCGGCAACGGGCAGGTGCTGCACGCCCCGCACACCGGTGCCGTGGTGCGCTACGAGGCGATGTCGGACATGCCGTTCCAGTTCGGCGTCCGGGTCTGAAACCTCCCGGGCGTCCACCCGGGTGCCGCCCGAACGGGCGAATCCCCGGGACCCGAACTGACTCCACGCCCCGCCGGTGACCTGCGTCAGCGGCGGGGCGTCAGCGTGCGTTGACCATGACGTCTTTGGTCGCGTCCCTCCCGCACGGCTACTGTCTGCCGCGTTTCCCCGGCACCAGGGCCTCCCCGTCCCCGGCGCCGGGGGAGCTGTCCCTGTCCGTGAGCAGAAGGACTGCCGTGGGGTCCCATCGCCGCCTTGCACCGTCCGGATTCGACCGGGGCGCAGCCGCCCTGTGCGTGCTGTCGGCCGCCGCCGCACTCGGCGCCGTACCGGCGCACGCAACGCCGCACGGCGACACCCGGGCGGAGGTCGACCGCCTCTACACGGAGGCCGAGCAGGCGACCCAGGCCTACGACAAGGCCGACGAACGCGCCGGGGTGCTGCGCCGCGAGGTGCACGACGCCCAGGACCACATCGCCCGCCGGCAGCAGCGCGTCAACGCCCTGCGCGAGCAGCTCGGTTCGCTGGCCGGCGCCCAGTACCGCTCCGGCGGTGTCGACCCGGCGGTCGCGCTGCTCTTCTCCGACGACCCGGCCGATTACCTCGACAAGGCCGCCACCCTCGACCGGATCGGCGCCCAGCAGGCCGGTCAGCTCCGGCAGTTGCAGTCCGAGATGCGGGGGCTCGCCCAGGAGCGCGCGGAGGCCGCCGGGAAGCTCGCCGAGCTGGAGCGGAGCCGCAGGGCCGTCGCCGCGCACAAGAAGACGGTGGAGACGAAGCTCGCCAAGGCCCGCGAACTCCTCGGCACCCTGTCCGCCGCCGACCGCGCCGCCTACGGCCGGGCCTCGCGCTCCGACGGCTCCGACCGCCTCGGCCTGCCCGACCCGACCGGTGCCGTCGCCCCCGACGCCCGCGCCGCCGCCGCGGTGGCCGCCGCCCGCTCCGCCCTCGGCCGCCCCTACGTGTGGGGCGCCAACGGCCCGTCCGGCTTCGACTGCTCGGGCCTGATGCAGTGGTCGTACGGGCATGCCGGCGTCCATCTGCCGCGCACCTCGCAGGAGCAGCGCTTCGCCGGCCGGCAGGTCCCGCTCTCCCAGGCCCGCCCCGGCGACCTCGTCGTCTACCGCTCCGACGCCAGCCACGTGGGGATGTACGTCGGCCACGGCCAGGTCATCCACGCGCCCTACCCGGGGGCCGCGGTGCGCTACGACCCGGTCGGGATGATGCCGATCTCCTCGGTCACCCGGCCCTGACATCCCGCCCGCGCGCCGTACGATCGGCAGATGGCTGATCGGCGACGGGCACGGCGGGCGGGCCGCGGCGGGGCCGCGGCCGTGGGGCTTTGTCTGCTGCTCCCCCTGACCGGATGCGGCGGGGGCTCGACGGCCGACTCCGCGCGGGTCCAGGTGCAGCACGTGCTCGACCGGCGGGCGGCGGCCCTCCTGCGCCACGACGAGACGGCGTACGGCGAGACGGGCATCCGGACCGAGTACACCCGGCTGCGCGCCCTCCCGCTGGCCTCCTGGGCCTACCACGTCACCGGTGTGCACCGCACCGCCACCGGCGCCACCGCCGACGCGGACCTCAGCTACCGCATCACCGGCTACGACAGGGCCCCGGTCGACGCCCGCCGCACCCTCACGCTCGGCCGGGCCGCCGACGGGACGTGGTACGTCACCGCCGACGAGCCCGCCCGGCGGACCGGGCAGCAACTGTGGGACCAGGGGCAGGTGACCGCGGTGCGGGGCGCGCACAGCCTGGTGCTCGGCGCCGGGCAGCGCACCGCCGACCTGAGGACGTACGCCCGGCTGGCCGACCGGGCGGTCCCGGCCGTCTCCGCGGCCTGGGGAACGGACTGGACCGGCCGGGTCGTCGTCCTCGTCCCGCGGTCCCTGCAGGGCATGGCGGGGCTGCTGGGCTCGCCCGCCTCCAACTACCGGGGCATCGCCGCGGTCACCACCGGCGAGGCGGGGGGTTCCGGGCGGGCGCCCGCGGACCGGGTGGTCGTGAACCCGGAGGCGTACGCGGTGCTCGGGGACGTCGGCAAGCAGGTGGTGCTCACCCACGAGACCACCCATGTGGCCACCCGCGCGCACACCGACGCCGCGACCCCGCTGTGGCTCTCCGAGGGCTACGCGGACTGGATCGGCTATCTCGGCACCGGCCGCACCCCGCCCGACGCCGCGCCGGAACTCGCCCGCGCCGTGAAGGACGGCCGGCCGCCGACGGCGCTCCCCACCGACAAGGACTTCGGCTTCACCAGCGACCCCACCGAGCTGGCCCGGGCCTACGAGAGCGGCTGGCTGGCCTGCCGGATGATCGCAGACCGCTGGGGCACGGCCCGGCTGGGCGCGTTCTACCGGGCCGTCGGCGCCCATCGGCAGCGGGCGGGAGCGGTCGAGGACGCGCTGAAGAAGGTGCTGGGGACGACGCCGGGGGCGTTCACCGAGCAGTGGCGGGAGTACGTCAGGGCGCAGCTCGGCTGAGCGTCCCGACGGCCGTGTGCCGCCGCGCCGCCGGGCCCGGCGTCAGGAGGAGACCGGGGTCCGCCCGGTGGGCGCCGGCCGAGCGGTGAAGGGCTCGGTCACCGCCGCCGGGACGGTGGAGCACCACAGCCGGCGGGCCGCCGTGAGTCCGGCGGCGAGCAGCAGCCCGTTGCGCACCACCAGCAGCAGGACGCCGTACACGTCGCTCACCACCACGTGGCGGAAGCCGATCGGGAACTCCAGGACCGTCACGAACGACGCCGCCACCACCAGCAGCGCGGGCGCCGCCATCCGGCTCGCCCGGTACGACAGGCAGACGGCGCCCGTGCCGACCAGCCACACCAGGTACTGCGGGCTGATCACCCGGCTGGTGACCGTGAACAGCAGCACCGCCGTGAAGGCCGCCTCGGCCAGGGTGTGCGGACCGACGCGGGTCGCCCGCCGCCGCCACAGCAGCAGCCAGCCGAAGGCGCCCGCGGTCAGCGCCGGCGCGGCCCGGCTCACCAGGTCCACGTACGGGCCGACGAACTCGACCGACCCGTAGTTGAGCAGCATCTCGCCCGGCCAGCCGAAGTGCCGGGCCACGTGGAAGACCAGGGCGCCCAGCGACTCCACCTCGGTGCCCCGGTCCCGCTGGAAGGCCAGGAAGGCGAAGGCGCCCGGCATCGACACCGCGAACAGCGCCACCAGGCCGGC
>NZ_JBFBBK010000086.1:0-19317 GCF_040682635.1 Streptomyces sp. NPDC051133
TCCGCGGGTTCGTGTGGGTGGGGGTCCTCGCACCGGCCCCGCCGGGGGGGGGGGGGCGCGCCCCGCCTGGCCGGGGGGGGGGGGGTGGGGGCACGCGCGCGTGCCCCTGCCCTCCGCCGTGGCCGTACTGCTCCTGCTTCTCGGCTACTCCTGCTTCTTGCGGCGCGTGCCGAACACGATCTCGTCCCAGCTCGGGACGGCGGCGCGGCGGCCGGGGCGGACGCCGTCGGCCTCGGCCTGGCGGTCGGTGGCACCGACGAGCCGGTCGCGGTGGCTGCCGACGGAGCGCGGCATGAGGACGTCCGCGTAGGCCGAACCGGCCGATGCGGCGGGTGCCGGAGGTTCTTCCACGGCAGGTTCCTCGGCGGGCTCCTCCGGGGTCTCCGCCGGGCGCTCCGGGACCACCAAGTCGCCCCGGAAGCTCGGGACGGCCTCCAGCAGGCTGGTCAGGGAGTCGCGTTCGCCGGTGCTCTCCTCGGCGGGCTCGGACGCCTGCGCGGGCAGGCTCGGCCGGTCCCGGTCGCTGCGCTCCAGGGCGCGGTCCATCGAACGCTCGCGCGGCAGCCGGGCGATGCGCGGGACGAACGGGAAGCTCGGCTCCGGCACGGCGAGGTCGTCGGACTCGCCGATCAGCGAGCGTGCCTCGTCGTCCACGGCCTGGACGAGCCGCCGGGGCGGGTCGTACGTCCAGCTCGCCGAGTGCGGTTCGCCCGCGACCAGGTAGACGAGCAGCACCTCCCAGGTGCCGTCGTCACGGCGCCAGGAATCCCACTGCACGGTGTCCTTCTCGGCACCGCGCAGCAGCAGCCGCTCCTGCACGGCCTCGCCGAGCAGCGGTCCGGAGTTCTCGCCGGGGCGGCGGACCGGGGTCTTGCGGGCCCGCTCGGCCATGAAGGCGCGCTCGGCCAGCACGGGACCCTCGAAGCGCCGTACCCGGTCGACGGGGATGCCGGCGAGCTGTGCGACCTCTTCCGCGGTGGCACCCGCGCGTATACGCGCCTGGATGTCACGGGGGCGCAGATGGCTCTCGACCTCGATCTCGATCTGTCCGAGCCGGGGCCGGTCGCCGCGTACGGCGGCGCGGAGCCGTTCGTCGATCGGAAGCGTGTACTCCGTAGAGTCGGCAGCTTTGAGCACCAGCCGTGTGCCGTCATTCGAGACGGCCACGACACGCAGTTCGGGCATGGGGACCTCCCGGGTGGTGCCTGCCGACGTCACGTGCGTCGCTGCTTCCGCTAGTCGAGTGTGGCCTGCCCGGGTGCAGCCTGCCACAACCTTGCCGAGTTGCCCGGCGTGTCGGGCACGGGCCCTGGACCGCCGTTATGGCACGGTTACCTGTTCGCAACGCTAAGTGACCAACTCTGTCACCCTGTGCAACTAGCCCCCTCCCGGCGGTCCTGCGAGGCCGCGGGCACCCTGGTGGGAGACCGGACCCAGGGCTCGCAACAGTACTCCATTCGGACCACGTGCGTGGATTGGCGCGCCGCCCAACTTCTGGCAAGGGATGGGACTTGGCCGCAAACAACCGGTTTTACCGATCATGAACGTGGCGAAGTTCACGTAATCCCCAGAAACGGAACTATTGGTTTCGTTCGCACGTCCCTCTCTCGTGCAGTCGGTCGATCTATGTCGGTTGAGCACGGGAAAGGCAGGCAAGTTCCGGGTATGCGTAAGACGCCCGATGCGGGTCGGAAGCGGTTCGACCTGAGCGTCCCCCAGGTCGCGGGCAGCGCGCTGGCCGCCGTGGTCGCGGCCAAACTGGCCTCGTACGCCGGGGTGTACGGCACGATCCTCGGCGCGGGAGTGGTCAGCGTCGTCGCCACCTGCGGGGGCACGCTGTTCCAGCACTTCTTCAAGCGGACCGGCGAGCAGCTGCGCGAGCGGACCGCGGTGGCCGCCCGGCCGCAGGAACAAGCGCCACCGCCCCCGGGCGGGTTCGGCGAGGGCACCGTCTACCGCGCGCGGGGTCGGCGGCGCCCGCTCGTCGCCGCCGCCCTGGTCTTCGGGGTGACCATGGCCGGCATCACCACCTACGAACTGGTGTCGGGCAACAGCTTCAGCGGCGGCAGGGGGACGACGGTCAGCGACGCGGTCACCGGCCGGAGCCCGTCCTCCTCGGCGCCGGACCGTACGACACCCCGGTCGCCCTCCGGCCCCGCGGAGCCCTCCGCGCCCTCCTCGGACTCGTCCCGAAGCGGGTGGACCGGGTCCGGCGACACCGGTACGGCGCACTCGGCGACGCCCGCGCCGAGCGGCTCCCCGGACACGGAGCCGAGCGGGACCCAGGCCACCCCGGCTCCCACGCCGAGCGCCTCCGCCCCGACGACTACGCCCCCAGGACCCTCCGCAAGTAGTCGTTCTGGAACAGCCGTTCCGGGTCAAGACGGTCCCGCAGCGCCGTGAACTCGTCGAAGCGCGGGTAGACCCGCGCGAAGTACTCGGCGTCCCGGGTGTGCACCTTGCCCCAGTGCGGACGTCCCTCGTGCGCGGTGAAGATGCGCTCGGCGGCGGTGAAGTAGGCCTGGTGGGGAGTCCCCCGGAACATGTGGACCGCGACGTACGCGCTGTCCCGGCCGGAGGCGGTGGACAGGGTGATGTCGTCGGCCGGGGCGGTGCGCACCTCGACGGGGAAGCTGACCCGCAGGCCCGAGCGGTCGACCATGGCCTTCAGCTCACGCAGCGTCTCCGTAAGGGCCGCGCGCGGGACGGCGTACTCCATCTCCACGAAGCGCACCCGGCGCGGCGAGGTGAAGACCTTGTAGGGGATGTCCGTGTACGTCCGCGCGGACAGGGCCTTGCTGGAGATCCGCGCGAGGGCGGGGACGGTGGCCGGGGCCGCGCGGCCGACCCACTGGGCCACCTGGAAGACGCCGTTGGAGAGGAACTCGTCCTCGATCCAGCCGGCCAGCTGCCCCACGGGCTGCTCGGGACCGGCGCTGCGGTTGTTGCGCTTGGTGTTGGTGCTGACGGTGTGCGGGAACCAGTAGAACTCGAAGTGCTCGTTCTCCGCCCACAGTTGATCGAACTCGGCGAGCACCCGGTCGAGGGGCATCGGCTCCTCCCGCGCGGTGAGCAGGAACAGCGGCTCCACGGCGAACGTGATCGCGGTGACGACGCCGAGCGCGCCGAGGCCTATGCGGGCCGCGGCGAAGACCTCCGGGTTCTCCTTCTCGGAGCAGGTCAGCACCGAGCCGTCCGCCGTCACCAGCTCCAGCCCCTTGATCTGGGCGGCGATGGAGGCGGACGCACGGCCCGTGCCGTGCGTGCCGGTGCTGGTGGCCCCGGAGACGGTCTGCTCCATGATGTCGCCCATGTTGGTGAGCGACAGGCCCTCGCGCGCGAGAGCCGCGTTGAGCCGCTTGAGCGGGGTGCCCGCCTCCACCGTGACCGTCATGGCGGCCCGGTCGACGGTGCGGATACCCGTCAACAGTTGAGGGCGGATCAACACACCGTCGGTGGCGGCGATCGACGTGAAGGAGTGGCCGGTCCCGACCGCCTTCACCTTCAGGCCGTCCTCGCGTGCCCGGCGCACCGCCGCGGCCAGCTCCTCCACCGAGGCCGGCATCACCTGCCGGGCGGGCCGTGCGGCGACGTTCCCGCCCCAGTTACGCCAGGTGCCGTTCTTCCCGCTCGCTGTGCTGCTCAACGGTGCCTCCCCGACCCGCGGCCGGCCTGCTGAGCCGGCGGTACCCGAGGAAACCGACCACGACCGCGACGGCTCCGGACACCACCGGAACCCCGTACCCGGCGTGCGCCCCGGCCGAGTCGATCACCCAGCCGGCCGCGGAGGAGCCGAGCGCGACACCGACCGCGAGGCCGGTGCTCACCCAGGTCATGCCCTCGGTGAGCTGCGCGCGAGGTACGTGCTCTTCGATGAGGGACATCGTCGTGATCATCGTCGGCGCGATGGACAGCCCCGCCACGAACAGCGCCACGGCCAGAAGCGGCAGGTTTCCGACCAGTAGGAGGGGGATCATACTCACGGCCATCGCCGCCACGCCCAGCAGCCAGCGACGTTCCGGGCGCCCGGCGAAGCGCAGCAGCCCGAAGACCACGCCGGCCACGCAGGAACCGGCCGCGTACAGCGCGAGTACCACGCTCGCGGCGCCCTTGTGGCCGCGCTCGTCGGCGAAGGCGACCGTGACCACGTCCACCGCCCCGAAGATCGTGCCGGTCGCCGCGAAGGTCGCCACCAGCACCTGCAGCCCGGCCGAGCGCAGGGCGCTGCCGCCGCCGTGCTTCTCGCGCGGGTGCGGCTCCGGCTCGGTGGCGCGCTGCGCGGTGAGCCAGAGGACGCCGGCCGCCAGGAAGCAGGCGGCCAGCAGCGGTCCCGCCTCCGGGAACCAGGCCGTCGACAGCCCGATGGAGATGATCGGGCCGAAGATGAAGCACACCTCGTCGACGACCGACTCGAACGAGTACGCGGTGTGCAGCTTCGGCGTGCCCCGGTACAGCGCCGCCCAGCGGGCCCGGATCATCGCGCCGAGGCTGGGCACCGAGCCGATCCCGGCGGCGCACACGAACAGCGCCCAGTCCGGCCACTCGAAGTGCGCCGCGAGCAGCAGCCCGGCCGCCGCCACGAGGGTCACCAGGGTCGCGGGGCGCAGCACCCGGCGCTGCCCGTGCCGGTCGACCAGCCGGGAGATCTGCGGTCCGATCGCCGCGGCGGACAGCGCGATGGTGGCCGACAGCGCGCCCGCGAGCCCGTACCGCCCGGTGAGCTGGGAGATCATCGTGACCACGCCGATGCCCATCATGGACAGCGGCATCCGGCCGAGCAGCCCGCGGCCGAGAAGGCCTTGGTGCCGGGCATCTCGAACAGGGCTCTGTAGGGGGTGGGCACGTGGTCTCCGGAAACGGCTCGGTAAGGCGCGAATGCAGCTGGTACAGATTACGAGTTAGGTGACCCTAAAGGCACCTCGTATTACGGCTGGAAAAAGCGCACTAAACCCACTGGAACCCGACTCTTCACCCGGCTGTTTCCCGGCTGTCAGCGCCGGGTGGCAGGATCGAGGCATGCCAGACGCGCTCGATGCCACCCCGTACGACGCCCTGCTCCTGCTCTCCTTCGGCGGTCCCGAAGGCCCGGACGACGTGGTCCCTTTCCTGGAGAACGTCACGCGCGGGCGCGGCATCCCGAAGGAACGCCTGAAGGAAGTCGGGCAGCACTACTTCCTGTTCGGCGGGGTCAGCCCCATCAACGACCAGAACCGTGCCCTGCTGGACGCCCTGCGCAAGGACTTCGCCGAGCACGGCCTGGACCTGCCGGTCTACTGGGGCAACCGCAACTGGGCGCCCTACCTGACGGACACCCTGCGCGAGATGGCCGCCGACGGCCGCCGCCGCGTCCTGGTGCTCGCCACCAGCGCCTACGCCTCGTACTCGGGCTGCCGGCAGTACCGGGAGAACCTCGCCGACGCGCTGGCCACGCTGCGGGCCGAGGGCCTGGAGCCGCCGAGAGTCGACAAGCTGCGGCACTACTTCAACCACCCCGGCTTCGTCGAGCCCATGATCGACGGCGTGCTGCGCTCCCTCGCCGACCTCCCCGAGGACGTCCGGGCCGGCGCCCACATCGCCTTCACCACGCACTCCATCCCGGCCTCCGCCGCCGACACCTCCGGCCCGGTCGAGGCGCACGGCGAGGGCGGCGCCTACGTCGAGCAGCACCTGGACGTGGCCCAGCTGATCGCCGACGCCGTCCGCGAGCGCACGGGGGCCGACCACCCCTGGCGGCTCGTCTACCAGTCCCGCTCCGGTGCCCCGCACATCCCCTGGCTGGAGCCGGACATCTGCGACCACCTGGAGGAGCTGCACGGCGCCGGCGCCCCGGCCGTCGTCATGGCCCCCATCGGCTTCGTCTCCGACCACATGGAGGTCCTCTACGACCTCGACACCGAGGCCGAGGCCAAGGCGCAGGAGCTGGGGCTGCCGGTGCGCCGCTCGGCCACCGTGGGCGCCGACCCGCGGTTCGCCGCCGCGGTCCGCGAGCTGATCACCGAGCGCGCCGCCGTGGAGCGCGGCCAGGAGGTCACTCCCTGCGCGCTGGGCGCGCTGGGCGCGAGCCACGACCTCTGCCCGGCCGGCTGCTGCCCCGCCCGTGCGCCCCGCCCGGCCGCCGCCGGCGCCGACAGCCCCTACGCGTGAGGAGACCCGTGACCGACCCCCTGCACCGGGAACTGCTCGACCTGGCCGCCGAGGCCGCCGGGAGCGCCGGCGCGCTGCTGCGGGACGGCCGCCCGGCCGGCCTGTCCGTCGCGAGGACCAAGTCCAGCCCGATCGACGTCGTCACCGAGATGGACATCGCGGCGGAGAAACTGATCACGGACCTGATCTCCGGCCGGCGGCCCGACGACGGCTTCCTCGGCGAGGAGGGCGCCTCCGCCCCGGGCACGAGCGGCGTCCGCTGGGTGATCGACCCGCTCGACGGCACGGTGAACTACCTGTACGGTCTGCCGACCTGGGCGGTGTCCATCGCGGCCGAGCAGGACGGCGAGACCGTCGTCGGGGTCGTCGCGGCCCCGATGCGTGGCGAGACGTATCACGCCGTGCGTGGCGCGGGGGCGTGGGCCACGGGCGCGTGGGAGGGCGAGCGGGCGCTCGCCTGCCGCCCCGCGCCCCCGCTGGACCAGGCGCTGGTCTCCACCGGCTTCAACTATGTGGCCGGGGTCCGCGCCCACCAGGCCGAGGTCGCCGCGCGGCTGATCCCGCTGCTGCGGGACATCCGGCGCAGCGGCTCGGCGGCGGTCGACCTGTGCGACGTGGCCGGCGGCCGGCTGGACGGGTACTACGAACGCGGTCTGCACGCCTGGGACCACGCGGCGGGGGATCTCATCGCCCGGGAGGCGGGCGCGCTGACCGGTGGACGCCCCGGAGAGCGCCCGTCGGGGGAGCTGACGGTCGCGGGTAGCCCGGGCGTCTTCGAACCCCTCCAGCGGCTGCTGGAGGACTTCGGCGCCTGGCACGACTGAGACGGGACCAGGACCCGTACGACGCGAAGGGACCCCGGCGCTGGATTCGCCGGGGTCCCTTCGCGCACTGCGGAGCCGATCAGACGCGTGACGCGGTGACCTCCACACCGTGTTCGGCGGCGAGGCGGCGCAGGTCGTCGAGCTCTGCCTGCTCCACCTCGACGAGGAAGTCGTCGCCCTCGTCACGAGCCCGCGTCAGGTCGGACTCGGTCGCCCTTATGCGCTGCAGAAGTCCTGCGGTGAAAGCGTCCATGCTGCGCCCCCTCGTCCAGGGTCGTGGGTCGGTGGCACGGGGGTGTGCCGTAGGGAAAAGAGGCGGTCACGTCTCTCGCAGGTGCCCAGCGCTGCCCGGCCGGGCGGCGACGGTGCCGGACACCCACGCCCACTCTGCGAAGCGGATCGCGGAGTACCACATGGTGCTGCGGCACATGCAGAGCGTGATCGCGGGGTGTAAAGCGGTCCTCCCCCCACTCCCTTCCCCGGAAACCTCAACCGCCGGAGAAAATCCCGCATTCCCGCTCCAGGACGCCGATCCGTACGGTCCGCAACCCGCCTTACAGCCGACTTACGGCCGAAAAGGGCAGGATGGAGGTCACACCCCACGAACACCCCTGCCCGCACGCGCTCACGGCGCGCTACGCGGGTGGACATCAGGAAGGACAAGCGACGTGCGCGTACTCGTCGTCGAGGACGAGCAACTGCTCGCGGATGCGGTGGCCACCGGACTGCGCCGGGAGGCCATGGCCGTCGACGTCGTGTACGACGGTGCGGCGGCCCTGGAGCGCATCGGTGTCAACGACTACGACGTGGTCGTCCTCGACCGCGACCTCCCGCTCGTGCACGGCGACGACGTCTGCCGCAAGATCGTGGAGCTCGGCATGCCCACCCGCGTGCTCATGCTCACCGCCTCCGGTGACGTCAGCGACCGGGTCGAGGGCCTGGAGATCGGGGCCGACGACTATCTGCCCAAGCCGTTCGCGTTCAGCGAGCTGATCGCGCGCGTGCGCGCCCTCGGCCGCCGCACCAGCGTGCCCCTGCCCCCCGTCCTGGAGCGGGCCGGCATCAAGCTCGACCCGAACCGCCGCGAGGTCTTCCGCGACGGCAAGGAGGTCCAGCTCGCGCCCAAGGAGTTCGCGGTGCTGGAGGTGCTGATGCGCAGCGAGGGCGCCGTGGTCTCGGCGGAGCAGTTGCTGGAGAAGGCCTGGGACGAGAACACCGACCCGTTCACCAACGTGGTGCGCGTGACGGTGATGACCCTGCGCCGCAAGCTGGGCGAGCCGCCGGTCATCGTGACCGTCCCCGGCTCCGGCTACCGGATCTGATCCGCCGTGGCCGCCGCTCCCGCGCCGCCCCAGGCGCCGCCGAAGCCCACCTGGGACCCCCGAAGGCCGCAGCCCCCCTTCCCGTGGCTGCGCCCGACCATCCGCATACGGCTCACGCTGCTGTACGGCGGCATGTTCCTGATCGCCGGCATCCTGCTGCTGTCGATCATCTACCTGCTCGCCGCCCAGGCGATCAGCACCGGCAACCAGCCGTTGTTCAAGATCGTCAGCGGTTCGCAGATCCGGGTCTCCAGCGACAACTGCCCCGCGATCACCGCGATCAACTCCAGCACGCTGCCGCTGTCGGACTTCAACGACGCGATCGCCCACTGCGTGGACCAGCAGCGCCAGGCGGCGCTGGACAACCTGCTCAGCCGCTCCCTGCTGGCCCTGCTCGGCCTCGCCGTGATCGCCTTCGCGTTCGGCTACGCGATGGCCGGCCGGGTGCTGTCCCCGCTCGGCCGGATCACCCGCACCGCCCGCGCGGTGGCCGGTTCCGACCTGTCCCGCCGGATCGAGCTGGACGGTCCGGACGACGAGCTGAAGGAGCTGGCCGACACCTTCGACGACATGCTGGAGCGGCTGCAGCGGGCCTTCACCGCCCAGCAGCGCTTCGTCGGAAACGCCTCCCACGAGCTGCGCACCCCGCTGGCGATCAACCGCACGCTCCTGGAGGTGCACCTGTCCGACCCGGGCGCGCCGGTGGAGCTGCAGCAGCTCGGGAAGACGCTGCTGGCCACCAACGAGCGCAGCGAGCAGCTGGTGGAGGGCCTGCTGCTGCTCGCCCGCAGTGACAACCAGATCGTCGAACGCAAGCCCGTCGACCTGGCCGAGGTGGCCACCCAGGCCATCGACCAGGTGCACGGGGAGGCCGATGCCAAGGGCGTGAAGATCCGCGGTGAGCGCAAGCCCGCCGTGGTGCAGGGCAACGGCGTGCTGCTGGAGCGGATCGCGCTGAACCTGGTCCAGAACGCGGTGCGCTACAACGTGGCCGAGGACGGCTGGGTGGAGGTCGACACCGAGGTCCAGCACGGACAGGCGGTGCTGACCGTGACGAACACCGGACCGGTGGTGCCGGCGTACGAGATCGACAATCTGTTCGAGCCCTTCAGGCGTTTGCGCACCGAGCGCACGGGCAGTGACAAGGGCGTCGGCCTCGGTCTGTCCATCGTGCGGTCGGTGGCGCGCGCGCACGGCGGCCACATCGCGGCGCAGCCCCGCGAGGGCGGCGGTCTGGTGATGCGTGTCACCCTGCCGATGTGACGAGGTCCGACACACGCGGAGCGTGTTCGCTCCGCGCGGAATTTCTGGACCACCCGACACGGTTCTTACTGTGTGATCAATCACATGGGCGGATTTTCAGCCATGTACGCTCCGTGATCATGACAGAAGGTGGAAAGCCGGGAAAGTCCGGGTTTTCAGGGCTCATGATCACGGGAAGTACACGGTGAGGCGCCTTTGAGGTGCGACATTCGAACCGTGTACGGTCCTCTCCGCCATCCAAGCCGATCACACTTGAGGGGTCGGGCTGGGTGTCGATTGAGTAACAGACCTTGATGTGAGGCAAAATCTCCGCCTCAGGTCGGGCACAAGTCCGGCCTCTCACGCGTTACGTGCGCTGGAGACACCGCAGACACCCAGAGGGGGAGAGCGATATGGCAACCGATTACGACACTCCACGCAAGACCGACGACGACGTCGACTCGGACAGTTTGGAAGAGCTGAAGGCCCGGCGGAACGACAAGTCCACTTCCGCCGTGGACGTCGACGAGTTCGAGGCCGCAGAGGGCCTCGAACTGCCCGGAGCGGACCTCTCGAACGAGGAGCTGGCCGTCCGGGTGCTGCCGAAGCAGCAGGACGAGTTCACGTGCATGAGCTGCTTCCTGGTGCACCACCGCAGCCAGCTGGCCCGGGAGAAGAACGGTCAGCCGATCTGCCGCGACTGCGACTGAGGACGGGTCGGCCGTGTCTGGCTCGACCCCTCCCCGGAAGCGCCGCTTCTCCCTCGGGAAGGCGGACGAAGGGCCGTCCGACGGCCCGCACGGCGCGCGTGACGACGAGCGGGGCTCACCGGGAGCGGTGGCCCCGCTCGAAGCGGCGGCCGACCGGGCTGACCACCCGGCGCCGCAGCGGCAGCCCGCGCCCGTCGCCAGGCGACGGGCGGCGGTGATGCGTGACAGAGCCCGGGACATGGCCCGGGAAGGGGCCCGCAGGGGCGGCAGCCGCGCCCGCGCGGGCCTGGCGTACCTCGCGGACCGGATCATCGAGATCGCCCCGCGTATCCCCGTACGCGACCTCGCGACCCTGCGCAAGCAGTTCCCGGGGCTCGGCCCCGAGGAGATCGCCGACAAACTCGTGGCCGGCGCGGCGGCCGCGACCTCCACGATCGGAGCCGGCGTCGGGGCCGCGGCGATGCTCCCGGTACCGCCGGCCATGCCGACCGAGCTGGCCGCGGAGATCACCGGGGTCGCCGCGATCGAGCTGAAGCTCATCGCCGAACTGCACGAGGTCTACGGCCTGCGGCCGCAGGGAAACCTCACGACCCGCAGCACCGCGTATCTGTCCTCCTGGTCGGGGGAGCGCGGGATCGACGTGATGAAGCCGTCGACGTACGACGCGGCCCTGGGCGGCCGCATGAAGCGCGAACTGCGCCAGCAGATCATGAAACGGATGGTCCGCGACCTGCCCAACCTGATGCCGTTCATGGTCGGCGCCGCGGTCGGCGCGGTCATGAACCGCCGGGACACCCGCAGACTCGCCTCCCGGATCCGCAGCGACCTGCGCAAGACCCAGGTCCCCTGGGACCGGCTGCCGGAGCTGCCGCCGCTGGAGGAGCCCGCGGAGCCCCTGAAGTGGAGCGATCTCCCCGGAGAGCTCTAGGCCCTCTCCCTCGGATCCTGCCGGGGTCGCGGGAAAGGCGCCGTCAGGCGTTCGCCTTCCGGGCCGCCTCGATCGCCGCCGCCAGCTGCTCCGGCTCCCGCGTCGACAGGTACAGGTACGGCGTCGGGTCCTGCGGGTCGGTGACCTCCACGCGCAGCGCCGTGGGGATGTAGGCCCGCAGCAGCAGGAAGGCGCGGGTGTCGGCCTTGTACGTCCGCCAGGCGCGGGCCTCCTCCGCGTCCAGCACCTCCGACCCGCCCAGCGCCGCCACCGGGATCTTCGCCTCGCCCGCGATCAGCGAGTCGCCCACGACACGGATGCGCGGTGAGCCGTAGGCGCTGGCCACCACCGCCGCCGCGGCCGTGCCGCCGACCAGACCGCCCAGCAGCGGCAGGGTGCCGAACGGGAGCAGGATGAGGGCGAAGGAGACCCCCACGAGAAAGCTGATCAGCCACCACGAGCGGGGGGCGGTGAGGCGTTCTTCGTAGGGGGTGGCGGAGAGCTGCATGGAGCCAAGCTTGGCACGGGATCGGCGTGTCCCCGACGCGCGGGTAAGGTCTGCGCATGTGAGTGGTAGTTCCGCAAGCCTTCAGCCCCCCGCCGACGCGGTGAAACCGGTACGGCACCCCGACGCGCCCGCGCCCGGGGAACTTCTCGGCGCCCACTACGAACACTGTTTCGGATGCGGCCCCGGCCAGCCGCACGGGCTGCACCTGGAGGCGCGGGCCGGTGAGGGCGTCTCGCTGACCGCCGAGTTCACCGTCCAGCCCGCCCACCAGGGCGCCCCGGGCCTCGCCCACGGCGGAGTGCTGGCCACGGCCCTGGACGAGACCCTCGGCTCGCTGAACTGGCTGCTGCGCACCATCGCCGTGACGGGACGGCTGGAGACGGACTTCGTGCGGCCCGTGCCCCTCGGCACCACGCTGTACCTGGAAGCCGAGGTCACCGCCGTCGCCGGGCGGAAGATCTACTCCACCGCCACCGGACGCGTCGGCGCCCCCGACGGACCCGTCGCCGTCCGCGCCGACGCCCTCTTCATCGAGGTGAAGGTCGACCACTTCGTCGACCACGGCCGCCAGGAGGAGATCCAGGCCGCCATGAACGACCCGGACCAGATCCGGCGCGCCCGTGCCTTCGAGGTGAACCCGTGAGCCGTAGCCCCCTCGACGTACGGATCCGGCGCGTCGACCCCGACGTACCGCTTCCGGCGTACGAGCACCCCGGGGACGCCGGAGCCGACCTGCGCACCACCGAGGCGTGCGAGCTGGCGCCCGGAGAGCGGGCCGTGCTGCCCACGGGAGTGTCGATCGCTCTCCCGGAGGGGTACGCGGCCTTCGTGCATCCCCGCTCCGGCCTCGCCGCCCGCTGCGGTGTCGCCCTCGTGAATGCCCCGGGGACGGTTGATGCCGGGTACCGTGGGGAGATCAAGGTGATCGTGGTGAATCTCGACCCGCGCGAGGCCGTGCGGTTCGAGCGCTTCGACCGGATTGCCCAACTGGTCGTCCAGCAGGTCGAGAGGGTCCGCTTCCAGGAGGTCGCGGAACTTCCCGGCTCGGCGCGGGCCGAGGGGGGCTTCGGGTCCACCGGTGGCCATGCCGCGGTGGGCGACGAGAGCGGCACAAGCGGTCGGGCCGTCGACGGCGGTCCGACAGGTGGGAATCGATACGCTTCGGTCGTATCCGACCGGGAAGGACAGTGACGTGTTCGGACGTCGCAACAAGAAGGGTGCCGCCGAGGACGCGGCCGGCGAGGCCGAGCAGGTCGTCGACAGCGTCGACACCGAGGCGGACGAGGACGTGGAGGCCGAGCGCGAGCGCGTCCGGCTGGAGCCCGAACCGCGGCCCGACGGGCCGTGGGACAGCAGCGAGGTGCGCGACCCGGCCGAGGGCCGTGTCGACCTCGGCGGGCTGTTCATTCCGGGCGTCGACGGCATGGAGCTGCGGGTCGAGGTGGCCGGCGACGCGATCGTCGCCGCGACCGTCGTCCTGCGGGACAGCGCCGTGCAGCTCCAGGCGTTCGCCGCGCCCAAGCGCGAGGGCATCTGGGGAGAGGTCCGCGAGGAGATCGGGTCCGGCATCACCCAGCAGGGTGGCATCGTCGACGAGGTCGAGGGACCGCTCGGCTGGGAGCTGCGCGCCCAGGTGCCGGTGCAGCTGCCCGACGGCACCGGCGGCTTCCAGGTCGTCCGGTTCGTCGGCGTGGACGGCCCGCGCTGGTTCCTGCGCGGTGTGATCTCCGGCCAGGGCGCGGTGCAGCCGCAGGCCGCCGGACTGCTGGAGCAGATCTTCCGCGACACGGTCGTGGTCCGCGGCGAGGGCCCGATGGCGCCCCGCGACCCGATCGTCCTCAAGCTGCCCAACGACGCGCAGATGGTCCCCGAGGGCGTTCAGCAGGAGGAGTCCTCGCGCTTCTCCGGGGGGATGGGGCAGCTGCAGCGGGGACCGGAGATCACCGAAGTCCGCTAGGCGCTCCGCTGGGTTCAGCCGGGTCGTACGGGCCGTGCCTTCGAGGGGTGCGGCCCGTTTTTCGCGGAGTGAGCCTTCAGGGGCCTTCAGGGGCGTGCTCCGTCGCCGGGTGCGGGGTCGTCGTTGTCGCTCGCGCCCTGGCGGCGGCAGCCGCATACCGGACAGAGCCTCTCCGCGCCCCTTCCGGGGCCTTGCCCCGAGCGGTGATACTGACGCCCGGTCCACGGGGGAGGCGGTATGGGCGGTCAGGTGGTCACCGACACCATGGTGCGCGTCGAGGACGTGCACAGGTCGTTCGGGCGGGGTGCCGGCGCCGTGCACGCGCTGCGGGGGGTGTCCCTGGAGGTGGGGCGTGGGGAACTCGTCGCCCTCAAGGGGCGTTCAGGGTCCGGCAAGACCACCCTGCTGAACATCGTCGGCGGGCTCGACGCGCCCGACCGGGGGCGGGTCGAGGTGGACGGGCTCCAGCTGGGCGGGCTGGGCGAGGACGAGCTGCTGCGGCTGCGCCGGGACCGGATCGGGTTCGTCTTCCAGTCCTTCGGCCTCATCCCGATCCTCACCGCCGCCGAGAACGTCGGCGTACCGCTGCGGCTGCGCCGCGCCGACCCGCACGCGCGCGAGGAGCGCGTCGAGCTGCTGCTCTCGCTGGTCGGACTCGCCGGACACGCGGCCCAGCGGCCCGGCGAGCTGTCCGGCGGCCAGCAGCAGCGGGTCGCCATCGCGCGCGCCCTCGCCAACCGGCCCGCCCTGCTCATCGCCGACGAACCGACCGGCCAGCTCGACGCCGAGACCGGACACGCCGTCATGGAGCTGCTGCGGGCCGTCGTGCACAGCGAGCGGGCCACCGCCCTGGTCGCCACCCACGACGCGACCCTGCTGGACCTGGCCGACCGGGTGCTGGAGCTGCGCGACGGCGAGATCGTCGAGAGCTGAACCGGTCCTCGAGAGCTGAGCCGGCCGGGTCATCAGGGTTGCGTCAAAGTTGCCCGCGACCCGCCATCCCGTCCCGTATGCCGCGATTGTTGGCCGTAGGGTCGACGCTGCGTAGGCGGCAGTCACGGGAAGACAATGGGTTCATGGCACGCGGCAAGCTTCGTATCTACCTCGGTGCGGCACCGGGCGTGGGCAAGACCTACGCGATGCTGTCCGAGGCGCACCGCCGGGTGGAGCGCGGCAAGGACTGTGTCGTGGCCTTCGTCGAGCACCACGACCGGCCCCGCACCGAGGTGATGCTGCACGGTTTGGAGCAGGTGCCGCGCAGGGAACTGCAGCACCGGGGCGCCACCTTCGGCGAGATGGACGTCGACGCCGTACTGCGCCGGGCGCCGGCCGTCGCCCTCGTGGACGAGCTCGCCCACACCAACGTCCCCGGCTCCCGCAACGCCAAGCGCTGGCAGGACGTGGAGGAGCTGCTGGCCGACGGGATCGACGTCGTCTCCACCGTCAACATCCAGCACCTGGAGTCACTCGGTGACGTCGTCGAGTCGATCACCGGGGTACGGCAGCGCGAGACCGTCCCCGACGAGGTGGTACGGCGGGCCGACCAGATCGAGTTGGTCGACATGTCCCCGCAGGCCCTGCGCCGCCGCATGGCGCACGGCAACATCTACCAGCCCGACAAGGTCGACGCGGCCCTGTCCAACTACTTCCGCCCCGGCAACCTGACCGCCCTGCGCGAGCTGGCGCTGCTCTGGGTGGCCGACCGGGTCGACGAGTACCTGAACGAGTACCGCAGCGAACACCGGGTCTCCCGGATCTGGGGTTCGCGGGAGCGGATCGTGGTGGGGCTGACCGGCGGCCCCGAGGGGCGCACGCTGATCCGCCGGGCCGCGCGACTGGCCGAGAAGGGCGCCGGCGGGGAGGTGCTCGCCGTGTACATAGCCCGCAGCGACGGGCTGACCTCGGCCTCCCCGAAGGAGCTGGCCGTCCAGCGCACCCTCGTGGAGGATCTGGGCGGCACCTTCCACCACGTGGTCGGCGACGACATACCGGCCGCCCTGCTCGCCTTCGCGCGCGGCGTCAACGCCACCCAGATCGTGCTCGGCTCCTCGCGCCGCAAGGCCTGGCAGTACGTCTTCGGGCCGGGCGTCGGCGCCACCGTCGCCCGCGAGTCCGGACCCGACCTCGACGTCCACATCGTCACCCACGAGGAGGTCGCCAAGGGCCGGGGACTGCCCGTCGCCCGGGGCGCACGCCTCGGCCGGGCCCGGATCATCTGGGGCTGGGGCGTCGGCCTGGCGGGACCCGCGGTCCTGGCGGTGCTGCTGAACACCGTCGACCTCGGCCTCGCCAACGACATGCTGCTGTTCCTGGCCGTCACCGTCGCGGCGGCGCTGCTGGGCGGCCTGCTGCCCGCCCTGGCCTCGGCGGCGTTCGGCTCGCTGCTGCTGAACTACTTCTACACCCCGCCCCTGCACCGCCTGACCATCGCCGACCCGAAGAACATCGTCGCCATCGCGATCTTCTTCGGCGTCGGCATGTCGGTGGCCTCGGTGGTGGACCTCGCCGCCCGGCGCACCCACCAGGCGGCCCGGCTGCGCGCCGAGTCCGAGATCCTCTCCTTCCTGGCCGGGAACGTGCTGCGCGGCGAGACCAGCCTGGAGGAGCTGCTGGAGCGGGTCCGCGAGACCTTCGCGATGGAGTCGGCCGCGCTGCTGGAGCGGGTGAGCGACGTCGATCCGTGGACCTGTGCCGGACGCGCCGGATTCGGGCCCCCGCTGGAGCGGCCCGAGCAGGCCGACGTGGACATGCCGGTCGGCGACCACATGGCGCTCGCGCTCACCGGCCGGGTGCTGCCCGCCGAGGACCGCCGGGTGCTGGCCGCCTTCGCCGCGCAGGCCGCCGTCGCCCTGGACCGCAGGCGGCTGCAGGAAGAGGCCGACCAGGCCCGCACGCTCGCCGAGGGCAACCGCATCCGCACCGCCCTGCTGGCCGCCGTCAGCCACGACCTGCGCACCCCGCTGGCCGGCATCAAGGCCGCCGTCTCCAGCCTCCGCTCCGACGACGTGGCCTGGTCCGAGGAGGACCAGGCGGAGCTGCTGGAGGGCATCGAGGAGGGCGCCGACCGGCTCGACCACCTCGTGGGCAACCTCCTCGACATGTCCCGCCTGCAGACCGGCACCGTCACCCCGCTCATCCGCGAGATCGACCTCGACGAGGTCGTGCCGATGGCGCTCGGGGGAGTACCCGAGGACAGCGTCGAGCTGGACGTGCCCGAGACCCTGCCGATGGTCGCCGTGGACCCCGGGCTGCTGGAGCGGTCCGTGGCCAACCTGGTGGAGAACGCCGTCAAGTACAGTCCGCGCGGTCGCCGGGTGCTGGTCTCCGCCAGCGCCATAGCCGACCGGGTCGAGGTGCGGGTGGTGGACCGCGGGCCGGGCGTGCCGGACGAGGCGAAGGACCGGATCTTCGAGCCCTTCCAGCGGTACGGTGACGCTCCGCGCGGCGCCGGCGTCGGGCTCGGCCTCGCGGTGGCCCGGGGCTTCGCCGAGGCCATGAACGGCACCCTCAACGCCGAGGACACGCCGGGCGGCGGACTCACCATGGTCCTCAGCCTCCGCGCGGCGGCGACGCGTCCCGAGTCCCTTCCCGCGGGGGAGGACTCCCCGGAACCAGAAAGGCAGACCCTATGCTGAGCCCGAATGGGGGGACCCCCCAGACCCCCACGAGGGTGCTCGTGGTCGAGGACGAGCCGCAGATCGTGCGGGCCCTCGTGATCAACCTCAAGGCGCGCAAGTACGAGGTCGACGCGGCCCCGGACGGCAGGACCGCCCTCGACCTCGCCGCCTCCCGCCATCCCGACGTCGTCGTCCTCGACCTGGGGCTGCCCGACATGGACGGCGTCGAGGTCATCCGGGGCCTGCGCGGCTGGACCCGGGTGCCGATCCTGGTCCTGTCGGCCCGCCACTCCTCCGACGAGAAGGTGGAGGCGCTGGACGCGGGCGCCGACGACTACGTCACCAAGCCCTTCGGCATGGACGAGCTGCTGGCCCGGCTGCGCGCCGCCGTGCGCCGGGCCGAGCCGGTCGGGCCCGGCGAGGGCGACGTGACGACCGTGGAGACCGAGGACTTCGCCGTCGACCTGGCCGCGAAGAAGGTCAACCGCGCCGGCAAGGACGTCCGGCTCACCCCGACCGAGTGGCACCTGCTGGAGGTCCTGGTCCGCAACACCGGCCGCCTGGTCAGCCAGAAGCAGCTGCTGCAGGAGGTGTGGGGGCCGTCGTACGGCACGGAGACCAACTACCTGCGGGTGTACATGGCGCAACTGCGCAGGAAGCTGGAGACGGACCCCTCGCACCCCCGGCACTTCATCACCGAGCCGGGTATGGGGTACCGGTTCGAGAAGTGAGCTGCGCTACGGCGCCGTCGGTGCACCCCGGTACGCTTCAGGTATGACTGCCGTTCCTCGTTCCGAAAAGCCGGCCGGCCGGTTCCGGCGCATGCTCGACCGGCTCTCCTCGTCGCAGGAGGACCTGGAGTCCGAGGAGTTGCGCGAGGATGCCGAGACCACCGGCTGCGTCAAGATCGGCGACTGCCACGACCGGCAGATCGTCACCGTAACTGGTACCTTGCGCACGGTCACTCTGCGTCCGCGTGCCGGGGTCCCGGCCCTGGAGGCCGAGCTGTTCGACGGCACCGCCGCGCTGGACGTGGTGTGGCTCGGCAGGCGTTCCATCGTGGGCATAGAACCGGGGCGCAAGCTGATCGCATCGGGCCGGATCTCCATGAGCCGGGGCCACCGGGTGCTGTTCAACCCGAAATACGAACTGCGACCCCTCGGACGGGAGTAGCCGGTGACGTCCCTCGACAAGCCGACCCAAGACACCGACAGCCCCCCGTCGGACGATGCCCGTGCGGTGACCGAGGCCGCGCTGTTCGAGGCGTTCGGCGGTGTCCGTGGCATGGTCGAGACGGTCGTGCCGGGCCTGCTGTTCGTCGCGATCTACACGGTCAACAAGAACCTGCACCTGTCGGCGATCGCCGCGCTGGCCGTCTCCCTGATCCTGGTCGTCGTCCGGCTGGCCATGAAGGACACCGTCAAGCACGCCTTCAGCGGCGTGTTCGGCGTGGCCTTCGGTGTCGCGTTCGCGATGTTCACCGGCGACGCCAAGAACTTCTACCTCCCCGGCATGCTCTACACGCTGGGACTGGCGCTGGCGTACATCGTCACGACCCTCGCCGGGGTGCCCCTGATGGGTCTCATCCTCGGCCCGGTCTTCAAGGAGAACCTCTCCTGGCGGACCCGCAACCCCGGCCGCAAGAGGGCGTACGCGAAGGCCAGTTGGGCCTGGGGTCTGATCCTGCTCGCCAAGTGCGCGATCCTCTTCCCGCTGTACTGGTGGTCCGACACCACCAAGCTGGGCTGGGTCCTGATCGCCCTGAAGATCCCGCCGTTCCTGCTGGCCGTCTGGCTCACCTGGGTCTTCCTCGCGAAGGCGCCGGCGCCGATCGACGTCTTCGCCGAGATGGAGGCCGAGGAGCAGGCCGAGAAGGAGCGCCTGGCCGCGACGGCCGCGGAAGGCGGCGAGCCGGCGGGAGGCCGGCACCGCCGCGAGGCGTAGACGGCCGCCGTACGACGAGAAGGGCGCCCTCGGCTGCCGTGGTGTCCGACCCGTCCGGGGCGGACGTGTGGGAGGCAGAGGGCGGCACGGTGCCGGACGTCGGCACCCCGGCCCCGGCCCC
>NZ_JBFBBK010000087.1:0-17307 GCF_040682635.1 Streptomyces sp. NPDC051133
ATCAACATATCTGGCGTTGATTTTTGGCACGCTGTTGAGTTCTCAAGGAACGGTCGCTTCCTTTGTACTCACCCTCTCGGGCTTTCCTCCGGGCTTCCCTTCGGTGTTTCCGACTCTATCAGATCTTTTCTCGATCCGATTTCCTCGGTGCTTTCCAGGTTTCCGCTCTCGCGTTTCCCTTTCCGGCGGTTCCGACTCTATCAGATCCTTTCGGCTCTGACTCCCAGTCAGCGGGATTGTCTCGGGGTTTTCGGCTTTCGCCGTCCGCCCTTTCGACATTCACTACGTTAGCTCACTCTCTCGGCGACTCATAATCGAGTCTCACGAGTTCGAATTCGGGCGCGCGGGCGCGCCACAATCGACCCCGTTGAGGGGTTGTAGCTAGGTAGTGGGTTGGCCGCTCCGGCTGCAGGTGATCACCGTACCCGGTTCAGCGGCTCGGGATACATTACGCATCTTCGCGAGTCGCGTCAACTTCGTCGGCGCCTCGGCACATGGGCCCGGTAGGGGCTCACCGTCGGGTCGTCGGCCACCCAGTAGCGCCAGGGGTGGACGTCGCCGTTGCCGCCCTCGCCGGCCACCCCGGTGCGTGGGCCGTTCCGTACCTGGTCAGACGCGACCGGGGCGCCGGTCAGCATCCGCAGCGGGGTATCACCGAGGGTGCAGGCGTCCGCGCCGTCGAGGGCGCGGTCGACCTCCAGGGCCGTGGCGAGACGGGCCGGCCCCTTGGCCAGTTCCTTGTCATTGCGGGCCGAAATTCGCCGTTTGCGGGCCAGCTCGACGCCCTCCACCACCTCGCCCGCGCGGAGCAGGACGGCGCTCGCCCTGCCCTCGGGGCCGCAGACGAGGTTCATGCAGTGCCACATGCCGTAGGTGAAGTAGACGTACACATGTCCGGGCTCACCGAACATCACGGCGTTGCGGGCGGTGCGGCCCCGGTAGGCGTGGGAGCCGGGGTCGTTCGGTCCGTCGTACGCCTCGACCTCGGTGAGGCGTACGGCGATCGGGCCGTCGGGTGTCGTACGCACCAGGATCCGGCCGAGCAGGTCGGGGGCCACCTCCAGGACCGGGCGGTCGAAGAAGTCTCGGGGCAGTGGCGTACGGTCCGGGGGCGCGATCATGCCCTCCGAGGGTAGTGCAGACGGGTCGGTGCCACGGGTCGTCGTCAGGGACCTGTGCCGGCGCGGAACCGGGCGGGGGTGGATCGCGTTTGTAGGGGCGAGGTCCGTTCGTAAAGGGAGAGTCAATGGCGTTCAAGAAGCTGCTCGCGAGCCTCGGGGCCGGCGGGGCGTCGGTCGAGACGGTGCTGACCGAGGTCAACGTCGTACCGGGCGGGGTGGTCCAGGGCGAGGTGCGGATCCAGGGCGGGTCCGTGAACCAGGAGATCGAGGGGCTCTCCGTCGGTCTGCAGGCCAAGGTCGAGGTGGAGAGCGGCGACCAGGAGTACAAGCAGGACATCGAGTTCACCAAGGTGCGGCTCGGTGGTGCCTTCGAGCTGCAGGCGGGGGCCGTGCACGCGGTGCCGTTCGGGCTCGAGATCCCCTGGGAGACGCCGGTCACGATGATCGACGGGCAGTCGCTGCGCGGTATGCACATCGGGGTGACCACGGAGCTGGCGATCGCGCGGGCCGTGGACTCCGGCGACCTCGACCCGATCAACGTGCATCCGCTGCCGGCGCAGAAGGCGATCCTGGACGCCTTCATCCAGCTGGGCTTCCGCTTCAAGAACGCCGACATGGAGCGCGGTCACATCCGGGGCACGCGGCAGCGGCTGCCGTTCTACCAGGAGATCGAGTTCTACCCGCCGTCGCAGTACCGGGGGCTGAACCAGGTCGAGCTGAGCTTCGTGGCCGACGAGTACGCCATGGACGTCGTCCTGGAGATGGACAAGAAGCCGGGTCTGTTCAGCGAGGGTTCGGACACCTACCGCTCCTTCCAGGTGGGGCTGGACGACTGGCAGGGGACCGACTGGGCGGCGTACCTCAATCAGTGGCTGTCCGAGGTCGGCAGCAAGCGCAACTGGTTCTAGGCTCGGGTACTGCTGATTCCAGATCATCGATCAGGAGGTACCGAGGTGACCGAGCACAAGCGGCGGCCGCTCCCCCACGACTTCCATCCGTCCGTGCCGTCGTTCACGGTGACGAGCGCCGATGTCGAGGAGGGTGCGACGCTGAAGGGCGCTCAGGTCCACGCGGAGGGCAACACCTCGCCGCAGCTGCGGTGGGAGGGTTTCCCGCCGGAGACCAAGAGCTTCGCCGTGACCTGCTACGACCCCGACGCGCCGACCGGCAGCGGGTTCTGGCACTGGGTCCTGTTCGACATCCCGGCCTCGGTGACGGAGCTGCCGGCGGGTGCGGGCGGCGGCAAGTTCGAGGGACTGCCCGAGGGTGCCGTGCACGCGCGCAACGACTACGGGACGAGGGACTTCGGCGGTGCCGCGCCGCCGCCCGGGGACGGCCCGCACCGGTACGTCTTCACGGTGTACGCGGTGGACCAGGAGAAGCTGGGGCCGGACGCGGACGCCTCTCCGGCGGTCGTCGGCTTCAATCTGCGGTTCCACACGATCGCGCGTGCTCAGCTCATCGGTGAGTACGAGAACAAGGGCTGACCGCACCGTACGGATTCAGCCGAGCGTTCATTGAACGTTTGCCCGCCCCCGGTCTTGGAAGTGATCGGGGGCGGGCAGTTTTTATTGCGTTGTCCATCTCGGCGCGCCCGTCCAGAGTTGATCCAAGCCCGCCGGGGGGTGGGCGGATGCGCACGGGAGGTGGGCTGGATGCGGGACACGCTGGTGCTGAACGCGAGCTTCGAGCCGCTGTCGACGGTGACGCTCAATCGGGCGGTCGTTCTGGTGCTGCAGGACAAGGCCGTCGTCGAGCAGGCCCATCCCGAGCTGCGGATGCGCGGTGCGGATGTGGACATACCCGCGCCCCGGGTGATCAGGCTGTGCCGGTACGTACGGGTGCCGTTCCGAAGACAAGCCCCGTGGTCGAGGCGGGGTGTGCTGGTCCGGGACCGGCACCGGTGCGCGTACTGCGGGCGGCGGGCGACGACCGTGGACCATGTGCTGCCGCGGGCGCAGGGTGGGCAGGACACGTGGCTGAACACGGTGGCCGCGTGTGCGGAGGACAACCACCGCAAGGCGAACCGGACCCCTGACGAGGCGGGCATGGCGCTGCTGCGGGAGCCGTTCGAGCCGACGCCGGCCGACGCGATGCTGCTGGCGCTGGGGCGGGAGGAGTTCGACTCGCTGCCGGAGTGGCTGGCTCAGCCGGCGGCGTAGGCCGGTTCGTGGACCCGGCCCGCGGTGAGCGGAGCGTGAGCGGCCCGCCTTCCTCGAACGCGGAGGAGGGCGGGCCGTTGTGTGTGTGCGGGGCCGTCAGTCGATGTGCGGCTTCTCGCGCCGCTGGTCCGGGACGCTGCCTGAGCCGCCGTTGTTGCCGGAACCGCCGCCCAGGGGGCCGAAGTTGCCCATGGCGCCGGACAGGCCCTTGAGGGCGTCGCCGATCTCGCTGGGGACGATCCAGAGCTTGTTGGCGTCGCCCTCGGCGATCTTCGGGAGCATCTGGAGGTACTGGTAGGACAGCAGCTTCTGGTCGGGGTCGCCGGCGTGGATGGCCTCGAAGACCGTGCGGACGGCCTGGGCCTCGCCCTCGGCGCGCAGGGCCGCGGCCTTGGCCTCACCCTCGGCGCGCAGGATCTGGGACTGCTTCTCGCCCTCGGCGGTGAGGATGGCGGCCTGGCGCGTACCTTCGGCGGTGAGGATCGCGGCGCGCTTGTCACGGTCGGCGCGCATCTGCTTCTCCATCGAGTCCTGGATGGAGGTCGGGGGTTCGATGGCCTTGAGTTCCACGCGGTTGACGCGGATGCCCCACTTGCCGGTCGCCTCGTCGAGGACGCCGCGCAGGGCCGCGTTGATCTCCTCGCGGGAGGTCAGGGTGCGTTCGAGGTCCATGCCGCCGATGATGTTGCGCAGCGTGGTGACGGTGAGCTGCTCGATCGCCTGGATGTAGCTGGCGACTTCGTAGGTGGCCGCGCGGGCGTCCGTCACCTGGTAGTAGATGACGGTGTCGATGTTGACGACCAGGTTGTCCTGGGTGATCACCGGCTGGGGCGGGAAGGGGACGACCTGTTCTCGCAGGTCGATGCGGTTGCGGATGGTGTCGATGAACGGGACCACGATGTTCAGGCCCGCGTTCAGGGTCCGTGTGTAGCGGCCGAAGCGCTCGACGATGGCCGCGCTGGCCTGTGGGATGACCTGGATGGTCTTGATCAGGGCGATGAAGACCAACACCACCAGAATGACCAGGACGATGATGACCGGTTCCATCGTGTTCCCCGTACCCCTCTCCGCCTCGGCACCTTCGGCAGATCTCTTGGTTGTCGAAGATCTTGCTGGTCGAGTCTGACAGACCGTCGCCCAACTCGTGGGCCGGATGCCTCAGATGACGATCGCGGTGGCCCCTTCGATGTCCACGACGTCCACCTCCTGGCCCACGTCGTAGGCGCGTCCGGTGTCGAGGGAGCGGGCCGACCAGATCTCTCCGGCGAGTTTGATGCGTCCGCCGGAGCCGTCGACGCGTTCCAGTACGACCGCCTGCTTGCCCTTCAAGGCGTCGATGCCGGTGGCGAGTCGGGGGCGCCGGCTGTCGTGCCGGTTCGCGAGGGGCCGGACGACGGCGATGAGGGCGACGGAGACGACGACGAACGCGAGGACCTGGAGGACGGCGCCGAGTCCGAGGCCGGCGACGACGGCCGCGGCGACGGCTCCGACCGCGAGCATGCCGAACTCCGGCATGGCGGTGACGACGAGCGGGATTCCGAGCGCCGCCGCGCCGACGAGCCACCACACCCATGCGTCGATGTCGTTCACATGGTCATGGTAGGGCCGTGGCCGGGCGGCGGACAGGGCGCGCGAGGGAGAGCAAGGGTCAGGACAGGGGCAGGCCTTGGGCGGTCCAGCGGTCGCCGACCTGCTCGACGACGAGCGGGAGACCGAAGCAGAGGGAGAGGTTGCGGGAGCTCAGTTCCAGCTCGATGGGGCCGGCGGCGAGCACCTTGCCCTGGCGGATCATCAGGACGTGGGTGAAGCCGGGGGCGATCTCCTCGACGTGGTGCGTGACCATGATCATCGAGGGCGCGATGGGGTCGCGGGCGAGCCGGCCGAGGCGGCGGACCAGGTCCTCGCGGCCGCCGAGGTCGAGGCCGGCGGCGGGCTCGTCGAGCAGGAGCAGCTCGGGGTCGGTCATCAGGGCGCGGGCGATCAGGGTGCGCTTGCGCTCGCCCTCGGAGAGGGTGCCGAAGCGGCGGTCGAGGTAGTCGCTCATGCCGAGGCGGTCGAGGAAGGCGCGGGCGCGCTGCTCGTCGACGTCCTCGTAGTCCTCGTGCCAGCCGGCGGTCATGCCGTAGGCGGCGGTGAGGACGGTCTGCAGGACGGTCTGGCGCTTGGGGAGCTTCTCGGCCAGGGCGATGCCGGCCACGCCGATGCGGGGGCGCAGCTCGAAGACGTCGGTGCCGGGCTGTCCGAGGGTCTCGCCGAGGATGCTGGCGGTGCCCTTGCTGGGGTAGAGGTAGCTGGAGGCGACGTTCAGGAGGGTGGTCTTGCCGGCGCCGTTCGGGCCCAGGATGACCCAGCGCTCGCCCTCCTTCACCGACCAGGAGACCTGGTCCACCAGAGCCCGGCCCTCACGGACCACGGATACGTCCTGAAGCTCCAGAACATCGCTCATGAGCGCGTTGTCTCCCCTTGCAGTGTCGCCGGTCTCGGCTGTCGCGTACGCCTGTGGCTCGGGTTCGCCGCGCCGGTGGGCGCAGCCCTCATGAAATCTACGCCACGAGTGCCCCGCTCCATTCCCTCGGTCCGGTCCGTAGGGTGTGGGCATGCTCTCGGAACCGCGTTCAGGACGCCTCGCCGCTTGGGGAAATGCCCTTTTGGCCGGACTTGCCTCCCCGGACGACGCCGTGCTCGCCATCGTGGGCGAGGACACCGTGCACCGGGTGGAGGGGCTGCCGGGTGAGTCCGCGCAGGTCGGGCTCACGCTCGCGCTGGGGCGGCTGCGGACGCTGGGGGTGCGGGGGCTGCGGGTGGCGCTGCCCGCGTCCGGTCATCCGCTGGGGCTGAGCGGTCCGCCGGAGTTCAACGCGCGGGCGCTGGAGGCCGAGGAGGCGGTGATCTGTCACGGCGCCGCGTTCGGGCTGGTGCCGGAGGCCTACGAGGCCGGGCCCGAGGGTGATGTGCACGCCGAGGTGGTCTGGCATGTGCTGCCGGTGCGGGAGGCGCCGCCCGCGGACGTGCCGTCGCTGGGCGAGGCGGAGCGTGAGCTGGCGGAGGCGCTGCGCGAGGCGACCGAGGTGCTGTCGAAGCTGGACGTCGCCGGGTCGGGTCCGGTGGCGGAGGCGGCGATCGACGCGTACCGGGCGCGGGCCGAGCGGGGCCGGGAGGTGCTGGCGCCGGGGTATCCGCCGCGTGCGGTGCGCGTGCTGGAGCTGGCTCAGCGGGTGGGGATGCTGATCTCGCTGGCCCACGGCGACGGGCGCGGGGGCGCGGTGAGCGCCTCGGAGATGGCGGCGCGGTCCCAGGCGCTGCGCCCCGTCGAGCGGACGGCCCGGCGGGCGCAGGTCGCGGCGTACAACGCGATGGTCGAGGAGCGGGAGCGGGGCGCTGGCTGAGCGTGCCTGGGGGCCGTGACCCCCAGGCACCGCTGCGCGGACGTCAGTGGTTGACGGAGGTGTCGCCGAACGCGGGGTTCAGCAGGCCGATCACGTTGGCGGTCACGCCGTTGACGTTGACCGGGACGTGGACCGGGACCTGGACGCTGTTGCCCGAGATGACGCCCGGCGAGTTCGCGGCCATGTCGGCGGCGCCCGCGTCGGCGAAGGCGGCACCGGCGGAGGCGCCCGCGGCGACACCGGCGACGGTCAGGGCGAGGGCGGCCTTCTTGGCGATGTTCATGAGATGGATTCCTCCTGCGTGTGCGTGGGTCCGACCCGGCCGGGGGTCATGCCTGGTGAACGCGGGAGTCGTGCCAAGGGGTACGGCGGCGGGGGCCGGGGCGCCCGTTCGGATCAGTCGGATGACAAGCCGACAGGCCTCCCGGGTGCGTCCGGGAGGCCTGGGATCACCGGTGGCGGGACCTCAGTGGTTGAGGCCGAGGTTGCCGAAGGCGGGGTTCAGCGCACCGATGACGCTGACGCTGTTGCCGACCGCGTTCACGGGGACGTGCACCGGCACCTGGACGACGTTGCCCGAGACGACACCCGGCGAGCCCTGGGCGGCGCCGCCGGCCCCCGCGCTGGCGGAGGCCAGGCCCGCACCGGCGGCCACCAGGCCACCGGCCACCATCGTCACGGCCGCTGCCTTCTTCAGGTTCTTCACTTTCCAACCCCTCCTAGGCGTTCACCGCGGCGGATCGCCGCGGCACGCACTGGAGAACGGCGGAGATCGCCGGAGGATGCGCCATCCGGGTGACATTCCCACGACGGTATGAATCTCAGTCCGGAACGGGACCCTCCGTGTTGCCGTCGGTGAGGCTCCGCGTGGCCGGCGGTGAGGCCCCGCGGAAGGCGTTTCAGCCGGTCACGCCGTGGCGTACGGCCCACAGCGCGGCCTGGGTGCGGTCGGCGAGGTCGAGTTTCATGAGGATGTTGGAGACGTGCGTCTTGACGGTCTTCTCCGACAGGACCAGGGCACGGGCTATCTCGCGGTTGGACCGGCCGTCCGCGATCAGGCCCAGCACCTCGCGCTCCCGTTCGGTGAGCGAACCCCCTCGGCCCTGGCCGGAGCCGGCCTCGTCCTGGGAGAGCAGGGCGCCGGCGACCTCCGGCTGGAGCAGGATGTGCCCGGCGTGCACGGAGCGGATGGCGCCGGCGAGGGCGTCGGGGTCCACGTCCTTGTAGACGTAACCGGCGGCGCCCGCGCGCAGGGCCGGGACGACCGTGCGCTGCTCGGTGAAGCTGGTGACGATCAGCACGCGCGCGGGGTTGTCGAGTTCGCGCAGCTTGCGCAGGGCGTCGATGCCGTCCGTGCCCGGCATCTTGACGTCCATGAGGACGACGTCGGGGCGCAGTTCCTCGGCGCGGGCGACGCCCTCGGCGCCGTCGGCGGCCTCACCGACGACCTCGATGTCGTCCTGCACCTCCAGGAAGGTGCGCAGCCCCCGGCGGACGACCTGGTGGTCGTCGACGAGCAGCACCTTGATGGGATCAGCCACCGGGGACCTCCATCTCGATCGTGGTGCCCTTGCCGGGCGCCGATTCCACGGTCAGCGTGCCGCCGACCCCGCTCGCCCGGTCACGCATGGAGACGAGGCCCAGGTGGCGTCCGGCGCGGCGGTCGGCCTTGGGGTCGAAGCCCGTGCCGTCGTCGGTGACGCGCAGGACGGCTCCGCTGCCGCGCCGCTCCAGGCTCACGCCCACATGGGCGGCCCCGGAGTGCCGCAGGGCGTTGTGCAGGCTCTCCTGGGCGACCCTGAGCAGGGCCTCCTCCTGGGCGGCGGGCACGGCGCGGAAGCCGTTGCCGGTGAAGGTCACGCGCGCGGTGTGGGCGCGGTCGAGGACCTGGATCTGGGTGCGCAGGGTGGCGATCAGGCCGTCCTCGTCCAGTGCGGCGGGGCGCAACTCCACGACGGCGGCGCGCAGTTCGTCGGCCGCCTCGGCGGCGAGCGCGGCGACCTGGTGCAGTTCGCCCTTGGCGCGCGCCGGGTCGCGGTCGACGAGGGCCGCCGCCGCCTGGGCGGTCAGGCGCAGCGAGAAGAGCTTCTGGCTGACCGCGTCGTGCAGTTCGTGGGCGAGGCGGGAGCGCTCCTCGGCGATGGTCAGCTCGCGGCTGCGCTCGTAGAGGCGGGCGTTGGTGAGGGCGATGGCGGCGTGCTGGGCGAGGATGGAGAGCAGGTCCTCGTCCTCTTCGGTGAAGCCGCAACCGCCGTCCGGGTGGGGGCACGGGGAGTGCGGGGGGTGTCCCTCCGCAGGTCGCAGCTTGTTGGCCAGGAAGAGTGCGCCGATGACCTCGTCGCCGTCGCGGATGGGCAGGCCCAGGAAGTCGGCCAGTTCGGGGTGCGCGGCCGGCCAGCCCTCGAAGCGGGGGTCCTTGCGCACGTCGGCGAGGCGCTCGGGGCGGGCCTCGTGCAGCATCGAGGCGAGGATGCCGTGCTGGCGGGGCAGCGGGCCGATGGCCTTCCACTGGGCGTCGCTGACGCCGTCGACGACGAACTGGGCGAAGCCCCCGTGGTCGTCGGGGACGCCGAGGGCGGCGTACTGCGCGTCGAGCAGCTCGCGGGCGGAGGCGACGATCGTCTTGAGGACGTCGCGCACCTCCAGATGCCTGCTCATGGCCAGCAGCGCGGCGCTGACCGCGGCGAGGCCGGACCGGGGGCCTTGACTCATGTCCTCACGGTACCGGCGGGGTCCGACACCGCGGATCGGACCAGTGACGGCAGACGCCGGGCCGTCGGCCCTAGGTCCCGCGGCGTACGTCCGGCGCGGCGCGGAAGGGGTACGTCCGCAGTCCGGGGACGCACGGTGTACGATCCTCGGCCCCCGGCATGTGACGTACGCCCCTCGGCCCCGGGCGTGCGGTGTACGTCCCCCGGCCCCGGGCGTGCGGTGTACGCCGAAGGGACCGTACGGATTGCGGCCCGCGTCCGAGGCGGTGCGGGCGGTGCCGTTCCTAGCGTGATCGCACCGCCCGCCGGGGGCGGTGAGCGACGAGGGGACGGTTGTCATGCCGGTAGCGATCATCACGGGGGCCTCGAAGGGGCTGGGGCGGGCGCTGGCCGAGGCGCTGGCCGCGCGCGGCTGGGATCTGGTGCTGGACGCCCGGGGCGCCGCGGTCCTCGAGGAGGCCGCCGAGGCTGTCGCCGGGCACGGGACGCGGGTGGTCGCGCTGTCCGGGGACGTCACGGACGCCGGGCACCGGGCGGAGCTGGTGGCCGCCGCGCGTCGGCTGGGCGGGGTCGACCTGCTGGTGAGCAACGCGAGCGCGCTGGGCGCCGAGCCCTTGGTGCCGCTCGCCGAGCTGCCCCTGGACGGGCTGCGGCGGGCGCTGGAGGTGAACGTGACGGCCGCGCTGGGCCTGGTCCAGGAGGCGCTGCCGCTGCTGCGGGAGGCGGCGGCCGGGGCGGTGATCGCGGTCAGCTCGGACGCGGCGGCCGAGGCGTACGGCACATGGGGCGGCTACGGCGCCTCCAAGGCGGCCCTGGATCAGCTCGCCGCCGTGCTGGGCGTGGAGGAACCCGGACTGCGGGTGTGGGCGGTGGACCCCGGGGACATGGCGACCGATCTGTACGCGGCGGCCGTACCCGGCGACGACGATCCGCGTCCGGCGCCCGGCACGGTCGTACCGGCGTTCCTGCGGCTGCTGGACGAGCGGCCGGCCGGTGGGCGGTATGCGGCGCCCGCTCTGCTGGAGCGGTGATGAGGACGGCCTTGGAGGTACCGGAGGAGCTGTCCGCGCGCGTGCCGGCCGAGCAGCGGGGCCCCGGGCTGGACCGGGACGCCGTACGGCTGCTGGTGTCGCGCGGTACGGACGTGCGGCATCACCTGTTCCCCGAGCTGCCGGGGCTGCTGCGGGCCGGGGACCTGCTGGTGGTGAACACCTCGGCCACGCTGGCCGCCGCGGTGGACGGAAGTATCGCGCACGCGCGCGTGGTGGTGCACTTCTCCACGCGGGGCGACGACGGGCGGTGGGCGGTCGAGCTGCGGGATCCGGACGGAGGGGGCACGACGCGCGCGCGTGCGGGCGGGCCCGCGGGCGTGGAGGTGGAGGTGCCGGGCGGCGGCCGGCTGGTGCTGGAGGAACCGCTGAGCGGGCGCGGGGAGCGGCTGTGGTGGGCGCGGGCGGCCGGGGCGCGGGTGCTCGACGTGCTGCGGGAGCACGGCCGGCCCATCCGTTACTCCTACACGGAGCGGGACCAGCCGCTGTCGGCGTACCAGACCGTGTTCGCGCTGCCCTCGCCGGACGGGGCCGGCAGTGCGGAGATGCCGAGTGCGGCCCGGCCCTTCACGGCGCGGCTGGTGACGGAGCTGGTGAGCCGGGGGGTGCAGTTCGCGCCGGTCACGCTGCACACGGGGGTGGCGTCGGCGGAGGCGCACGAGCCGCCGTACCCGGAGCGGTTCGCCGTGCCGGAGGCCTCGGCGCGGCTGATCAACGCCGCGCGGGCGGGAGCCGGACGGATCGTCGCCGTGGGGACGACGGCCGTGCGGGCCGTGGAGTCGGCGGCGGGCCCGGACGGGGTGGTGCGGGCGGCCGGGGGGTGGACGGATCTGGTGGTCACGCCCGAGCGGGGGGTGCGGGTGGTGGACGGACTGCTGACCGGGCTGCACGAGCCGGAGGCCTCGCATCTGCTGATGCTGGAGGCGGTCGCCGGGCGGGCCGCCGTGGCCCGTGCCTACGAGGAGGCGCTGGGCGGGCGCTACCTGTGGCACGAGTTCGGCGACGTCCACCTCATCCTTCCGGAGGAGGATCCTCACGCAGAGCGTTGCACCGGCAACGCATGGTGAGAACCGGGATGCCCCGCTGTGAGCCCGCACATAGGGCCTACATCACGTACGAAAGGGCATAGGAGATAAACCGCCCATCTTGAGCGGGACAGACGGCCCTGTCTGTCCCGTTTTGCCCCTCCCTGATCCACTATGCCGGATCGTACGTCACACCTTTGCCTGGGCATTTTGCGCCAGCTAAGAATTGCTTCAGTCGCTCAGCGCCGTGGGTTTACGGCCCGCGGCGTTCGTGCGGGAGGAGCCGATTCCCCCGGCGGATGCAGGAGCGACCTCCGCGCTATCGAAGAGGTCCATCAGCCATGCCCAAGAACATCCTCAACCGAGCTCATAGTCGCCTGACGAAGCAGCACAAGGTCGCCCTCGCCGGCGTCGCCGCCCTCGGCACCGCCGCCGTCGCCCTCTCGGCGATCCCGGGCAACGCCGGCACCGTCACCACCGGCGCCCCCGCCGAGACCGCCCAGGTCGCCGCCGCTGCCAGCCTGCAGAACGTCAAGGGCACGGTCACCGACCAGCTCGCCGGCCAGAACGTCAAGCTCGACGCCCTCGCCGCCAAGAAGAAGGCCGCCGACGCGGCCGCCGCCAAGCAGCGCACGGAGGCCGCGGCGAAGAAGGCCGCGCAGCAGCGCGCCGGCCAGCAGGCCGCGAACCGTTCCGCGCAGCGCCCGCAGATCGAGACGGTCGCCGCGAAGACGTACGCGAACAACCTCGACGGCTGGATCCGGCACTCGCTGGACATCATGCACTCGAAGGGCATCCCGGGCAGCTACAGCGGCCTGCACCGCAACATCATGCGGGAGTCCTCCGGCAACCCGATGGCCATCAACGACTGGGACATCAACGCGATCAACGGCATCCCGTCCAAGGGCCTGCTGCAGGTCATCCCGCCGACCTTCAGCTCGTACCACGTCGCCGGCACCTCGTGGAACATCTACGACCCGGTCGCCAACATCACCGCCGCCGCCAACTACGCCGCCCACCGGTACGGCACGATCGACAACGTCAACAGCGCGTACTGAGGCCTGGCGCGGACCTCAGCGACGGCCGAAGGGCGGCACCCCCGAGTGGGGTGCCGCCCTTCGGCGTCGTCCGGCGCGGTTACTTGCGCATGACCTCCGGCTCGTGGCGGCGCAGGAAGCGGGCCACGAGGAACCCGCAGACCACACCGAGCGCGATCAGCGCGATCATGTCCAGCGTCCAGGCCCCGGCCGTGTGGTTCCACAGCGGGTCCGTGCTGGTCGGGTCGTCGGCGTTCGGGGCGATGTTGTTGAAGTCCAGCGTGGCGCCGGCCGCGGCCACCGCCCAGCGCGACGGCATCAGGTACGAGAACTCGTTGACGCCGAGCGTGCCGTGCAGGGTGAACAGGCAGCCGGTGAAGACGACCTGGATGATCGCGAACATCACCAGCAGCGGCATGGTCTTCTCGGCCGTCTTCACCAGCGAGGAGATCACGAGACCGACCATCATCGAGGTGAAGCCGAGCGCCATGATCGGCAGGCACAGCTCGACCAGGGAGGAACCGCCGAGCACGACGCCCTGGTCCGGGATCTCGCGGCTGGAGAAGCCGATCAGGCCGACCATCAGGCCCTGCAGCACCGTGACGGCGCCGAGCACGACCACCTTGGACATCAGGTACGCCGACCGGGACAGGCCGGTCGCGCGCTCCCGCTCGTAGATCACCCGTTCCTTGATCAGCTCACGCACGGAGTTCGCGGCGCCCGCGAAGCACGCGCCGACCGCGAGGATCAGCAGCACCGTGGTGGCCGTGCCGTTCGGGACGTGCAGCCCGGTCTTCGGGTTGACCATCGGATTGACCAGCAGACCGTGACTGTGGTCGATCAGCAGGCTGACCGCGCCGAGCACCGCCGGCAGGATCACCGTCAGCGCCAGGAAACCCTTGTCGGAGACGATGACCGACACGTAGCGCCGGACCAGCGTCATCAACTGCGAGCCCCAACCCTGCGGCTTGGGCGGCTTCATGGCCTGCGGCGGAGGCATGTGTACGGACTGCGGGGCGACCGAGTCCACGTCCGCGGCGTACATCTGGTAGTGCTGCGAGCCCTTCCAGCGGCCCGCCCAGTCGTAGTCGCGGTAGTTCTCGAAGGCGGAGAAGACGTCGGCCCAGCTGTCGTAGCCGAAGAAGTTCAGCGCCTCCTCCGGCGGGCCGAAGTAGGCGACCGCACCGCCCGGCGCCATCACCAGCAGCTTGTCGCACAGCGCCAGCTCGGCCACCGAGTGGGTGACGACGAGGACCGTACGGCCGTCGTCGGCGAGGCCGCGCAGCAACTGCATCACGTCACGGTCCATGCCCGGGTCGAGGCCGGAGGTCGGCTCGTCCAGGAAGATCAGCGACGGCTTGGTGAGCAGTTCCAGGGCCACCGAGACACGCTTGCGCTGGCCACCGGAGAGGGACGTGACCTTCTTGTCCTTGTGGATGTCCAGCTTCAGCTCGCGCAGCACCTCGTCGATGCGCGCCTCGCGCTCCTGCGCGGTGGTGTCGGCCGGGAAGCGCAGCTTGGCCGCGTACTTCAGGGCCTTCTTGACGGTCAGTTCCTTGTGCAGGATGTCGTCCTGCGGGACCAGACCGATGCGCTGGCGCAGCTCCGCGAACTGCTTGTACAGGTTGCGGTTGTCGTAGAGGACGTCGCCCTGGTTGGCGGGCCGGTAACCGGTGAGCGCCTTCAGCAGGGTCGACTTGCCGGAGCCGGACGGGCCGATGACCGCGACCAGGGACTTCTCCGGGACGCCGAAGGAGACGTCCTTCAGGATCTGCTTGCCGCCGTCGACCGTGACGGTCAGATGGCGCGCGGAGAAGGAGACCTCACCGGTGTCGACGAACTCCTCGAGCCGGTCGCCGACGATCCGGAAGGTGGAGTGGCCGACGCCGACGATGTCGGCCGGGCCCAGCTGCACCGAGCCGCCCTTGGGGATCGGCTGGCCGTTGACGTAGGTGCCGTTGTGCGAGCCGAGGTCGCGGATCTCCAGCCGGCCGTCGGGCGTGGCGTGGAACTCGGCGTGGTGCCGGGAGACCTGCAGGTCGGAGACGACCAGGTCGTTCTCCAGGGAACGGCCGATGCGCATCACGCGGTCGAGCGAGAACTGGTGGAACGTGGTCGGGCTGCGGTCGCCGTAGACCGGCGGCGCCCCCGCACCACCACCGGGCGTCTTCTGCACGTACTGGTCGGCGGGACCCGCCTGCTGCTGCGGGAACGCGGCCGCCTGCCGCGCCTCCGGCTGCTGCGTGCCGGGCTGCTGGTGTGCGGGCGCCTGGTGCGGCACCGCCTGCTGCGGGGCCGGTGCCTGCGGGGCGGCGGCCTGCTGAGGTGCCTGCTGGGCCCAGCCGGGCGCACCGGCGCCCTGGGCCGCGTACGGCGCGGGCTGCTGCTGACCGGCCGCGGCCGCGGCCGCGGAGAGGCTCACCCGCGGTCCGTCGGTCGCGTTGCCCAGGTGCAGCGCCGAGCCGGGGCCGATCTCCGTGCGCTGGATCCGTTGACCCTGCACGAAGGTGCCGTTGGTGCTGCCGTGGTCCTCGATGACCCAACTACGGCCGTCGAAGCTGACCGTGGCGTGCCGCCAGGAGACCCTGGCGTCGTCGAAGACTATGTCACCCTGCGGATCGCGGCCGAGGGTGTAGGGCCTGGACGGGTCGAGCGTCCAGGTCCGTCCGTTTGATTGCAGTACGAGTTCCGGCACTCCATGCCCCACTGAGTTGTCCCCCGAGTTACCCCCATCGCAGGGAGTCTAGGGATGTCGAACATCGTGGGGAACTATTTCAGGCTCGGCCCTCTGACCGAAACCCGGGCCTTGTCACGGGCGCCGACGCGCGCTTCAACTCGCCCCGTTGACGGGGTTGAAACCGGGCCGGAGAGTGGTAATCCCGGCGAGGGGGACAAGCGCGGCCGTGCGGACGCGCCGCGGATCGGGGGGTCTGCCATGAACGCTGCCACGAGCACCAAAAGCGCACGGCACGGTACGAGGTTGCCCTGGACGGACCTGGTGGTGTCCGCGATCGCCGCGGTGAGCTGGGCGTTGATCGGTATGGCGGGCACCGCCGCGCTCGGCCTGCATCTGCTGCGGGCGGACTCGGCGGGCTCGTTGGGCCCGATGACAGCGGCGGTCGTGGCGCTGGGGGCGGGTGGTTCGGTCACGCCGTCGGGAGACGTGTCCGCCTTCGGCCTGAAGGGCGCGGAGGCGCACACCGCCATCGAGATCACGCCACTCGGGGTGAGCCTCGTCGGGGCGCTGCTGCTGTCGTGGTTCTTCCTACGGTCCCTGCGCACGGCCGGAGTTGTGATCGCGCCCGCCGAACTCCTCGCCCGCGCGGGGGCGGTGGTCGCGCTCTTCGTGGCGATGCTGGGAGGCCTCGCCTGGGCCGGGCACGACGTCGTCACCATCGACGGCGGCTCGCTCGGCCTGGACGCGCTGCCCGGCACGGGCGGCGGCGGGAAGGGCGGCGGGCTGAGCATCCCCGGCCTGGGGGACGTGAGCGGACTGCTGCCGCACCGGATCGGCGATCTGATCCACGCCAAGGCGGCGGTCGGCTTCACCGTGGACACCTCGGCCACGCTGCTCGGCGGCCTCGGCTGGTGCGCCGGAGTGCTGCTGATCGCCCTGCTGGCCTCCCGCCGGGCTCCGCTCCCGCCGGGCTGGGCCGTCGTGCACCGGGTGGTCCGGCCGGCGGTCTCGGCGCTGGTCGGCGCCGCGCTGGTGACCGTGGTCGCGGGGCTCGCGGCGGCGGCGTACGCGGCGATCGGCGACGACCACCCGCGGCGCATCGCCGGGGCGGCACTGCTCGGCGCGCCGAACGGGGTGTGGCTCGGCCTGCCACTCGGCCTGTTCGTGCCCTGGGACGGCCAGGTCACCGGCGCTCTGCGCACCCTGCTCCCCCACCCGCTGGACCAGCTCCTGAGCGGGCCCGGACGGCCCGTGACGCTGGGCCGGCTGGCCGAGCTGGACGGGCGGGTGTGGCTGCTGGGCGTGGCGGCCGCGCTGACGATGCTGCTGGCCGGGGTGCTCACGGCGGTACGCACCCCGGTGAACCGTCCCACCGACGGCGCCCTCCGCTTCGCCGCCCGCTGCGCGCTGTACCTGGCGATCCCGACTGCGCTCATGCTCCCCCTGCTCACCTGGCTGACCGGCGTCTCCGCGGACGCCTCCCTCTCCGTCCTCGGTTTCGACGCCTTCGGGGCGACGGCCGACCTGCGCGGCGACCTGGGCATGGCACTGCTGCTGGGCGCCGTGTGGGGCGCGGGGGCGGGAGCGGCCGGGGCTCTGCTGAGCTGGCTGAGCGGGGCGGCGGGGGTGCGAGCCGCTCTGGGAGCTCGCGGGGGCGCGGGCGCCGCGGGTGCCGCGGGTACGGGGGTGGCGGGGGTGTACGGCGGTGCGGGGGTGGCGGGGGCCGGCGCCGGTGCTCTGTCCGGCGGGGGCGGGGGCGGGGGTGCCGGGTACGGCGGAGATGCCGACGGCTCCGGGGACGGCGGGGGCGGCGAGGGGTTCGGAGGCGGCGGGGGTGCCGGCGGCTCCGGGTACGGCGATGGGGCCGGCGGCTCCGGGTACGGCGGGAGTGCCGGGCCCTATGTGCCGGGCAGGCCGCACCGGCCGCCGAACCCCGACACGAATCCCTACCTCCGCATGCCGGCGGAGGCGCGCGAGGAGCCGCAGGACGCCCGGCCGCCGTCCGCCCGGGACGACGTGTACGGCGCCCCGACCATCGCCGGTCCGCTCGGTACGGCTCCGCCGCCACCGCGCGGTCGCCGGGGCCAGCAGCATCAACGGCATGATCTTCCAGCGCGGCAACCCCATGGACTACGAGCG
>NZ_JBFBBK010000088.1:0-17248 GCF_040682635.1 Streptomyces sp. NPDC051133
CATGTCAGGACCCGACGGGCACGATTCCGGAAGCCGCACATGGCCCGACTTCGTGCGGCTCGCCGCCTCCACACCACCTCGCCTGGCCGTTCCCCGCGTCGCCGACCTCGCCCCTTTGTCCCTTTCGGGGCGCCAGGCCTTCACCAGAACTGTGGAGCGATTCGCCGCAGCGGGAGTGCAGACTGCGGAGATCGACATCAGTCCGCTTCTGGAGGCAGCAAAGCTTCTGTACGACGGCGCACTCGTCGCCGAAAGATATGCTGCCGTCGGGCCGTTCATAGCCCGCCACCGGCAAGACGTCGACCCATCCGTGGCCACCATCATCCTAAAAGCCGCCCATATTGCCGCGTATCAGCTGGTGATCCACCAGGCCGTGGTGGAAGAGAACAAGGTGGTCGCCGCATCCGTCCTCAAGGGGTTCGACGCCCTACTGTTGCCCACCGCTCCGGAACTCCCGGACATAGCAGCCGTCCAGGGTGATCCGCTGGGCGTCAATCGCCACGTAGGAACATATACGAACTTTGTCAATGTTCTGGACATGGCGGCTATCGCCATCCCTGCCGAAGAGCTCGAGGAAGGCCCCTTCGGCGTCAGCATCGTCACCCAGGCGTTCGGCGACCAGGTCGCCCTCGACCTCGCGGCCCTCCTGCTCGAAGAGCCGGCTCCACCCCCCAATGTCGACAGCGCCCGATACCTCCTGCTGCCGCCAGCCCCGAATGACCCACAACTCAGGCAGCAACTGGCCGCGCAAGGGGCCAGAGCACTGGGCGAACACCGCACAGCCCCCGCTGTTTCCGCTGGCGCGCCCAGGCAGCCCCGGGGGAACATAGAAACACCCGAAATCGCAGAGTTGTGGACGATCTCGCTCGGCGGCTTGTCACGGCTTCTTGCCGACCGGCCCACCCCCATCGCCCTGTTCCAAGTCTTGCTGGACAACGGCTCTACAGCACTGCAGCTCAAGACCCAGTCCTAAGCAATATTTATTATTACCTTAGACATAGAACAACGAAGTTCCGAACCTGTCCGCTGCCATGAGGTGTTTACCGGCGCATGAGCGCTTCCGTCCTGCATCAGCTACTTTGGGACTACGACGACTGGACGGGTGAGCTATGGATGATCAATTTTCCTCCATACAGCCGCAGAACCACGAAGCCAGTAGCGGACAGGCTTTTGTCGGACGCCAGCAAGAGTTGAAGCAACTCGCCCTCGCAGCCAAAGAGGTCGAGGAGGGAACTCCGTGGCTGGTCTGGGTACAGGGCGAGGCAGGCATCGGAAAATCAACCCTGCTTCGACATTGGCTGGCATCTCTTCAAAATTTCACTGCTTTGACCGCCCGGGGCGACTCCAGCGAAAGCGAATTCCCTTTCGACATAATTGCGGGCCTACTCCGCCATGTCGACCGCAAGCAGCTCAAGCGGTTCCCCTTGCTCTACGAGGGACTGTCCGCCGAACCAGCGACCTACGCAGTAGGTGCAGAACTCCTCCTGCTGCTGGGCGAACTCCAGGAAAACGGTCCGATCGTTCTGGTGATCGATGATGTCCAGTGGGTGGACTCTCCATCCATTCGCACACTTAATTTTCTGGCACGACGACTGGCCGCCGATCGAATCATGCTGGTCTTCATCTCACGGAATGGAAAGGATTCGGCGTCGGCTCCGACTCGCCGATTGACCGAAGACGTCGATAAAACTCTCGAAATATCGCTGAAGGGGCTTTCCCGGGACGAGATCGGCGTTATGGCGAAATCGTTCGGCACGGACAGCTTGCAAGGCGACGCCCTGAACCACCTGTACACATACACACACGGTCACCCACTGTATGCCCGTTCGCTGCTGACCGAACTTGCCGGTGACGTGGAACAGGCACGGCTGAGAGTTCCTCCATCGCTGGCCGCTGTAACACGCGATCTGCTGGCCCACCTACCTGAAGACAGTCAGCATCTCATCGAGTCCCTCGCGATCCTGGATACCCGCATCCCATTGATCCGCGCCGCGCAGGTGGCAGAGGTGCAGGACGCCGGCACAGCACTGGAACCAGCCTTGACCAAAGGGCTGGTCGAGTGGTGGCCGATGGAAGCCAGCTGCCCCGTCGCCATCACTCACGCGCTGCAGCGCGACGCCATCTACGCAGCTATAGTGCCCTCTCGGAGGCGGAAGCTGCACCTGGCCGCAGCAACGGTCGTAGACACCAATGCTGCCTGGGCACATCGCGTGGCAGCAGCCAACAGTATCGATCCGGAACTGGCCGAAGCACTGCAAGAGCAAGCAACAGCCGAGGCCGGACGAAGCGAATGGCTGCTGGCGGCCACACATCTTTTGTGGGCAGCCCAGTTGTCCGATGACCGAGCGTCGTATGAGGCGCGGCTGCTAACTGCATGCCTCTACTCACTCTCCACCCTCAGTACAACGTGGGCCGCGCGACGCCAGGACGAAATTGAGGCCTGCGGCAAAAGCAGACTACGCGACTGCGTACTAGGTATCATGGCCGTTATTCAGGGTAACACTCCTCTGGCCGAGCAACTGCTCATACCTTGCAGTCTCCCATTGACCGATGAGACAGCAACGGGAACCAGAACTGAACTCGATTGGATCGCAGCCTATGCTGCAGCTTTTCTCTCCTACGCATACGTACTGCAAAACCGGGGAAAAGACTGCATTGAAGCCGCCGGGCGCGCTCTCGCATCCAATCAGCTCAGCCCTAGCATGGCAGATTCCATCCACTACATCCTGGCGTGCGGTCATGCCCTCACCGAGGGTCCGAGGACGTGCTTGAGACATCTGAGTTTCCTGCCGAAAGCCAGTCGTGATGTCCCACTCGGTAGCACCGAAGTATTGACGTACCGCGGAATGGCAAATGCCATGGCGGGCGAACTCGCGCAGGCGGAGGAAGACCTGTCCATCGTCATTTCCCGTGGCAAGGCGGGCGCCAAGCTGCGGTGGGGTATGTGGGCTTACTACATCCTGCCCATCGTTATGTATATGCGCGGCTCATGGGATGACGCAGCCATCATCGCCCAACGAGGCCTCTCCATCGCCACGGCTTCCTCGCTGGAGAGAGAAATGGAAGTCGCCGGCAGCCACGCTGCGGCTTGTTACGTTCCCGCTGGACGAGGCGACTGGGCGGCAGCTGCCATTCACCTCGAAGCAGCGCAGCGCAAGACACGCGAAAACGGCACGGCACTGGACGTCCTTTACACAGGTCTGGCTGAGGCCTTCATGGCTCAGGCCAGCGATGACACCTCTCAGATGTTGACTGCTCTGGAGCCTTTGTGGCACACAGCAGACGACCAGGAGAGGCGAGGTTACGCACGCTGGTTCCGCTGGTGGGGCCCGCTCCTCGCCGAGGCGCTCATCAAGACCAATCGATTGGACGACGCTGGTGACGTGCTGGCAGAACTGAACGGGCTTGGTGAAACGGCCCCCTGCTTCCTGCTGTCCTCGCTGCACGCGCAGGGGCTGCTCGCCGAGAGCAACGGAGACCTGGACCACGCCATCGCTTTGTACCAGCAGGGTACAAGCATCCCCGCGACTGCCGATGATGCCCCCTTGCACCGGGCGCTTCTCCAGCAGGCCTTGGGATGTGCACTACGCTCCGGCGGCAGACGCAAAGAGGCGGTCGAATGGCTGCAGCTGGCTCTGAAGGGTTTCACAGCCCTCCGCGCCGCCCCCTACGCAGACCGCTGCCAGGCCGCACTGGGGTTCAGCCCCCCCAGTACCAATGTACCCAACAGGGACAAAATGCTTGACCTCAGCGAGCGAGAACGCGATATTGCTGTGCTGGTGGGCCGGGGCATGACCAATAATGAAATCGCAAGTGTGCTCATTATCAGCCCCAAGACGGTGGAATACCATCTCGGCAACATCTACGCACGCTTCGGTCTCGCGGGACGGCGCGCCCTGAGAAGCCAAATCGCTCACTCTTTCTAGCCAGTGCCGCATCACACAACGTTCGCCCCGTCGCGATGTGTGGTGACCAAGGCTGAACACACCTCGGTGCCGGGATCTCCCTGGAAGAACTCACGGGAATCCGGCAGAGGGTACGGCTTCGCAAGCCCCAACGGGTCACGCTCCGCTCCCGGGGCCTTCGCCCAGCTCGCAGACTTCATCGTCTACAAGGCCAGGCGGGCAGCCGTGGCCCCTGGGCTTCATTGATCCCGCGTACACGTCGCAGACGTGCGCCGAGTGCGGCCACGTCGACAAGCGCAACGTGTCGGCCAGGGGCTGTTCATCTGCCCAAGATGCTGCGTCGTTGTCCACGCCGACCGGAACGCTTCCCACAACATCGCCCAACGCGGCGAGACCGTGTGGAACACGGGACGTGAGTCACGCGTCCCCGCCACCCCATAAGGGTGTCCGGACGGAGGAGCCAACCCAGCAGCCATTAGGACGCCACCTCCAAACCCGGCCCCTCAGGGCCGGATCAAGTTGACACCTGGAAGACCTTCGCGAGACCCGGACTCCGCGGCCGCCCGTGTCGAGCACCCCTGTCTTCTGCCTGGACCACTTCGGTCCGCTCAACCTCCAGCCCCATCCCCACAGCCCCATCCCCGGCCGGCACTGGGCTGAATGCGGCTGAATGCGGCGGCAGACACAAGGGCCCCGACCTTGCGGTCCCCGACCCCGACTTCGGGCCACCCACACGCGCCCACACGGGATCCGGCACCTGTTCGCCACCTATGACCTGGCCCAAAACCAGCTCTTCAGGCACGTCAAGAAGACCAAGAACAGGTCGAAGTTCCTGGACCACCCCATCACTCTCTGCGCGACCCCACACGGCATCACTTTCAGGCAGTGTCGGAAGGCCGCTCGCTGGCGCTGACCGACCTCGGTACGGACCGGGAGCCGTCGGGCCGTCATTCTGTTTTACAGAGCCGTCCTGGTAACTATCAGTCACTTCCGATCAATAACTGGCAATTTTGATCCATCCTGAGACGGTTACCGAAGCAGCCCGTACTGCACAGTGCCCGCGCCATGGCAGCGACGCCCGTCACTGCACAGGCTTCACCTCGGCGTGGACATGCCTGGCGGACACACGCAAGCGGACACCTGACATTGCCGCGAAAAGGACTCAATAACATCGTGGAACCATGCATAACGCCCAACCCGATGTACAGGCGATACGCGATGAACCTTCCGGGAAACAGCCGTGCCATCACCCAGGCCCGGACAATTGCTCGCTACGGCCTCACCGTCATCGGCTGGGAGGGAGACGTTCATGCAGCCACCGAAGTATTGTCGCAGCTCGTGAAGAACGCCGTTCAGCACGGAGTGGCCCCTGATAACTCCGCGGGCGAGATCGGCGTCTCCCTCGCTATCAATGAGATTGAGCAGCTCATCATCGACGTCACCGATCCCAGCCCGTTTTTCCCTGGCTTCGCATCGGCTCTGCGGGGCGCGCAAGGGCGAGGGCTCCGGATAATTCAGAGACGACAGGCGGAGATCACGTGGTTCGCACCACCGAGCCTGGCCTGTAAGACAGTCCGCGCCACGATGACAGCCGGGACAGTGGACAGGTGAAGGCCCGAGCAATGCCTCGCCATGAAGCCTCGGGCCGCATTCTAATGCTGTTTCAGCAGGAGCAAGGCGCAGTCGTCAGTGTTCCGAGCCTGCTCCAGACAGACTGCGCTGATGCGATCCACACTGGTAACGCCGCTGTCGCCACAGGCAGACCGGTGGAAGGCCATGCGTAGTAGTCGCTGTGCTTGGTTCGGATTTATATCCCGACGGTCGGTGAGCCCGTCGGTGTACAGAAGAAGTTGTGCATCTTTATCCAAGGAATACTGGACGGTTTCATACTGGGAGTCGCTGAAGATACCCAAGGGCAGCCCTGGGCGACCAGGCAGATCGTGCACTTTTCCCCTGGTGTACAACAACGGAGCTGGGTGGCCCGCATTGGCCGAGGCTATCTCAAGGGTGGCAGGATCCAGAAGCACCAGGTAACAGGTGGCAGTTCGGGCGTGATCCGAATCACCTTCGTTGTCTTCGGTGAGCAACTGATTAGTATGCCGCAGGAGGTCAGCCGGGTCTTCCGTAATGGCAGCATAGGCACGTATCGCGGTTCGGAGTTTACCCATTTGCGATGCCGCCTGGGTGTCGTGGCCTTCCACGTCACCAATTACCAGTAGGAGGCGACCGCTCATGGTTCTCAGGGCGTCGTACCAGTCCCCGCCGGCATAGGCACCAGTTACGGCAGGCAAATACGAGGCGCTCAGGTCGATGTTGGGGAGAGAGGGCAGGGCTGTGGGCAGCAAGGCCTGCTGCAGCTGGACCGCCCGAGTGTGCTCAGCATCGTAGGAGCGGCATCGGTCCAAGGCTCGGCCAAGCAGGCCAGCGGTTGCCACAAGGAGGGCTTGGTCACGAGGTCCGAAGAGGCGAAGCCTGTCGAAGGACAGCATGCACGCCGCGGCTGGGGAACCGGGCTGTCCGACGGGGATCGGCAGGGCTGCCCAGGCCTGCCGATCCAGGCGATAGGCGAATCGGGCATAGTGTGGATAGGCTGCGATGAGATCCTCGTGGGACTCGATGAACACCGCCCTCTGTTCACGTAGCGCATCCATCAGCGGCGCACTGATGGACAGCGGCATCTGATTGAGCGAAGAAGCAGTTTGTGCGCTTTGCCCATAGCTAGTGAGCAGGTTTATCCGTCCGTTGACGACTTCGGCCAGAACGATGGCATCCGCGCCGAACACGGCAAGCACGTCGCAGGCCGCAGCAGCCAATTGGTCTGTAGTGCTTGCCTCGGCGCAAGCCGAGGCAAGCACCAACATTTGTTCAGCGCGTTGCAATTTTCGAAGAATGCGATGTTGATCAGTCGGGACGAGAGATCTTTCGTCGGCCACCTCGGCGACATGCCCGACGAGTACAGCACCCTGAGGATTTGAGGCGTCACGCGAGAAGCGCGCCTGCAGATGACGGATTCCTCCCGGCCCGGCAATGCGATAGGTAGACTTAAAAGGACCCGGAAGGCCCAGAAAGCTCCCCACCGCACGAGCAGCCTGAGCCTTCTGCACAGACGGCATTCTGTCGAATATAGTCTCCATCGGGTAACTACCTGCTGCGGACAGGCCGTGCAGCTGAGCAAAAATAGCATCCCCAGTAATAATGCCGGTTTCCAGATCCCAGGAAAATTCACCCATTTTAACCTTGCGAAACCGACAGGACGTCACATCCGAAAAGTCCGGGCGGGGCATGTCGGCCAGAAGATCCGACACGTCAGCGGCTGCACTTGCCAAGAACTCTTGTTCCACGGAACTGAATGGTGGAAATCCTGGCCTTATGGCGATCAGAGCCCCTTTCTTCTGCGGCAAGGGGAATACAGCTGCAGCCGCAGATCCGGTCACCGAGGGCATGGGATAAGGACGCTCCCTGCCGCTGCCAGCCCAGGCTTTCCCCAAAGTGATCGCACAGCACACCGGCCAGTCGCCGGCAGACTCAAGCAGCCGTTCAGAAGGAACCCAGTTGGGATCGAGATTATTGCTTGAAAAGGATTTCAGTCGTGCACCGTCCTCCTCAAGGAGCATGAGTGAGCAGCCAACCCTGCCCATCCAGCTAAAGGTCCTGGCCAGCATGTCCGAAAGCCCGCCCAGACTACCGACCGCTTCCAGGCTGCTGGCAACAAGATCCGGACCTGCTACAGGAACCGCAGCAATCGGCAACGAATATGGAAGTGAACCTGCTTCTCCCTGATACGAGCTGCACATCCCAGCGCCCTTGACTAACCAAGCACGTGACTTTATGAAGAAACTCCGTTCCATGTTTGAGGAACTGACGCGCAATCCGTCCCGTCATCTCCCCCGTGACCTGTAGTTCTAGCTCAGCAACCGACGCCACCCTCACCTACCCCAGGAGCCTTGCATCCGCAACCAGACGAGGGTCTTCATCGGTAAATTCCGAACACAGCCCCTTCTTGTTGCAGAGACGGCAACGGACGTGGCTCCTAGCGCCTTCCGCACCTACCGTCAATCACATCGCGCGCTGTGATGCATTAGGGCCGCACGAACACCTCATTGACGCTCCCCCCTGCTGTGAGGTGTTCCGCATCGCAGCGCGCGGTACTCATGCCGTTGCCCCAACTGCCGGTTGCCTGCGGGCCACTGTGGTCTTGACGTACTGGCGGAACTCGAGCACGAGGCAACTGGCCTTCGTCGATCGGGCTCGGCATCCACGCCACCCGCCCTCACCGAGCCACGCCAACCGGAGGCGAAGGGCCCACAGCAGCAACAAACGGTTGCACCGGACCAAGGCGGTCGTGCGTCGGCATGTCGCTCCGCGTGAGGCGGTCCCGCTGCATCCGGAGGTGGTCGCTTTCGTGGGGCACTACGACTTCGACATCGATGTGCTGGCCGCCTACCGGCCCCAGGGCAAAGGCGGGTCGAGCGGCAAGTCGGCATCGTCCGTGATCACGTGCTGGCAGGCCGGGCCTTCTCCTCCGTCGAAGAGATGAACGCCGCCTTCGCGGCTTGGTTGCCGCTGCGGCGGGCGAAGGTCCACGGCACCCACGGCGAAGTCATCGGTCACCGGGCCGTGCGCGACCACACGGCCATGCGTCCGTTGCCGAAGGTCCCCTACCTGGTCGCCCAGCGGCATCTGCGGCACGTCGGCAAGGACTGCTTGGTCCCCTTCGACGCGAACCTCTATTCGGTGCCCGCCCGCAAGGTCCGTCCGCGCCAGCTGGTAGAAGTCCGGGCCACGAAGTCCCAGGTCGCCCTGCACTCCACTGTCCCCCACGCCACTTGCCGGACGTTGCTGGCCGTCCACTCGCGGGCGGTCGGCCGCGGAGCTCGCGTCGTGGACGAGACGCATTGGGACGGCCTGCCCACCGGCGCCGGCCGCCGCGTCACCGCCGGCGACACTCTGCCTTCGCCCCGCCGCAGCCAGCCGCTCGGGTCGGAGACCGGACCGCTGCAGGCTCTGCTGAACCGGTCCGCAGCCGCAAGCGTCGGGGTCGGCCGCCGTCCGCTGTCGGTCTATGACGAGCTGACCGGCAGCCGGCCCTTCACCACACCCGCCCCGGCGAAGGACGCCCGTTGAGCGAGCTGACCAGCACCCGCATCCGCGCCACCGCCGTCAAGCTCGGCCTGCCGCACCTGGCAGAGGCCCTGAACCAGTACATCCAGCGGGCCGACGAGGCAAAGAATGGGCTACCACGACCTGCTCGACTTGGTGCTGGCCGAGGAACTCGCGGTCCGCGACGACCGGCGCTTCCGCAATGGTCTGCGGCTGTCGAAGCTGCCCCATCACAAGAGGCTGGAGGATTACGACTTCTCCTTCCAGCCCGAACTCGATCCGCGCAAGGTCAAGGACCTGGCCACCCTCTCCTTCGTCGAGGACAAGGCCAACGTCGCCCTGCTGGGGCCGCCCGGGGTCGGCAAGACGCACATCGGCGTCGCCCTCGCGGTCGCGGCCTGCCGGGCCGGCTACTCGCTCTACTTCACCAGCCTCGACGACATGGTCCGCCACCTCAAGGCCGCCGAGGACCAAGGCCGGCTGATCAGCAAGCTCACCAGCTGCCTCCGCCCGAGCGTTCTCGTGGTCGACGAGGTGGGCTACCAGCCGCTTGAGCGGGCCGAGGCGAACCTGGTCTTCCAGGTCATCTCCAAGCGCTACGAAAAGGGCTCGATCATCCTGACCTCGAACAAGACTTTCGGCGAATGGGACCAGGTCTTCGGCGACGAGGTCCTGGCCACCGCGATCCTCGACCGCCTCCTGCACCACTGCGAGGTCGTCTCGATCAACGGCAACAGCTATCGCCTCAAGAACCGCCTTCAGGCCATCGAACGGGACACCGAGGTGGCCTGAGCAGTGGTGCACACAACTTCTTGCTCGGTGGTGCACTTCCTCAGACGAGTACGCGGACACTGGGCTTCCAGCGCCCGGCGCTGTTCGTGGACGGCGGCCAGGGACGGGATCACGGTGTTGAGGGTGCCGGGGCCCGGAACGACGACGGTCTGTTCGTCGAGTGCGTCGAAGACATCGTCGATGAGCCGGGCAGCCATGCGGGGCATTGGGCCGGACGACTTCGACGAGTCTGCTGTGGCCGGCTTTCCGCAGGTCGGCCGGGAGCCGTAGCGTTTCCGCAGCCACTTGACGGCCGGGTGGCCCAGGCGCGGTCCGAGGACGCGTTCCAGCGAGGGGGGAACTGGGTGAGCGGGCCGCGTATCCGGTTGGAGGTGCGGGTGGATTGGGCTGCGAGGTCCTGGTCGAAGGCCACCAGGACGGTCAGCTCGGCGGTGATGTCGTCGGTCAGCTCCAGCGAGCGCAGGCCGCCGTCCGCTGTCGGTCTATGACGAGCTCACCGGCATCCGGCCCTTCGCCTCACCCGCCCCGACCGAGGACGCCCGTTGAGTGAGCTGGGATCTCTCACCCACATCGCCGTCGTATCGCCCGGATTGCTCGCCCGCGCGATCTGCGCGGTCAGAGAGGGGGCTTGCTTACCGGCAGGGGGACAGAGCGACAACGGACACCTCGACAACTGCGTCGATCTTCGAAACAGCTCCGAGCATGCCCGCTGATCACGTGGCGCACCGGGAAACTCCAAGATCCCTAACAGAGTCAAGCTAGGGAGTGGCTGCCGTATCGAGGACATCATTTTCGTCACTAGCACATTTATATAGGCATGACGAGCACTAACATCATCAATAGTACGTTTTGATACTAGTTGCTAACTCTTCCCGTAAAGGCGGCTAACATCTTCACGCGGTGTGGCCTGCATCACGCATGAATGGTGACCAGTCGAATCCACGTGCCAGATCCGGGTCAGCAGCGGGGAGTTGGGGGTTCATGGAGCCCTGGGGACGCCTGTGCCGCACGCTCTCCGTACCGGGCACGAGCCTCCTGGATGAATTCGAGGGCTTGTCTCCCGTGCAAGGTTCGCCTACGGTGCCCGTCACTCCGAGTTGACGTCGAATCCCGCTGCAGCTCGGAAATCCGAAATTCGCTAATTCACGAACAGTGGGAGCGGGGAACCCAAACTTGCCGCACGCCCGAAAACGGGCCGGCTTGGGGTGAAGCCGCCTTCAAAAGCGGCCGGACAGCTCCAGTCCGAACCCGACAGCTAACCTCGCAGACGGCAGGAGAGGCCTTGCCATGCCCAGACAAGGAAAACATCGTCGCCAGAAGGACACCCAGACGGGGCGTCACTTGACGATTGCAGGGATCGGCGGCAGCGCAATCGCCCTGCCGCTGGTGTGCGCGACCACGGCCGATTCAATTCCGCAACTTGCTCCAACCACCGAACACACCAGCACACTCGACACCCACGCTTCTTCCGCTGCTACTCATCACAAACCCGTGACGTATACGGTCGCTCCCGGAGATTCGCTATCGACGATAGCTGCAAAATTCTCCTTGCCTGGCGGCTGGCAGAAGCTCTATCGGGATAATCGGACCAGTATCGGCGATAATCCATCAGCTATTCGCACCGGCATGAAGCTTCTAGTGAACGGTGGGTCCAGGTCGACCGCCTCTCCACACCACCCTGGCAGTAAAGTCCAGCATTCCTCGGCTCCTAGGACACGGAACAAGACCTACCCGAACAATCTTGACGGCTGGATCCGTGAATCACTCGCGGTCATGTCAAAGCATGGAATTCCTGGCTCATATCAGGGAATTTATCGCAACGTCATGCGCGAGTCTTCCGGAAATCCGCAGGCTGTTAACAACTGGGACTCAAATGCGGCCGCAGGCACGCCATCCAAGGGACTTCTTCAGATTATCGCGCCAACGTTTGCGGCATATCATGTTCCAGGGACTTCAATGAACCCCTTTGATCCAGTTGCCAACATCACGGCAGCCTGCCATTACGCAGCTGCGCGTTACGGTTCCATTGACAACGTCCACGGCGCCTACTGAAATTCAGAGAAGCCGACGCTAGCCACGTCTACCTGCCCCTGGCGTGCGGCGATGATGCCGCGCCGGCCGACATCCCTAAAGCGGAGGCGAACACATGCTACGCGAGGCATCGCCGCGCCCGGGGCAACTGACAGAGCCCGCTGAGCAACAGGGAGCCAGTAAGCACCTCGATAGCCCATCAAGGCCAACTCGCAACGTTTACTCATGATGGGATAAATTGTAGTGACATCGGTTACTCATTGGAGCACGCAGGGGCGGTGTCGAACCACGCCACCGGACGATCTCTTCGTCACTGGCGCCGCGCAGAACCGTGCCAAAGCGGTGTGTACCAGCTGCCCTGTACGAACCGAATGTCTTGCTTTCGCGCTGGATCATCGGATTGAGTATGGAGTCTGGGGCGGAATGACTGAACGCGAGCGGCGGGCTCTATTGCGCCGCCGTCCAACGGTCGTTTCATGGCGTCGCCTTCTGGAGACAGCGCGTGTGCAGTACCAGCAGCAAACCAGTGATGCAGGGGGCAAGCAGATCCCACCACTCGCAGCACAGACCAGCCGAGCGACGGTGGGAGTAATCATCGAATAAGGCCTGAGCATGTTAACTGGGACCAGGTCAGTGCGTGCAGTTGGCCGGTCTCACGAGGTGACTGAGAATGACGCATGACGCCCCTAGTCCCGGAATTGGCGGCGACTACTAAAACCATATCTGGAATAAATATGACCACGATGGTATTCAACAGTTTTCGAGCTGATGAAGAGCTCGACACCAATCTCTTCATGCTCCTCAGTTGGGTCGACAGATGAGTGAAGCCCCGGGTAGACGGGTTCACGACCAAGACCACCCGGTACCACCAGAGGCTTCACGTGCTTGTCTGTCCGCGCGGGCTGGACGTGTCCAGCCGATCTCCCTGTCCTTCCTCGCCGCTCGCCTGCGCGAACACCGTTGTCGGACCGGAAGCTCCCGGCCGGCCGTCGGGCCCTGCTGGTGTTGGCGCATCTGCGGAACGGAACCACCTATGCCCAGCTCGCGGCAAGCTTCCAGGCCAGGGACGAGCACGGCCTACCGCTACATCAGCGAGGCCGACGACCTGCTGGCGGCACTCGCACCGAACCTCGGCGAGGCCGTCCGGACCGCTTCGACAAAGGCATACGTCCTTCTCGACGGAACGCTCCTGCCGATCGACCGGATCGCCGCCGACCAGCCCTTCTACTCTGTCAAGCACAAGAAGCACGGCATGAACGGCAGGTCGTCGCCGATCCCTCGGCCGGCCGCCGTGGGCCTCTCCGGCACCGTCAGGGGCCGTTCACGACGTCCGCGCGACCCGCGAACACGGCACCATCAACGCCCTCGACCAGGCACAAAGCTCTTGCCGGGCGGACAAGGCCTCCAGGGAGGTCCCGGACCAAAATCCGCGCCCTCCTCGAACAAACCATGGCCGCCCCCAAGAACCGGCGCCTCCTCCGCAAACTCCGCTGCTCGACCACCCCGCATCACGGGCCTCATCCAGGCCGTCCACCCTGCATCACGCCAGCTCAACCCCAGGATGAAAAGGCCTCAGTTAATCGAAATAACAAAAAAGCCCCACCTTTCCCCTAATCCAATGAATGTGCTCGCGCCAGCGGGGCGAGACCTCGCCGCCGGTGGCGATCGCATGGCAGGGAAGACAAGGAGCATCCGGATCTTCGCCTCGCCCGTCGATGCAGCACCCCAGCTGTACCTGGACGCGCGGCGGCTCCCCGGCTCCTTGCAGTCTGATCAACCGGCATGGCCGCACGGGCCGGGCCGCCGTACGGTGCGGTTGCACTGCCCGTGTGCCGCGATGTGGTGAGGTGACCCCTGCAGTCTCAACGAGGCTCCCGCCCGTAATCGGGGCATCGTGGCACACGGGCTTCTTCCCGAGGACGAACAACTGCCCATCAAGCCGGCAGCCAGCTCGTCACCGCGCTGTACACGGCCGCGGCACCGTAATGCGGCGTGACCGGCAGGTCGTCAACGGTTGCGGATGGTGAAGGGCAACTGCTGGAAGAAGATATCCGTGTTGCCGGTAGCCACCACAACCCCTGCTTGAGCAGTGCTCACCGCGGCGGAGCTGTTGACTGCGAACCTGAGCCGGTAGACGGCCGTAGCGCCCGGCCGCAGGGGTGAATCGGCGACAGGGAACAGCCGGGATCCCATGCCGGGATCGCAACTACCAGCCTTGAGCGCGATCCGCTCCCAACCGCGGCCGTGGACGTACTGCTGGAGTGTGAGGTCTTTGGGCTTGAGGACGCGGTGGCCGTTCTCGCCGTCAGCGATGAACGACGCGTACAGCGACGGGTAAGCCCGGCCGGTGGTGTTACGGACGGTCAGCGTGAGTTCCTTCGCTTTCCCGCCGCGTACCAGAGCTGCGTTGTGGGGCCAAGGCCCGACCGCGCTCGTCGGGCGATCGGCCACCGTGCTCTGGGGCACAGCCCGATAGGTATGGCCGTGGCGGTCGTCGACGGTGGCGGTGACGGTCAGGTGGCCCGGGCGGTCGAGGTCCTTGATGCGCAGGGGCACCGACACCGGGTGCCCGGAGCTGGCACCACCGCCGGAGAGGGGGAACGTTCGGTCGGCGCCACTACCGGGATCCGCCGAGTCGGCATCGATCCAGCGGCGCAAGGAAGTGTCGTAGCGCTGCACACCGAGTGAGGCAGGATCAAAGCCGCTGGTGGCGATGTGCAAGGTGACCGTGCCCTGGGCGATGGGGGTCCGCAGGGTCACACGTCCCTCTGACCACAGCCCGACGGGTGCCTCGCGAGCAAGCGCCAAGGAAACATCTGCCTGTCGGCGCGCAGGGGTTTGGATACTGCTTTCGGCTGCTTCCCGGTCCGGTGCGTTCCAGGCATCGCCGCGAGCCATGGCGGAAACATCCGTTACCCGGGACCGGCCGGCTCCTGGCCCGCAGCTGGGTGCTGCGGCGGCCTGGCCCGTTTCGGCCCCGATGGCGGTTGCGGCCAGTCCCACGGCAGTAAGTGCCACTACCGAGAGGGGGACTGAGCGCTGGCTGGTCCTGGACCGGCCAGGTGTGTGGAGAGCCATCCGTACTCCTTTCGTCACGCGTGCGCACACAGCACGCGTTCTTTTGAGTACCGAGAGGTGCCCACATCGAGCTAGGTTCCTGATGCCGCAGGGAAACCTCTCACCACCGCTCCTATCAGGCCACTGTTGAACATGTCGAGTACTCCCCTCCTGCGGTCAGCGAGCGAGACTGATGCGTCCGGGAGGCTCTACAGGCAGTGGTCCGGTGGCCGGGCCGATATCCAGTTTCTGACTGCTGCGTTGTCCTCGCCAGGCGGTCAGGACAGGCTCCGCAGACTCCCAGCACAAATAAATCTGCATATTTCTTGCTATATCGACTGAAAGGCTTTGCCGCTCGTCACCCTCCGACGTGTCCGAGCCTGAGCGGTGACCATTTCTCGGATCCGGTGGCGCGCAGAATCGTACGAGCGACCAGTTCGGGCGCGTCCCGCATCGGCCCGTGGCCGCAGCCGTGCAGCGGCACCAGGCGGGCATTCGGGATCATCGCACGGACCCGGCCCGCTTGCCGGGGCAGAAGCAGGCGGTCGCGGGTACCCCAGGCGACCGTCACCGGCACATCGCGGATGTCACCGGTGAACAGCACCGGTGCGCGACCCGCTCGCAGCGCCGCCTTGAATGCCGCCGACTCCCGCAACGTTCGTCGCACCGCTGCGTGCTGCGGGCACAGACCTGATCGGCCATACAGGGTGCTGGCCAACGCAGCGCGGGCACGCGGGTTGCGCACGAGTACCTCCAGCGCCTGCTGCGGCACCAGCCGCGCCCCTTGGCGGCCTGCGTTCATCACAGCGTAGGCATAGCGCCGCTCGACGCCGGTCCAGAAACCGGCCGGAGCGAGCGCGGTCACACTGCGGGCCAGCCCCGCCTGCCCCAGGCGTAGCGCGATCAGCCCACCCAGCGAGTGCCCCACGACGTGCGGCCGCTCCACGCCCAGTGCCGCGAACACCGAACCCAGCCAAGCTACGGTCATATCTAGGTCCTGGGGCGTGCCGGGGTTCAGGTCGGGAGACTCCCCGAAACCCGGCAGGTCCATCGCGATGATCTCCCGATCTTCGGTCAGCAGCGGGACGACCGGCTCCCACACCAGCCGGTGAGAGCCCAGCCCGTGCAGCAGGACTACCGATTCCCCGGTCCCCTTACGCTCGTACGCCACCGTCACGGGCCCCAGATCCGTGGTGCGGCTCTGAATGAACAGAGTTGTGCGCGGCTCGGCCACGACGTGTTCCCGCCCGTCGGCACACCCCGTTGCCCACGGCCATCGCAGCAGCGGTCCGCCGGGCAAGAGGCCGCGCAGGTCGGCAACGGCCTGGCCAACACGACCGCCGCTTCGGCCGACTGCAGAAACGAGCGCAGATATCCAGGCCATCGCCCAACACCTCACACGCGCATGACTCACACCGGCACAAGAAGGAGTTCAGGTGTCTGTCATTACGCACACACCCGCTGCTGCGTTCAGGATTCAGTGGATGCCATGACGGCTTGGAGCGCCTTCATGCAAGAAAAACAGTGCTCGTCCGTCGATGGCGGCCCGTTGAGCCCTTCTCGCTTCTCCACCCCGCACAACGTCAGGCCATTGTCAGCCAGCACATGCCATACCGGTTCGCCCGAGGCGTCCGCACCACACCACATTTCATGCATGATCGCTTCCTCCCGCAACAGTGGAGGATATTCCACCCCAATACGGTTCAAAAAGATCGGTGCCTGGTGGCGGCCATGCGGGTGACACCGGCAGGGAGGGACGCGCAACCGCGACGGCATCGTTGAGCGGTCCACCGCACGGCACTTGAACCGGCATCAACGCCACGATGGCCACCGGCCTCCCAAGGAGCGTCCCGCCGTACGCCGTTCATACCGCCACACGCCACCGACCTGCTGTGCCGATCGGGCAGTCCGCCAACCTGCTCGACAAACGTGCGGCGGCGGGGCACGGCTGCGCCCCTCGTCAGTACGAGTATGGAGTTCACGGCGATCGAGACCAGCAGTGAGAGGGAGCTGGCCGGCCGGGCGATGTGCTGGTCGGGATGACGGACATCAAGCTGCGAGGCGGGACAGCCTGGTGATGAAGATGCGGACGGTACTTACTGACCTTCGAGGCGTGATGTCGTCGGGGTGAGACCGGTGCCGACCAGGCATCCGTCGATGAGGTCGGGTCGGTACTGGACCTGGCGAAGGCCCCTGCGGACGGCTCACATCAAGTGGGCGGGATCAGTGAACGCGGTGTTGCTCTGGCAGCGGCGTCGTAGCAGTGAATCGGCCGCCAGATCAGCCGGGAGCGTTCGCCTGGCTTGGCGCCGCCTACGAGGCCACCCACGAGTGCGATCTGCTGATCCTGCTCGGGACCGACT
>NZ_JBFBBK010000089.1:0-17184 GCF_040682635.1 Streptomyces sp. NPDC051133
CGAGTCCACCGTGGACGGCCATGGTGTCGTGGGTCCCCGGGATCGACATCCGTCCCAGACCCGTGGAGTCGGGCAGCCGCCCCATCCAGTCGGGGCAGCCACGTCGCGCCGAGCCACTGGGCGCCGAAGTAGCCGAGGGCCACGCTGTAGCCGGCCCAGGACAGCCCGGCCAGAGCGGACCAGGGCAGGAAGTCACGGGCGCGACGGTGGGCGGCGCCCGCGCAGAAGGAGACGACCGAACGGCCGGCCGGAGCGAAGCGGGCCAGGACGACCAGCGCACCGCCGCCCCGGGCCAGAGCCTCGCCGAGACGTTCCTGCGCGGTGGTCAGCCGCCGGGAGCGGGCTATCGCCCGGTCCAGCCGCTCCCCGCCCCGCCAGGCCAGCCGGTAGGCGACGAGATCACCGAGGACCGAGGCCGTCGCCGCGGACAGCACGATGGCCAGGATGGACGGCACGTCGTGCGGCACCCGCCCGGCCGCCGCACCCGACCCCGCCGCCGCGGCCGTACCGGCCGTGATGACGAGCACCCCGCTGGGCAGCACCGGCACGAACACGTCGAGCAGCACCGAGAGGGCCACCACGGCATAGATCCATGGTCCGGCCGCCAGCGACCCCACACTTTCGAACACGACGACTCCCGTTGCTCCCCCGTTTGACAGCCATACAGCGTACGCCGGGGGTCTGACAACGGGATCTCCGGGGCCGGTGACGCCCGGGCGGCCCCCGGACACCACGGCGCCCGCCCCCACTCGACCGGGGACGGGCGCCGTACCGCGCAGGGATGCGTCAGGCGGCTATCGGGGCCTGCTCGGCCGCGGGCCTGCCGTCCGCCGCCGCGCCCCGGCCGAGCAGCCGGTCCAGGCCGAAGGCGCCGGAGCCGGTGAAGACCAGCAGCAGGAAGGCCCAGCAGAACAGGACCGACAGCTCGCCGCCGTTCTGGATGGGCCACAGGGCGACCTGCTGGTGGACGTCGAAGTAGGCGAACGCCATCGAACCCGAGGCGACCAGCGCGGCCCCACGGGTGCCGAGGCCGAGCAGCACCAGGCCGCCGGCGACGAGCTGGATCACGGCCGCGTACCAGCCCGGCCAGGTACCGGACGGGAGCGTGCCGCCGTGGGTGCCCGCGGCGCCGCCGAGGACGCCGAACAGGGAGGCGGCGCCGTGCACGGCGAAGAGCAGGCCTACGACGATGCGGAAGAGCCCGAGGGCGTAGGGCTGAGCGGCGTTGAGACGAGCGGACATGGGGGACCTTTCCTCTTCGGTGTCGGTCGGACCGGCCGGGGACAAGGGGTGGCCGGCCGTGGGGGCGGCGGTACCGAATGGAGGATCAGGTTAGGTGGACCTAATCTGTGCTTGCAAGTTCAACATTTGGCCATGGTTCACACCGAGCGGTCCCGCACCGGCCTCCCCCGCACCTCCAGGCTCCCGAGCAGCTCCGCCGTCACCTGCGTCACGGCCTCCACGGCACGCTCGAAGGCCTCGCGATTGTGGGCGGCGGGGGCCCGGAAGCCCGAAACCTTCCGCACGTACTGCAGCGCGGCGGCGCGAATGTCCTCGTCCGTGGCCTCACCGGGCAGCACGGGCGGACGCAAAGTCTTGATACTCCGGCACATGTCCCCAGTCTCACGCGGAAATCGCACGCGGACCGCACGCCTCTGGGATGATCACGTGGAAGGCGGCCACCGACTCCCGGGGCCGACCGTCGAAAGGACAGCCTCATGGCGACCGAACAGACCGTGGCCGTACAGACCGTGGCCGTACAGACCGTGGCCATCCTGGGCCCGGGCGGCACGGGCGGCCTCCTCGCCGCCCTCCTCTCCCGCTCCGGCCACCGCGCCATCTGCCTCGCCCGGGAGGGCACGGCCGAGACCCTGCGCCGCACCGGGATCACGGTCCGCAGCGCACAGTACGGCGAGTTCACCGCCCCCGTGGAGGCGGACACCGAGCTGCGCGAACCGGTGGACGCCTGCCTGATCGCCGTCAAGCACACCGCGCTCGGCACCGCGCTCGACCGCATCCCGCCCGCGGCGGCCGGCGACGCCCTCCTCGTCCCCCTCCTGAACGGCGTCGAACACCCCGCGGCCCTCCGCGCCCGCTACCGCCCCGACCGCGTCGCCCCGGCCGTGATCCGCGTCGAGTCCACGCGGATCTCCCCCGGCGTGATCGAACACGGCAGCCCGTTCACCGAGATCGACCTCGCGGGCGACGGCGTACCGCGCGCCCGCCTCGACACCCTGGCCGGCACCCTCGCGGAGGCGGGCACGACGGCCCGCGCGGTCGAGGACGAGACGACGGCGCTCTGGGCCAAGATGGCGTTCCTCGCCCCGTTCGCCCTGCTCACCACCCGGTACGGCCTTCCGCTCGGCGAGGCCCGCACCCGCCACCGCGAGGAACTCCAGGCACTGGTCGCCGAGACCGCCGCGGTCAGCCGGGCCTGCGGCGCCCCCGCCGACCCGGCACAGGCCCTCGCCCGCTACGACGCCTTCCCGCCCGGCGCGAAATCGTCCATGCAGCGCGACGCCGAGGCGGGCCGGCCGCTCGAACTCGACGCCATCGGCGGAGCGTTGCTGCGCGCGGCCGAGCGGCACGGCGTACCGGCCCCGGTGACGGCCCGCCTGGTGGGGGAACTGCACGCGTCCGGCCACTGAGCCGGCCGAACACGCGCTCGATACACACATTCGACTGAACCCCACGCCCGAACTCGCCACTCAAAATCGAACAGGCGTAGCATTGCCGCGTGGCTACGACCTATGGATTCCCCAGTGACCTCCTCGCCGGCCAGGAGGAGCTGCATCAGGTCCGGGCCGAGCTGTCGGCCCTGCTCAAACGGCTGCCCTGGTCCGTCGAGCCGATGGACGGCTTCAGCGACGACACCGGCTGGCGCAAGGTGGAGCGGCCCGCCTCCCCCGGCTGGACGGCGGACGAGCAGGCCGAGGTGGAGAAGCTGCGCCGCCGCGAGCACGAGCTCGCGGTCTTCGTCAGCACCCACCGCTTCTGGGCCGAGGTCGCGGCGCCGGACCGCGTGGAGGCCCGCACGAAGCTGAAGCACGCCCACGAGGAGCCGGCGGAAGAAGAGGAGTGACCGGCCCCCGCACCCACCGATCGAAAACGGCCCCCCGGAGACATCTCCGAGGGGCCGGCCGGTGGGCGCGGACGGTTTCGAACCGCCGACATCCTGCTTGTAAGGCAGGCGCTCTACCCCTGAGCTACGCACCCAAAACGCCCGGGCCACGCCCAGGTCGAGTCGACAGCGTACCTTGCCCGCCCCGGTGCACCGCAAACCCTTGCACCGTGCGGGAAAGTCACGGTGCGCAGAGCGAACTGACCGGCTCGTGTGTTCGTCCTCAACGGGTGGGAGAATGACTCCACCCAGGGCGATCCACAGCACGGGAGAGGGATGTGACGGCGACACCGGGCACGCCACCTTCGCAGCCGTACCCGCCGTCGACCGCAGGGGCCCGGCGCGGGCGCGCGGTCTCCTCGGGCCTGCGGGACACGCTCACCCTCATGAGTCTGCCGGTGCTGGCCGCGGTCGCGCTGTCCGGCGCGTTCGCCGGCGGGGGCACCCGGCGCTGGTTCGGGGGGCGGGCGGAGAGTCAGCGGGCCGAGGCGCAGGCCGCCAAGGACGCGGCGGCCGCCGCGTTCTACGAGCTGGACACGGCGCAGCGGGACATGCGGATCTCCATCGAGACGATCACGGCGGTGGACGACTCCCCCGCCGCCCGGCGTGTGGTGTCCGACTTCGAGGCGCTGGGGCGCCGGATCGACGAGGTCAGTCAGCGGTACATCCAGGCCGTGGACGCCCATGATCTGGACCGGGACGATCTGGAGGCCGCCGTGGCCTCGCGGGCGCGTGCGGAGCTGACCGCCGCCAAGGACGAGCTGGCGCGGGTCAAGCAGGAGCTGGACCGTTTCGGCAGCTCGCTGGGGCCGCTGCTGGGCAAGGCGGAGACGCAGTTGGCCCGGCTGGCGCCCGCGGTGGAGCGGGCGCGGCAGGCGCTGCTGGCGGCGAGCAACGCGTTGGACGCGGTTCGGGGGACGGGGCTCAGGGCCGATGATCTCGCCGGGCGGCTGGCCGCTCTGTCGCCCGAGCTGACCCGGCTCAATCAGGGTGCGGGGCAGCACGGGGTGGAGCAGACGCTGGAGCGGGCGGAGCGGGTGCAGCGGGAGGCCGCGGCGATCCGGGCCGAGGCGGAGCGGCTGCCGGAGCGGGCGGCGGAGATCGATCACCGGCTGGTCTCCCTGCGGACCCGTGCGCAGGCGCTGACGACGCGGGCCGGGCAGGTGGAGCCGGTGCTGAGCGAGTTGCGGCGGCGGTTCTCGGCGGCCTGCTGGCAGGATCTGCAGCGGGTGCCGGAGCAGGCCGTGGAGAACGTCCGGCAGGCCGAGCTGAAGCTGGGTGAGGCGCAGGCCGCCCGGGAGGCCCAGCGCTGGCCGGAGGCCACCGCGCTGCTGTCGACGGTGCGGGCGCTGCTGAACGCCACCGACGAGGCCGTGTCGGCCGCCGGGGAGCGGCTGCGGCGGCTGAACGAGGTGCAGAAGGACCCGCAGCGTGAGGTGGAGCGGACGCGGTTCGCGATCCGGGACGCGCAGCGGCTGGCGATGACGGGGCGTACGGCGCCCGATCCGCGGCATGCGCGGCCGTTGGACGAGGCGGTGGCGCGGCTGGAGCGGGCGGTGGGCGCGCTGGAGGGGCGGCACCCGGACTTCTGGCACTTCCTGACGGAGACGGACGCGGTACGCCGCTCGGCCGCTCGGGTGGTGACGGAGATCCGCGAGGAGCGTGAGGGCGGGCACTGAGCTGCGCGTTCTTCGGGCGGGTGCCGGGTGCTGGGTGCCGTGTGTGTTGCCGGGTGGGTGCGGGCAGGCGGATATTGATGTGGACGGATGGCCTCCGCTAGCGCCCGAGGGAGGCGGACATGGCCACACACGCAGTGCACGAGAGGAAGGCCGAGGATCGGCGGCGGACGCGGTTGGACGACCACCTGCCCGTCGATCACCGGCTCAACCAGGTCTACCGGATCGGTGCGGGTCTGATCGGTGGGTTCCTGATCGCCTTCGGCATCCTCGGCCTGATCAACCACATCGGCTTCTTCGACACCGGCGGGAACTCGGCCGCGGGGCTGAACACGAACGGCACGCTCAGCGTGCTGTCGATCTGCATCGGCGCGCTGCTGCTGGTGGGCATGGTGATCGGCGGGAACTTCGCGTCGACCCTGAACATGGTTCTCGGGGTGCTGTTCCTGCTGAACGGCTTTCTGTTCCTCGGTCTGCTGGACACCCCGCAGAACTTCCTGGCCTTCAAGATGCAGAACGTGCTCTTCAGCTTCGTCGTGGGTCTGCTGCTGATGACCTTCGGCATGTACGGCCGGGTCGGTTCGGCCCTGCCGCACGACAATCCGTACTGGCGGACCCGGCATCCCGGAGGCAGCGCTGAGCTCCCGTCGCCCGACCACGCGTCGGGGACCACGCCGGTGAGCATGCCGCTGCCGGGGGCGGACAAGAGGCGCGGGAAGGAGTGAGCCGGCCTGCGGTCCGCCCGGGCGCAGGCGCCCGGGCGGATCGCCGGGATCAGGTGCGGTAGGCGTAGAAGTACGCCCGCGGGTACGACGCGACGAGGCTGGCCACCGACCTGTTGTAGGTGTTGGTGGAGTGGTACGTCACGTAGGGCACGCCGTAGCGGTCGCGGTTGGTAACGATCATCGAGTGGTCCTTGGACCCGTCCCGGTTGAAGTCCATCTGGATCACGTCGCCGAGGTCCGCCTGGTAGACGTTGGCGAGCGGCGTGACGCGCTTGGAGGACAGGGCGAACCAGGAGAACTCGTTGACCCCGACGAACGAGTCGGACTGGATGTCGGCGTTGCCGAACCACTTGTGGAAGTCGGTCGTGTAGCCGGGGACGTGCTTCCAGCCGCCCGCCTTCAGGGACTGGCTGACGAAGTTGGTGCAGTCACCGCCGTCGGCCTCCCCGTTGTAGTCGGGGTAGTCCGGGTTGTAGTGGCTCCAGTACTTGGTCGCGTACGCCACCATGGCCTTGTAGTCGTAGGCGCCGGTGGTGAGGTTCTTCGGGCTGGCCGCGGCGGGGTAGCTGGTGGCCGCGCGCGGGGCGTTGGGCGGGCCGTCGTCGGCGGCGGTGGTCTTCGCCTTGGCGACGGACGGCGTGGCGACCTGGTTGACGGCGAGGTAGCCGTCGTCCGTGTCGTGGATGCCGGTCAGCTGCCAGTTCCCGTTGTGGTCGGCGTCGAAGGTCAGCTCGTGGTGGGCCTGGAATCCCGTGGTCTTCGGGCTGCCCGCCGCGGGCTTCTCGTAGTTCAGCGAGGTGGTCTCGGTGACGGCGACCTTGGCGTGCCGGCCGTGGACCTCGGTGGCGTCGAGCGTGACCTTGGTGCTGCCCGCGCTGTACTTCTCGCCGAGCTTGGCGAGGCGGGTCCGGCGCTCGCGCAGTTCGCCCACGGCGGAGCTCTGCGCCCGGTTCTGGCCGCCGGACATGCGGACGGACCCGGAGAAGCCGGACGCGTGCTGCGTCCGGGCGCCGCCGGCCCCGTCGACCAGTGCCTCGGTGCGGTCGGTGAAGACCGCGTCGGCCAGCTTCTGGAAGGTCGCCTTCGTGGCCGCGTCCACCGTCGGGTCGTTGGTGACCGCGGCTCCCGCGCTCCAGTTGGAGGCGAGGGCCACGCCGGCCACCAGCGAGACGGCCGCAGCCCCCACTATGGTCGCGCGGCGCCGCTTACGGCTCAGTTTTCTCGATTTCAATGACGTTCCCCTTTTCACCGGTACACCTACCGGGACGGAGCATCTTTGCACGCTTCGCGGGGTGGATGTGAAGGGGGTTGCACAAGTGGAACGGGCGCCTACCGTCGGTCACTTGACGACCTGGGACCAGTCCGGCGACTGGGCGGGGTCGAGGCTGCGCAGCGCTGCGAGGGTCTGCGGCTTTTGTACGTCCATCCAGTCCGACAGCTCCTTGAAGGACACGCACTTGACGCCCTTTTTGGTGCAGATCTGCGGGATGACCTGGTCGATGGCCTTCATGTAGATATCGCCGTTCCAGTCCTCGAAGTGGTTGCCGACGAACAGCGGGGCGCGGCTGCCGTAGTAGACGCGGTTGAAGCCGGCCATGTAGGAGTCGACGGTCATCTGCTGCCACTGGGCGTACTTCGACGGGTCGCCGTTCGTCTCGCCGTTGGACTGGTTGTAGAGGAAGTTGAAGTCCATGGACAGGCCCTGGAACTTGCCGTTCTCGTACGGGAGCATCTCCAGCGGGAAGTCCCAGATGCCGTTCTTCTTCGTGGGCCATATCTGGAAGTCGCCCGGGGAGCTGGCGTCGTAGCGCCAGCCGTAGCTCTTGATGGCCTTCAGCAGGTTGGGCTGGCCCTCCAGGCAGGGGGCGCGGCCGCCGGTGACCTCCTTCTTGAAGTCGAAGGGCAGCGCGGGGATGTCCTTGTCACCGGTGTTGGTCTTCCAGTTCTCCACGAACTGGAAGAACTGGTCGATCTCGCTCTTCCACTGGGCGACGGACCAGTCGCCGCCGCCCTTCTTGCCGCAGAAGTGGCCGTTGAAGTGGGTGCCGATCTCGTTGCCCTGCTGGTAGGCCAGGCGGAGCTGCTCCAGGGTGGTGCGGATGTGCTCGTCGGTGGCGTAGTCGATGGCGGCGTCGCCGGGTCCGTGCATCGGGCCGTGGTAGAGCGACTTCTTGCTCTTGGGCAGCAGGTAGATGCCGGTGAGGAAGAAGGTCATGTGGGCGTCGTACTGCTTGGCCATCTCCCGGTAGTGCGAGAAGAGGTGGTCGTCGCCCTCCAGGGCGCCGTCCCAGGAGAAGACGACGAACTGGGGCGGCTTCTCGCCCGGCTTGAGCGGCACGGGCTTCAACTGCCCCTGCTGCGGGCCGGTGTAGGAGGTGGAGCCGTCGCCGAGGATGTGGGTCTTGCCGTCCCACTTGGCCGTGGGGCCGGGCTTGGGGGCGGACGCCTTGGCCTTCTTGTCGGCGGAGGCGGTCGGCTCGGTGTGGTCGGGGCGGGTCAGCGCCAGGAAGCCGGCCACCAGGGAGGCCACGACGAGGAGGGCGGCGAGCGTCAGGACCTGCGGGCGGGTGGCGGCGGGAGGCAGACGACGGCCGGGGGCGCGACGCCGGCCCGTCGGTGGCTTCTTGCGAGACATGCGCGGCTCATTCTCCGAAAGGGGCGAGGGGAAGTCTGTGGGGTCCGGTGTCAGCCGAGACCCATGGCGGCCGACCAGAGGGTGTACGGGACGTCGTCCGCCGAGGTGCCCGCCAGTCCGTGCAGGGGCAGCGGCTGCAGGGACTTCGCCAGGTCCATGCGGTAGACGACGACGGCCGTCGACACGGAGTCGGCCGTGCCGGCGTACCAGGCGGCGGTGTCCTTGTCCGCGGTACCGGCCTTCCCGGCCACCGCCGGTCTGGTGGCGGCCGTGGCCGGGTGGGCGGTGCGGAAGGAGTCGGTGAGCGCCTCGTCGACCTCCTGGGCCACCTGGGCGCCGACCGCACGCCGGGAGTGCGGGGTGTCGAAGGCGACCGGCGCGCCGTTGCGGGTGACCCGGCGCACGGAGTACGGCTCCGTGTGCGTGCCGCCGGCGGCGAAGGTGGCGTATCCGCTCGCCATGCGGATGGCGCTGGGGGTGGAGGTGCCGAGCGCCAGGGCGGGCACCTGGGGGCCCATGCTGTCGGACAGCAGTCCGGAGGCCTCGGCGGTCTGGCGCACGTTCTCCAGGCCGGTGTCCATGCCGAGCTGCATGAAGGGGGTGTTGACCGACCGGGCGAGGGCCTGGCGCAGGGTGATCCGCCCGTAGGACTTGCCGCCGTCGTTGTGGGCGGCGACCTTCTTGCCGCTGCGGTCCCAGTAGGGGCCCTCGGGGGTGGTGACCGGCACGCCGTCGTCGCCGTTGTAGGGCGTCTCGGGGGTGACGGGGGTGGCGGGTCCGCCGCGGGTCTTGTGGACGCCGTGTTCGAGCCCTGCGGCGTAGACGAACGGCAGGAACGCGCTGCCGGCCGGGACGGTGGCCGAGTTGGACTCGTTGTAGCCCTGGGTACGGTGGTCGGGGCCGCCGTAGACCGCGAGGATCCGGCCGTCGGTGGCCACCGAGGCGGCGCCGTAGTGCCCGTTCTTCGCCATGTCCGGATCCTTCTGCCGGGCCTGCTTGCGGGCCTTGGTGACGGCGTCGGTGAGCGCCTGCTCCCGCTTGCGGTCGAAGGTCGTGTAGATCTGGTAGCCGCCGAGGTCGAACTGCTTGTCGGTCAGGTGCGCGGACTTCTTGGCGTAGCTCGACGCCAGTTCCACCAGGTAGTCGCTCTGGGCGCCGGTGTTGTACAGCGGGTTGCTCTTCAGCGGCTCGGGGAAGGTCGTGTACGTGGCGCGCTCCTGCGGGGACAGCCGGTGGATCTTGACCATGCGGTCGAGGATCCACTTCCAGCGCTCCTCGGCCCGCTGGTGGTTGGCCTTGCCGAGCGTGGGGTCGTACAGTCCGGCGCCCTTGAGCAGGCCGGCGAGCATCGCCGCCTGGGAGGCGTTGAGCTTGCTGACGTCCTTGCCGTAGTAGGCCTGGGCGGCGCGCTGGATGCCGTAGCTGCCGCGGCCGAACCAGCTGGTGTTGAGATAGCCCTCGAGGATCTGGTCCTTGCTCATCTTGTTGTCGAGCTTGAGGGAGATCATCGCCTCGGTGAATTTGCGGCTGATGGTCTGGTTCTGATTGAGATAGACGTTTTTGACGTATTGTTGGGTGATGGTGGAACCGCCTTCGGTGTCCCCCTTGCCCACCGTGCGGTACAGCGCCCGCGTGAGGCCTTTGACGGATATGCCCGGGTCCGTGTAGAAGCTCTCGTTCTCCGCCGCCAGCACCGCCCAGCGGACGTCCTCGGGTATGTCCTTCAGCGGCATCGCCTGCCGCTGCACCCAGCCCGTACGGGCCATCGGGGTGCCGTCCGACCAGAAGTAGACGTTGTCCTGCTGCGTGGCGTACGTGTTCAGGTTGCTCGGTATGTCGGTGAGCGCGTACGCGGTGACCAGGAAGGCACTGAGCAGTCCGAAGCTGGACAGGACGGCGCCGATCCACTGGCGCCAGGAGGGTATCCAGCGGCGCCAGCCGTCCCGGCCGGGGCGCGGGTAGAGGGGCCTCAGCCGGCGCGCGTAGGGGGCGAGCCGGCGGGCGTAGGGGGCCAGCGGCGCGAGCAGCCGGCTCACGGTCGTGACGGTCCGCTCCCACGCGGAGGGGCGCGCGTTGCGCCGGCGCTCGGAACGGCCGCCGGTGGCGGGGGGCACGGGCGGCGGGGGCACCCGTAGTTGCATCGTCTCGTCCGCCCGGACGGCAGCCACCTTCAGATGCAGCGTCTCGTCCGTGTCGAACGGCTTCTCGCCGCGACCACCCCCTCGGGGGCGGCCCTCCCCCTGCGACGCATCGGTCACGACTGCGTCTCCCTCCGCACTCGGTCTTGCTCGCGCGGGCGACAGAGCATCCTCGCAGCGGCGTTCACAAATTATCAGCGATGTTTTCGAATCCCCCGCACATACGTACCGGCGTAATGCAACACTCATGAAACATTGAGGTGCCGGTTTCGCAGGCGGGGTGGATAACCTGGCGCCATGCCTCGCTACGAGTACCGCTGCCGCACCTGCGGCGACACGTTCGAACTGAGCCGTCCCATGGCCGAGTCCGCCGCGCCCGCCGCCTGCCCCGCCGGGCACGACGACACCGTGAAGCTGCTGTCGACCGTGGCGGTGGGGGGAAGCGCCGCCGCGTCGGCCCCGGCGCCCGCGGCGGGCGGGGGCGGGGGCTGCTGCGGCGGCGGCTGCTGCGGTTAGGCGCCCCCTCAGGCCGGCTGCCGTACCGCCTTGAGGAACTCCCGTACGATCCGCTCCCCGGCCAGCACGCCCCGCTCCGGCAGCGCCGTGATGGCCGGGGCCGTCCAGTCCGTGTCGGCCAGCTCCCCGTGTCCGGGGCGCCAGCCGCGGTCGGCGGCCAGGAGCAGGTCGGCGTCGAGCAGGGAGTCACCGGCCGCCAGGGTCAGCTCCGCGCCGGTGCGCCGGGCCACCTCGCGGACCGCGGCGCTCTTGGTGAGCGGCTTCGGCACGGCGTAGATCTTGCGGCCCTGCAGCGAGACCGTCCAGCCCCGGTTCTCCGCCCAGACCGCCAGCTCCTTCACCCACTCCTCGGGCAGCAGCTCGCGCTCGACGACCAGGTAGGCGAAGAGGTCCTCGGCGACCCGGTGCTTGCGGACCCACACCGGGTCGGCCGCCCGCAGCAGATGCTCGCGGATCTCGTCCAGCGGTGCGCACTCGTCGGCGAGCCGCGCCAGCACGCTCCGGTGCCAGTCGGCGTCGGTGACCCCGTCGACCAGCAGGTGGCCGCCGTTGGCGCAGATGGCGTACGCCGGGGGCGGGCCCGGCAGGTTGATGCGCTGGTACTGCTTGCGGGTCCGGGTCGTGGTCGGCACGAACACGGCCGTGTCGCCGAGGTCGGTCAGCAGCTGGGCCGCGGTCTCGGTCATGTAGGACAGCGGTCTGCTCTCGTGGACCTCGACGCAGAGCAGCCGGGGCGCCCGCGCGTCGGGCATGGTCAGCGCGAGGGCCGCCGAGGAGTAGATCAGCGTGCGGTCGAGGTCGCTCGCCACCAGCACCGGCATCAGACGTTCACCGCCTTGCCGTCGGCGCCCGTGGCACCGCGGGTGTACCGGGGGTGGATCAGCCCCACGCAGGTGTACGGCAGCTCGCCGACCTCCTCGACCGGTACCCCACGCTGCTCGGCGAGCAGCCGGACGTGGTCGAGGTCGGCGCCCGCCCCGGCCCGGGCGAGGATCTTCCAGGGCACACGGCGCAGCAGCACCCGGGTGGTCTCGCCTACGCCGGGCTTGACGAGGTTCACGTCGTGGATGCCGTACTCCTCGCTGATCCGCTCCACGGCCCGCCAGCCCGCCCAGGTCGGGGTGCGGTCCTCGGCGAGCAGCTCCTTGACGGCGGTGTCGACGGTGTCGGCGACCTCCGGGAAGCGGGCGCAGACGGCGTCGAGGAAGGCGACGGAGACGTCGGCGCCGGCGAGTTCGCGGTAGAACTTCGCGCCGTGGAAGTCGTCCGGGCCGACCAGGTCGGCGCGCAGGACCGTACGGGATATCAGGCCCGAGACGGTCGAGTTGAGGCACGCGGAGGGGATGAGGAAGTCCTCGCGGGTGCCGTAGGTGCGCACGCAGGAGCCCGGGTCGGCGAGGACGGCGATCTCCGGGTCGAAGCCGGTGACGCCCTGCTCGGCCTCGAACTCCTCGACGGCCTGGGCGAGTTCGCGGGTGATGGCGCCCTTGCCGGTCCAGCCGTCGACGAAGACGACGTCCCGGGGGTCGTGGTGGGCGGCGAGCCAGCGCAGCGCGTTGGCGTCGATGCCCCGGCCGCGCACGATCGACACGGCGTAGTGCGGGAGGTCGAGCCCGTGCCGGAACTGCGCCCAGCGGCGCATCAGGACACCGACGGGAGTGCCGGCGCGGGCCAGGGAGACGAGGACCGGGCGCGGCGACCGCTCGCTGATCACCGTCTCCGTCACCACGCCGACGGCCCGGGCGATCCGCGCGGCCGAGGCGTCGAGGGCCGTGTGGAACAGCTCCTGGTACTGCTCGCTGGGCTGGTACTCCACGGGCAGCGACTCGGCGTAGTGGGCGCCGCCGCTCTGGATGGCCTCCTCCCGCTCCTCGGTCGGCGCCTCCAGGGTGACGTCGGAGAGGTCCTGCAGCAGCCAGCCGACCTCCTCGGGCGCGTAACTGGAGAATGCGGGGCCGCGGAGGGGCTCGGGCAGCATGGCCGGCCTTTCGGGAACGTGCGGGACGTACGAGGGGACGACCGCGAGGAGGACGTGCGGGACGTGCGCCGCGAGGCGGGCCAGCAGACCGTCGGGCGCGTGCAGGGCGGGGGTGTCGGCGACGGAGTCGACCACGGCGACGACGGCGTCGAAACCGGCGCCCGCCACGTTGTAGGCGTACCGCTCGCCGGGGCCGTCGGCCGGGTCGTCGTGGGCCGGGAAGACCAGGCGGCTGCGGATGGCGTAGCCGGGGTCGTCGACCGCGAGGACGGGTGAGCGGGTGGTGGTGGAGAACCGCACCTCGGCGTCGACGCCCCGCTCCAGCTCGCGGGCGAGACGCAGCGGGGCGTACATCAGCTCCTCGAAGCCGAGGACGAGGACGCGCCGGGCGCCGGCGGGCAGGGCGTCGCGGACGCGGGCCGCCATGGCGGGCAGCGCGGCTTCGAGGCGGGCGCGGTGGGCGGGGGTGAACCCGTGCCGGCCGCCGTCGGGGAGGCGCTCGGGCCAGTGGAGATCGACGCGGCCGGGCCGCGGCGTCCCTCCGGGGGTGCGGGGCCGGGTCCCGGCGGACTCGTGCCGGGCCACCAGCTCCTGCCCCTTCTCCAGCACCCCCTCCGGCAGCCGTACGGCCCCCGACGCGGCGGCGACCAGATCCACCCGGGCCCCGATCTCACCGCCGAACCGCTCCAGCCGGTCCACGTCCTCGGCCGAGCGCATGTCGACCAGGGCCACCACCACGTACCGCCGCCGCGGATACCGCTCGTGCAGGTCACGGATGGTGTTCAGCACCGTGTTGCCGGTGGAGAACTCGTCGTCGACCAGCACCAGCGGGCCGTCCCCGGCCAGCAGCCCGGGATCTTCCGGCAGCAGCAGGTGCGACGTGGCATGGGAGTGCGACTCCTCGAAGCCGCCCGCCGGGGCGACCCCGGCCACCGGCCGCCGCGTGGAGTGCAGGTACGGCGCCGTGCCGAGCCCGTCGGCGACGGCGTGGCCCAGCCCGGTCGCGGTCTCCGCGTAGCCCAGGACGACGGCGGCACCGGCCTCGGCGCCGAGCAGCGCGGCGACTTCCCGGCCCAGGCGGTGACCGTGTTCGTAGACCACCGCCGGCGACTGCGGGACGTGCTTGCCCAGCACGTTCGACACCAGCAGATGGGCCCGCTTGGGGTTGCGGCGCAGAGCGAGCCCCACAAGGGCCGGCAGGCTGTCGTCGCCCACGAGCTCGACCCCGAGCCGCTCGGCGACCCAGCTGCCGGACCAGACCCCGTCGTTCACTGCGTTGTTCATGCGTTCCTTGGACGATATGGCGGTGTTCGGAAGGATCACCGCGTTCAGCCGGGTATCCCGGCGGCGAGCAGCTCCACGAAGCCGACGTCCTCGTGGGCGACGCCGAAGGCCTCGGCGCGCAGCAGCGTCCGCTCGGCCCAGGCGCGGTGCGGCTTCACTTCGTTCATCTTGTTCGTGTAGGCCGACCGGAGTACACCCCCGCCGCCTCTTTCGGGCCGCAGGATGTCCTGGGCGTCGCTGTACTCCTCGTGGCTGACCACGGACAGCGCGTGCACGGGCAGGACGTGGGAGGGATGGATGCAGGTCTTGCCGAGCAGACCGTTGGCCTGGTCGAGTGAGATCTCCCGCAGCAGTCCGTCCATGGCGTGTTCGATGAGCTTCTCGCGCAGCTCGACGGCCTGCACCTCGAGGAAGGGGCTCTGCCGCAATTGTGGCTTGAACATGCGCTCGGAGACCCGGAAGTACTCCCAGACGGGCCCGGTCACGGTGAATCCGGTGCCGTCGGCGCGGCCCAGCATGTTCACGACGTCGGCGATGACGGAGGCGACGACCTGGACGTCGTAGGCGGTCATGTCGGGGGCGCGGCGCAGGCCGTAGGAGGAGCAGAAGTCGGTGACGCCGAGGCGGAGGGCGAGCACGCGCTCGCGGTACTTGTCGACCGCGCGGAAGATGCCCTCCAGCGTGTCCACGCGGGACTCGCGGTAGAGCAGCTCCGGGGACTCCAGGACGGGCATGGCGAACAGCCGGCGCCCGCTCGCGGCCTCGGCGACCGTCAGGGCCTCCAGGAAGGGGATGCCGCGTTCCTCGGTGAACTTGGGCAGGACGAAGCCGGACAGCAGCCGCACGGAGGGGCCGAGGCGTCGTACGAGGTCGGGTATCTGCTCGGGGGCGCGGACCCGGATGAAGAGCAGGGGCGGCTCCACCCCCGGCCGGGAGGCGAGGTCGGCGAACTGCCGGACGAGGTTCTCCTCGCCCGCCTCGACCTCCCCGTCGCCGATGGAGTCCTCCAGGCACAGCACCATCGAGACCACGCCGCCGCCCGCCTGCTTGACGATGTCGTCGGCGAGCCGCGGCCGGGTGGCCGGGCTGTAGAGCGTGGCGCCCAGGGCCGCGGCGAGCAGCCGGGCCGGGGAGTCGGCGGTGAACGCGCACGGCTCCCGGTGGAAGAGGCGCTGCCGCACCTCGGGGGCGATGTGCCCGAAATGACGCATAGGACTCCCTCAGGGTGCGAGCCGAGTCGGTGGCTCGGTGCTGAGTTCGGTGATGGATCGGTCAAGGGTGGCCGGTAATAGTACGTAGGGATCCATGTCCGGGGTTCCCTGCGGGCATGAATTTCCGGTAACTCGCCCGTGTCGGCGGCGTCGGCACCACGACCCCCGCATTGTCGTGGCCAGGACCGAGAAGGCAGGATGACCGCATGACGCACGCGATGCTGAAGGGATCGAACGTCCCGCTGGAGGCCACCACGGTGCGCGCCGTGCTGCGCTGGACGCCCGGGCAGGGGGTTCCGGACGTGGACGCCTCGGCGCTGCTGCTGGGTCCGGACGGCCGTGTGCGCTCCGACGAGGACTTCGTCTTCTACAACCAGCCCCGGCACCCGTCGGGGAAGGTGTGGCGGCTGGGCAAGAAGCGCATCGCCGAGGGGCTGACCGACACGATCCAGTCGGACCTCTCCGGGGTCGAGGCGGAGGTCGGACGGATCCTGCTGGTCGCCTCCGCGGACGGCGTCTCCTTCGACCGGGTGCCGGGGCTCGGCATCGTGCTGTACGACGCGGCGGCCGCCGAGGCGGAGCCGCTGGCCCGGTTCGACATCAAGCCGGAGACGGGCGCCGAGACGGCGATGATCTGCGGTGAGCTCTACCGGCGCGGGGAGGGCTGGAAGTTCCGCGCGCTGGGCGAGGGCTACTCGAACGGACTGAAGGGGCTCGCCACCGACTTCGGCATCTCGGTGGACGAGTCGGAGGCGGAGGAGGGGCCCTTCCTGCCGGAGCCGGGCCCGGCGCAGCCGCTGCCGCCCGAGCAGCCCACGTCGGCGGTGCCGCAGCAGCCCGCGTACGGCTATCCGCAGCCGGGGTACGGCTATCCGCAGCAGACCTCCTCGCAGCAGCCCGCGTACGGCTATCCGCAGCCGGTGCCGGCGGCTGCGGACCCGGGCTTCCGGCTGCCGCCGCAGGGGCCTCAGTTCATCGGACGGTGAGCGGCGGGGCGACGCGCGGGGCGACTCACCGCTCCGCCTTCGCCTTGTAGCCCCGCCCCCACTGCAGCCCCCACCCGTACAGCCGGTCCAGTTCGCCCTGGAAGCCGTAGACGAACTTCACCTCGCGGCGGACGACCAGTTCGCCCTTCACGTTCTCGATCATCACGACCGCGCAGGAGCGGGCCTGGGGGTGCCGTTCGTCGAGGCCTATCTCGATCCGGGGGCCGTTGCTCGGGTAGAGGGTGACGATCGCGTGGGTGCGGTCGAAGGCCGGTGTCTGGTCGTAGATGTACACGAAGACCAGCAGGCGCTTGATCGCGTCCCGGTGGTCGAGGTTGACGTACATCGTCTCGCCCGAGGCGGAGCCGAAGCGGTCGTCGCCGCTGAGCTTGATGTACGGCGGTGCGTTCACGTCGCCCAGGTAGCCGCCGAGGGGCTGGACGACGCCCTTGGTGCCGTCGCTCAGCTCGTACAGGCAGCCGAGGTCGAGGTCGACGTTGACCATGCTCTGGCCGTGTCCGAGGACCTCCGGCGGCTTCAGGGCCTTGAAGGGGTGCCGGAAGAGGCTGGTGCGCTGGTTGCCGTCGAAGTCGGAGGTGCGCATCCGCCAGGTGAGGTTGACGCGCAGGTGGCCGGTGGCCGCGTCCTGCTTGGTCAGCGACACCTGCTGGTGCCGCCTGGTCAGTTCGATCGCGTTGCTCGAGGCGCTGCCGGAGTCGAAGTCGGCGGCACGTCCGCCCCGCAGCCCGTCGAAGAAACCCATTCCCGCCCCCAGGTACGCACTAGCCCGTCCACACGCCGTCGGGGCGGCCGACCACGTCGGCTTCGGGGCGATCTGCTCGGCGGTGAGGTCCGGCACCGTGAGATTGCCGGTGACCAAAACGTCCTGGTTGCACCAGGAGTCGCCAAGCTCC
>NZ_JBFBBK010000090.1:0-16428 GCF_040682635.1 Streptomyces sp. NPDC051133
GCAGCGCGGGGCGCTCCGCCCCCGCCGTACCGACGCGCAGCAGCTTCATGGTCACCATCTCCCTCGATCGCGGGCGTCCGGCCGATGGGTGCAGCTCGCGCTGCTCGTGCGCGCGCCCTGGCGCAGCCTGCCGGCCCAGCTGACCAGCACCGAGGTGTGGCAGGCGCTCCAGCTGTCCCTGGTCACCGCCACCGCGGCGACGGCCGTGAGCCTGGTCCTCGGTGTGCCGCTGGCCTGGCTCCTGGCCCGCACCGAGTTCCCAGGCCGGGGGCTCGTCCGGGCCCTGGTGACCCTGCCCCTCGTGCTCCCCCCGGTGGTCGGGGGTGTGGCGCTGCTGCTCGCCCTGGGGCGCAACGGGATCATCGGCCAGTGGCTCGACGCCTGGTTCGGGATCACGCTGCCGTTCACCACCACCGGGGTCGTGGTCGCGGAGGCGTTCGTCGCGATGCCGTTCCTGGTCATCAGCGTCGAGGGCACCCTGCGCGCCGCCGACCCGCGCTACGAGGAGGCGGCCACCACGCTCGGCGCGTCCCGGTTCACCGCGTTCCGCCGGGTCACGCTCCCGCTCATCGCCCCCGGCATCGCCGCCGGCGCGGTCCTCGCCTGGGCGCGTGCGCTCGGCGAGTTCGGGGCCACGATCACGTTCGCCGGCAACTTCCCCGGCCGCACCCAGACCATGCCCCTCGCGGTCTACCTCGCCCTGCAGAACGACCCGGAGGCCGCCATCGCCCTCAGCCTGGTGCTGCTCGCGGTGTCGATCGCGGTCCTGGCGGCGCTGCGGGACCGCTGGCTGACAGGAGCGTGACGGTGCCCGGAGGATGGGGGAAGACCCCTGCGCCTGTGCCGACGGACGGACCCATGACCGACATCGATACCCCCAGGACCGAGCGCGTGGCGTCCGGCGAGCAGGGCCTGGACGCCCGTCTCGTCGTCCACCGGGGCTCCTTCCGGCTGGACGTGAGCCTGACCGTGGCCCCCGGCGACGTCGTCGCCCTCCTCGGTCCCAACGGTGCCGGCAAGACCACCGCGCTGCGCGCCCTCGCCGGCCTCGTCCCGCTCACCGACGGCCATCTGCGGCTCGACGGGACCGCGCTGGAGCGCACTCCCCCGGAGTCCCGCCCGGTCGGCGTGGTCTTCCAGGACTACCTGCTCTTCCCGCACCTGACCGCGCTGGACAACGTGGCCTTCGGGCCGCGCTGCCAGGGCACCTCCAAGGCCGAGGCCCGCGCCCAGGCCGCCGTGTGGCTGGACCGCATGGGCCTCGCCGGTCACGCGGCCGCCAAGCCCCGCCGCCTCTCCGGCGGCCAGGCCCAGCGCGTGGCCCTCGCCCGCGCCCTGGCCACCCGGCCCCGGCTGCTGCTCCTGGACGAGCCCTTGGCGGCCCTGGACGCCCGTACCCGGCTGGAGGTCCGGTCCCAGCTCCGCCGTCATCTGGCCGAGTTCGAGGCGGTCGCCGTCCTCGTCACACACGACCCGCTGGACGCGATGGTGCTCGCGGACCGGCTGGTGGTCGTCGAGCACGGCGAGGTCGTCCAGGAGGGCACGCCCGCCGACATCGCCCGGCACCCGCGCACCGACTACATCGCCCAGCTCGTCGGCCTCAACCTCTACCGGGGACAGGCGGACGGGCACACGGTACGACTCGACGCGGGGCCCTCGATCACCACCACGGAAGTGCTGGCCGGGCCGGTCTTCGTGGCGTTCCCGCCGGCCGCCGTCACCCTCTTCCGGGAGCGTCCCGGCGGCGCCAGCGCCCGCAACCTGTGGCGCTGCGAGGTGGCCGGCCTGGAGACCCACGGCGACCAGATCCGCGCCGATCTCACCGGCGAACTCCCGCTCGCCGCCGATCTCACCACCGTCGCCGCCGCGGAACTCGACCTGCATCCCGGTGCATCGGTCTGGGCGACAGTCAAAGCGACGCAGACCCACGCATACCCGGCGTGAAGGCGCCTGCGCACTACCGTCGGGCCATGACCCTGAGCATCCGCAACCAGTTCCCCGGCACCGTCACCGCGGTCCACCCCGGCGAGGCCATGGCCATCGTCAAGCTCCGCCTGGACGGCGGCCAGGACCTCACGGCCGCCATCACGAAGGAATCCGCCGAGGACCTCGCGCTCGCCCCCGGCTCCCCCGTCCGCGCCCTGGTCAAGTCGACCGAGGTGTCCCTCGCCACCACCCGGGTCGAGGGCCTGTCCATCCGCAACCAGCTCCCCGGCGCGATCACCGGCCTGACCACCGGTGCCGCCATGGCCTCCGTGAAGATCTCCGTCCCCGGGGGCGAACTGACCGCGGCTATCACCAAGGACGCCGCCACCGACCTCGGACTCTTCGTGGGCTCCGACGTGGTCGCCCTCGTCAAGGCGACCGAGGTGTCCCTGGCGACGGACTGAAGACGCGGCAGGGCCCCGCCCGGAGACCGGACGGGGCCCTGCACGGCACTGCTCGCTCAGTCCTCGTACGCGTCCAGCGGCGGGCAGGAGCACACCAGGTTGCGGTCGCCGAACGCCTGGTCGATGCGGCGCACCGGCGGCCAGTACTTGTCGGCGGCCGAGACACCGGCCGGGAAGACGGCCTCCTCGCGGCTGTAGGCGTGCGCCCATTCACCGCCCAGCGCGGCGGCGGTGTGCGGGGCGTTGCCCAGCGGGTTGTCCTGCGCCGGCCACTCACCGGCGCCGACCTTCTCGATCTCCGCACGGATGGCGATCATCGCGTCGCAGAACCGGTCCAGCTCGGTGATGTCCTCCGACTCGGTCGGCTCGATCATCAGCGTGCCGGCCACCGGGAAGGACATGGTCGGCGCGTGGAAGCCGTAGTCGATCAGGCGCTTGGCCACGTCGTCCACGCTCACGCCGGTCTCCTTGGTCAGCGGGCGCAGGTCGATGATGCACTCGTGCGCGACCAGGTTGCCGGGGCCGGTGTAGAGCACCGGGTAGTGCGGCTCCAGGCGCTTGGCGATGTAGTTCGCGGAGAGCACCGCGACCTGGGTGGCGCGCTTGAGGCCCTCACCGCCCATCAGACGGACGTACGCCCACGAGATCGGCAGGATGCCCGCGGAGCCCCACGGGGCCGCCGAGATCGGGCCGACGCCGGTCTCCGGGCCCGCGGCCGGCTGGAGCGGGTGGTTCGGCAGGTACGGCGCCAGGTGCGAGCGCACCGCGACCGGGCCGACGCCGGGGCCGCCGCCGCCGTGCGGGATGCAGAACGTCTTGTGCAGGTTCAGGTGCGAGACGTCACCGCCGAAGTGGCCGGGCTTGGCCAGGCCGACCAGGGCGTTGAGGTTGGCGCCGTCGACGTACACCTGGCCGCCGGCCTCGTGCACCCGGGCGCAGATGTCGGCGACGTGCTCCTCGAAGACGCCGTGCGTCGACGGGTAGGTGATCATCAGCACGGCGAGCTCGTCGCGGTGCTTCTCGATCTTGGCGCGCAGGTCCTCGACGTCGATCTCGCCGTCCTCGGCGGTCTTGACGACCACGACCTTCATGCCGGCCATCACGGCGCTGGCCGCGTTGGTGCCGTGCGCGGAGGACGGGATCAGGCAGACGGTGCGCTGCTCGTCGCCGTTGGCGCGGTGGTAGCCGCGTACGGCGAGCAGGCCCGCCAGCTCGCCCTGGGAACCGGCGTTCGGCTGCAGGGAGACCTTGTCGTAGCCGGTGACCTCGGCGAGACGTTCCTCCAGCTCACGGATGAGCGTGAGGTAGCCCTCGGCCTGCTCGGCCGGCGCGAAGGGGTGCAGCTGGCCGAACTCGGGCCAGGTGACCGGCTCCATCTCGGTGGTCGCGTTGAGCTTCATGGTGCAGGAGCCCAGCGGGATCATGCCGCGGTCGAGCGCGTAGTCGCGGTCGGACAGCTTGCGCAGGTAACGCAGCATCGCGGTCTCGGAGCGGTGCTGCTGGAAGACCGGGTGGGTGAGGTAGACGTCGGTGCGCAGCTGCGCCTCGGGCAGGGTGTCCTCGGCGGTCGCGTCCAGCGCCTCGATGTCGGCGGCGACGCCGAAGGCGGAGAAGACGGCGTCCAGCAGGGCGCGGTTGGTGGTCTCGTCGCAGGCGAGGGAGACGTGGTCGGAGTCGACCAGCCGCAGGTTGGCACCGTTCTCCCGGGCGGCGGCGACGACCTCGGCGGCCTTGCCGGGCACGCGCGCGGTGAGGGTGTCGAAGAAGGCGCCGTGGACGATCTCGACGCCGCCGGCCTTCAGGCCCTCGGCGAGGATCGTCGCGTAACGGTGGGTGCGGCGGGCGATGGTCCGCAGCCCCTCGGGCCCGTGGTAGACCGCGTACATCCCGGCCATGACCGCGAGCAGCACCTGCGCGGTGCAGATGTTGCTGGTGGCCTTCTCGCGGCGGATGTGCTGCTCACGGGTCTGCAGGGCGAGCCGGTAGGCCTTGTTGCCGTCGGCGTCGACGGACACGCCGACGAGCCGGCCGGGCAGGCTGCGCGCGAACTTCTCGTGCACGGCCATGTAGCCGGCGTGCGGACCGCCGAAGCCCATCGGCACACCGAAGCGCTGGGTGGTGCCCACGGCGATGTCCGCGCCCAGCTCGCCCGGCGAGGTCAGCAGGGTCAGCGCCAGCAGGTCGGCGGCGACGGTGACCAGGGCGCCCAGCTCGTGCGCCTGGTCGATGACCGGCTTGATGTCGCGTACGGCACCGGAGGCGCCCGGGTACTGGATCAGCACGCCGTTGATCTCGCGCCCGGCGAGCTCGGCCGGGATGCCCTCGCCGAGGTCGGCGACGACGACCTCGACACCGGTCGGCTCGGCCCGCGTCTGGATGACCGCGATGGTCTGCGGCAGCGCGTCCGCGTCGATCAGGAACAGGCCCTTCTTGTTCTTGCCCATGCGCCGGGACAGCGCCATCGCCTCGGCGGCGGCCGTGCCCTCGTCGAGGAGGGAGGCGCCCGAGGTGGGCAGGCCGGTGAGCTCGGCGACCATGGTCTGGAAGTTCAGCAGGGCCTCGAGCCGCCCCTGGGAGATCTCTGGCTGGTACGGCGTGTAGGCCGTGTACCAGGCCGGATTCTCCATGACGTTGCGCAGGATGACCGGCGGGGTGAACGTGCCGTAGTAGCCGAGGCCGATCATGGAGCCGAGGACCTGGTTGCGGTCGGCGAGCGAGCGCAGCTCGGCGAGCACCTCGGCCTCGGTGCGGGCGCCAGGCAGGTCGAGGGCGTCGGCGTTCTTGATCACATCCGGGACCGCGGCGGCGGTCAGCTCGTCGAGCGAGCCGTAGCCGACGTGCGCGAGCATCTTGGCCCGCGCCTCATGGTCGGGGCCGATGTGGCGCTGCTCGAAGGGAATGCCCGCTTCGAGCTCCGAGAGCGGCATGCGGTGGGCGGTCATTGCGGAGGCCTCCTGGTCTGACGCGACCTTCGAGGGGCACCACGGCGCGGGTACCCCGACGGCCTCCCCCTCTGTCATCTCAACCTGAGAGCTTCACCGGGCATGTCCCGGCTTTCACCGTCGGTGAGAGCGGAAGCCGTCGACGCCCGCCCTGCTTTCCAGAGTGACCTCGTCCGTGCGGTACGTGAGCCTGAGAGATTCCGGGGAGGATTTGCTCCTTCGGCGCCTCCGAGGTGGTCGGAGGACTCTCCCGCACGGGGTCAGCAGCCGCTGTCAGCCTACCAGCGAGGTCAACGCCCCGGCCCTCGAGTGGCCGCCTCCTTGAATGTGCTCTTTTGTAGTGCTTACGGATGAGTTGCGACCACGTGGAGGGAGAGGGACCGTGCAGACCGACATCGATCCGCGCAACCTGATCGGCCGCAAGGCGTTCGACCGCAATGGCACCAAGATCGGCACCATCGACGAGGTGTACCTGGACGACGCGACCGGCGTACCCGAGTGGGCCGCCATACGCACCGGCCTGTTCTCCCGCGACGCCTTCGTCCCCCTGGAGCCCAGCGAGCTGATCGACGGCGCCCTCCAGGTCCCCTTCGAACGCGCCCTGATCAAGGACGCCCCCGACTTCGGCGTGGGCCGCCACCTCTCCCCCGAGCAGGAACTCCAGCTCTACCACCACTACGGCCTCGACGTGGCTCCACCGCCCTCGGTCCCGGACCACGACTTCGGCAAGCTGGCGGGGTCGGAGGAGACCTGAGCGCAGCCGTCCTCCGGGGCCCGGGGCGACACCAGCGGCAGCGGGTCGGCCGACCGCAGCGCGGGATCCTCCACGGAGAACGTCCGCACTCTCCCCGGAGCCGACTGGGGCGTCTCGAACCGCACGGTGACCCTCCCCAGCCCGCTCCCCTGCACCCACCCGGGCCCGTACTCGGCGTGCCACACGTCCTGCCCGGCGCGCCAGTGCCGTCCGACGGGCTCCGGCTGCTCCGCCACCGCCTCGGCCGCGCCCTTCTCCGGCTCCTCCGCCACAGGCGCCGGCACGGCCTGCGCGAACTGCGCGAACAGGTCCTCCTGGGTGTAGTCGGCGAGCCCGGAGACACCCACCCCGAGCAGCCGTACGCCGCCCGTGGTGTCCACGGAGTCCAGCAGCCGCGCCGCCGCCTCGCGGACGACCGCCGGATCGTCCGTGGGGCCTCTGAGCGTCTCGGAGCGGGTCAGGGTCGAGAAGTCGTACCGCCGCACCTTCAGCACGATGGTGCGCCCGGACAGCCCGGCCTCGCGCAGCCGGCCCACGCACCGGTCGGCGAGCCGCTGCACCTCCAGGCCGATGCGCAGCCGGTCGTGGATGTCCACGTCGTAGGTGTCCTCGACCGACACCGACTTGGCCTCGCGCTCGGCCACCACGGGCCGGTCGTCCCGGGCCAGGGCCATGGCGTACAGCGCCTGTCCGTGCGCCTTGCCGAGCAGCCGGACGAGCTCGTCCTGCCCCGCCTCGGCCAGCTCCTCGACCGTGGTGATCCCGGCTCTGCGCAGATGGTCGCCGGTGGCCGGCCCGACCCCCGGCAGGGTCCGCACCGTCATCGGCGCCAGCAGCGCACGCTCCGTGCCCGGCTCGATGAGCACCAGACCGTCCGGCTTGGCCTCCTCGGAGGCGATCTTCGCGAGCATCTTGGAGGCGGCGAGCCCCACCGACCCCGTGAGCCCCGTGACCTCCCGGATGTCGGCGCGCAGCTTCACCCCGGTCAGCCGCGCAGACTCCTCGTCCCAGGCCGCTCCCCCGGCCTCCAGATCGACGAACGCCTCGTCCAGACTCAGCGGCTCCACCAGCGGCGACAGCTCCCGCAGCAACGCCATCACCTGCTCGCTGACCGACCGGTACAGGGAGAACCGCGGCACGAGGTACGCGGCGTTCGGCGCGAGCCGGCGCGCCTGCGCCATCGGCATCGCCGAATGCACCCCGAACACCCGGGCCTCGTACGAGGCCGTGGCCACCACACCGCGCGGCCCGAGCCCGCCCACGACGACCGCCTTCCCCCGCAGGCTCGGCTTGGATGCCTGCTCCACCGAGGCGTAGAAGGCATCCATGTCGAGATGCAGGATCGTGGGCGCGTTTCTCACATCTCCGATGCTGCACCACGGCACTGACAATGCGACGGCGGCGGGCGCCCCGGGAGTACGGCGGTCAGACCGCCCGGTTGCGGCGGCGCGCCAGCTCGTCCGCGGGATTGTGACCGACGAGGGTCTCGCCCGTGTCGATGCGCTCGCCGTGCAGCTGGGAGAGCGCGTTCTCCACGTCCCGCCACACCACGCCCACGGCGATCCCGAAGATGCCCTGACCGCCCTGGAGCAGGGCGTGCACCTCGTCCGGCGAGGTGCACTCGTAGACGGTGGCGCCGTCGCTCATCAGGGTCATCCGCTCCAGGTCGCGGAAGCCACGCTCTCTCAGGTGCTGAACGGCGGTCCGGATGTTCTGCAGCGAGACACCGGTGTCCAGGAAGCGCTTGACGATCTTCAGGACGACGACGTCCCGGAAGCTGTACAGACGCTGTGTGCCGGACCCGTAGGCGGGCCGCACACTGGGCTCGACCAGGCCGGTGCGGGCCCAGTAGTCGAGCTGTCGGTACGTGATGCCGGCCGCCGCGCAGGCCGTGGGCCCGCGATAGCCGATCTCCTCGGACACCATGGACGTCGCCCCTCCGCCGTTCGGCACCGCCGTCGGCCGCTGCGGAGCGTGGTCGACCGCGTTGCTGTGAACCTGGTACGGACCGCTCTCCCCGAAACCGCCCACGGGAGCACCCCCAGCCGTACCGTCGCCGCTGGTTCTCACGCCGACCTCCGTCCTTGACCTGCCTTCTCGACGGTAGGCAGTCACCAGGGGTGCGTCAACGATCGCCACACTCGGCACGCCGAGTGATAATCACCCTAGGAGTGGTTTCCCGTGTCCCACCGCGGGGAAAGGCTAGCCGAATGCACTGGCGGAGGGCGGTAGGACGCTCTCACTGGCCGCCGGCACATGCCGCGCCCGAAGGCCGTACGAGCCGCCGCACGGAAGCCGTGGGCCGGCCCTGCGGCCGGCCACCGTCGCACCGGGCGCCGGTGCTCACTGGCTGCTGGTGCCGAAGTCCTCGGGCGAGATCTGGTCGAGGAACTCACGGAACTTCTCGACCTCGTCCTCCTGCTCGTCCGGAATGGCGATGCCCGCGTCGTCCAGCACCGTGTCACTGCCGTAGATCGGCGTGCCGGTGCGCAGGGCCAGCGCTATGGCATCGGAGGGACGGGCGCTGACCTCGACGCCGCTGGCGAAGACCAGCTCCGCGTAGAAGACACCTTCCCGCAGGTCGGTGATGCGTACTTCGGTCAGCTCCTGGCCGACGGCCTCCAGCACGTCCTTGAACAGGTCGTGGGTCAGCGGCCTCGCAGGGGCCATGCCCTGCTGGGCGAAGGCGATCGCCGTCGCCTCCCCCGGCCCGATCCAGATGGGGAGGTAACGGTCGCCCCCCACTTCGCGCAGGAGCACGATCGGTTGGTTGGAGGGCATTTCGACCCGGACACCTACGACATCGAGCTCGTTCACACAGCAACCCTAGGCCGTGCCCGGGACGTTTGGGTAGTCGGGCCGGGAACAGGTGCCCGATCCGGCCGCCGCGGCACCCGCCGTTTCAGGGCAGGCTGACCCCGAGAGCGGTCTTCACCAGGGCCGCGTGCAGCTTGACGGTGAGGGCCGCCAGCTCCTTCGTACGGGCCTCGGCATGGGCCCTGGTCTGCGGATTGCGGTGGCGCTTGAGCGGGGCCACCACCTGGTCCACCAGCCCGGCCTCCCGGTCGGCGGCGGCCTTCATCACCCGAAGGTGGCGCGGCTCGATCCCGAACCGGCCCAGCTCGGCGACGAGCGCGACCACGGTGACGGCCTCGGCCTCATAGGCACCGTCCTCCAAAGGAGCGATGAGCCCGTAGGACTCCCACTCCTTCAGCTCACCGTCGTCGATGTCCGCGGCGGCCAGCAGCTCGGCCCGGCCGACCCGGGCCACCGTGGGGCCCGGCGGCTGCGGCACGTCGTCCCCGGTGCGCTGGCGCCCGACGAGGGGCAGCTGGACGGCCTCGCCCCGCTCCATGGCGTCCAGGTGCTCGCGGATCACCTTGAGCGGCAGATAGTGGTCCCGCTGCATTCTCAGGACGTGCGCCAGCCGTGCGACATCGGCGGCGCTGAACTTGCGGTAGCCCGACGGGGTCCGCTGCGGCTCGATGAGCCCCTCCGACTCCAGGAAGCGGATCTTGGAGATGGTGACTTCGGGGAACTCGTCGCGCAGCGCGTTCAGCACCGTGCCGATGCTCATCAGCCCACTGTCCCTGGCGGCGGTACCGCTTCCGGCACCGCCGCTCGGTGTTTGAAGCATGGACCTTCCCTGGGGGTCCCCCCGGACAACGGCCCGGGGGCGGGTCAGATGCCCTGCCGGCTCGCGTAGAACACCAGCCGGTACTTGCCGATCTGCACCTCGTCACCGTTCGACAGAGCGACCTGGTCGATCCGCTCGCGGTTGACGTACGTGCCGTTCAGGCTGCCCACGTCGGCCACGGTGAACGAGCCGTCCGGGGAGCGGCGGAACTCCACGTGCCGGCGCGAGACCGTGACGTCGTCCAGGAAGATGTCGCTCTGCGGGTGACGGCCGGCCGTGGTCAGGTCGCTGTCCAGGAGGAAGCGGCTGCCCGAGTTCGGCCCCCGGCGCACCACCAGCAGCGCCGAGCCCAGCGGCAGCGCGTCCACCGCGGCCTGCGCCTCGGGAGAGAGCGCCGGCATCGCCGTCTGACCGGTCACCTCCGCGTCGTACGCCTCGATGCCGGAGATCGAGATCGTGGACGTCGTCTCCGAGGCACGCTCCGGCGCCACTCCGGGGCGCAGCGGCGCGCCGCAGTTGGAGCAGAAGCGGGCGTTCTCCGCGTTGCGGTTACCGCACCTCGTACACACCAGGGCCGACATGGACGGATCCTCCTGCCGCGGCTGCCCCGCCGGGGCATTGGACGCGTACGGGCCGGAGGCAAACCCTCCACCCGTACCTGAGGTTGACGGTTGCCCGAAACCTATGCCGCCGGACTGGGCAGGGTCAACCGACGCCCCGCCCTGGCCTCCCGAAATGTCACCGCCCGGACCAGCGACCTGGTCACGGAACAGCGGGCGCTGGCCCTCCGCGTCAGGCTGGGCGCGATGGCGAGCCGTCGCGTTGTCGCTGCCCCTGCCCTCTCGCGCGCTCTTGCCGAACAACTTCGCAAACAACTTCACGGGCGATTCCCCTTGACCGAAACAGACCCGCCCGTGGGGCAGGACGAACCCTGATTGCCTACACCGGCCGAGCCGGACATTCTCACAACGTCCGTAACCACCAGACAGTTTCCACCACGCACCACCCCTTCGGTGCGCCGACCCCCCGCAACCTCATGCCCCTGCCGGACGTACCCCATGCACCACCGGTTCACTGGGAGGACGACCGAGCGTAGTCAGGCCGCTTCGCCTGTCGCAAGGCATCCACGACGATCTTGTCCGACCGCTCCACGGTCGCGGTGGCCTGCTCCTTCTCCAGGGTCTGCACCACGCCTCCGGGAATGTTCAGCGCCGGCTCGAGGTCCTGCGGCTTGCCGATGACCTTGAAACGATAGGGCGCGTTGATCTTGTTCCCGTCGACGCTCACACTCTTGCCCGAGTCCGTGAAGTAGGTGTTCGCCACCACCCTCACTCCGTTGACCTGGATCGCCTCCGCGCCGGCCGCGCGCAACTCCTGGATCGCGTCGAGCAGCATGTCCGCCTGGACCGTCCCCTTCGTGTCCTCGATCGTCATCGTGATGCCGGGACCCTGGGCCGCCACGGTGCCCGCCAGAATGCCGAGTTGCTTCTCCTTCTCGGCGGTCTGCTTGCGTGCCTCAGCGGCCTGGTCGGAGCTGCTCTGCAGCTCCTGACGCTGCTTTTCGAGTCCCTGCTTCTCGTCCTCAAGACGCTGAGTACGCGAATCCAGTTCATCGAGGATACGAACAAGATCTTCCTGACGTGCGCCGCGCAGCGCGCTGTCGGTGTCGCTGTTCGACGCCACCTGCACGGCCAGCCCGAAGCCGAGGCCGAACAACAGTACGGCCACGATGAGTTGGGCGCGGGTGAAACGCGGCGGCCACAGCCCCTTGACCAGCCGCTGCCGGCCGGTCAGCGGTGCCTCGGGCCGCTCCTCGGACTCCTGCTCGGCCTGCGGGGCGGGAGCGGGGACCTCGTCGGGCAGTTCCTTGCGCAGCCTGTTCTCCGGCCGCTCTTCCTGATCGCTCATGAGTGTCACGCCCGGAACACGTGCCGCCGGATCGCCGCGGCGTTGGAGAAGATCCGGATGCCCAGGACCACCACGACACCCGTGGAGAGCTGCGCACCGACACCCAACTTGTCGCCCAGGAACACGATCAGGGCGGCGACGACCACGTTGGACAGGAACGACACCACGAAGACCTTGTCGTCGAAGATGCCGTCGAGCATGGCCCGTACGCCGCCGAAGACGGCGTCCAGCGCCGCGACGACGGCGATCGGAAGGTAAGGCTCGACGACCGCCGGAACCTCGGGCCGGACCAACAGGCCGGCCACGACTCCTACGACGAGGCCCAGTACGGCGATCACGATGTGCCCTTCTCACTCTTCTCTGCGGACGGCTGTGCTGTGCGTACGATCACACTGGGTGCGGCGGGCAGCTTGACGTCACCCTCCGTGGAGATGGTGGCGCGGATGCCGTAGTTCTGCTCCAGGGCGTGCAGATACAGGCCGTCGGCGCCGTTCTGGAACCTGGTGCTCAACCGTTCCCCGTCACCCACCGCCAGCACCGTGTACGGCGGCACCAGCGGCCTGTTGTCGACCAGTATCGCGTCCCCCGCGGCCCTGATCGCGGACAGGGCGGTCAGCCGCTGCCCGTTGACGGAGACGGCCTCGGCCCCGGACGCCCACAGCCCGTTGACCACACGCTGCATGTCACGGTCGCGCACCCGGCCGGTGTCGGAGAAGCCCGAGGTCTCCCGCGGATTGGTTCCGTCACCGCCGGTGCTGGCCTCCTTGGCGTCGTCCACCACCAGCTTGACGCCGGGCCCGTGCACCGCGGTGGCACCCGACAGGACGCCCACCAGGTCGGCCTCGGCGCTGCCGCCGCTCGACCTCAGCGCCGCCCGCTGGCGCGCACTGACGTCGTCACGCAGCTTGTCGACGGTGCCTTCCAGCCTGTCGGCGTCGGCGGTCTCCTTGTCGATGCGGCCCACGAGCTCCTGGCGCTCCTTCGCCACCACGGGCGCCGCCACCCGCGCCTGTGCCGCGCCGACCGTCACGACCAGCGCGGCGAGGACGAGACCGGCCGCGAGACCCAGCTTGGCCCGGAGGGTCTTCGGCAGGCCACCGCCCTCCCCCTGGGCCTTTCTGCGGGCGGCAGCCTCGGCGTACCCGTCGTCGAGGCTGTGGTCCATGACGTTGGTGATCAACGACATGGAGGCGTCCGGACGCTGCGGCCGCGGGGGGCTGCTCCGAACGGGGGGTTGCTGCGGCATGCCGCACATCGTCGCATGTCGCGACCCGTTACTCCGAACGGCCCCACCGGCGTGCCGGACAGGCCCCCTTGGGGACACTTGTCCGGCACGCACGCGTGCAGCCGCTTTTACCGTCCTGTGGTGTCGGTGTTACCGTCCGGCGCTGTCCACGACGCCCGACCACTCGTCCAGCAGGGCCTGCGCGGACGCGTCGTCGGGTCCCTCGGCCCACAGGTGTGTGACCGCCTCGGCCGGGTCGGGCAGCACCATCACCCAGCGCCCGTCGGTCTCCACGACCCGCACACCGTCGGTCGTGTCGACGGAGCGGTCCCCGGCCGCCTCCACGACCCGCCGCATCACCAGGCCCTTGACGGCCCACGGCGTCGCCAGGTCCCGCTTGAGCACGTGCGCCCGCGGGATCCGCGCGTCGATCTGGCTCAGCGTGAGCTGCGTCCGCGCCACCAGCCCGATCAGCCGTACGAAGGCCGCTGTGCCGTCGTAGACACCACTGAACTCGGGGACGATGAAGCCGCCCTTGCCGTCACCGCCGAAGATGGTGCCCTCCTCACGGCCCACGCGCGTGAGGTCGTCCGGCGAGGTGGTGGTCCACTCGACCTGGGTGCCGTGATAGGCGGCCACCTGCTCGGCGATCCGGGTCGTGGTCACCGGCAGCGCCACCCGCCCACTGCGCCGCTCCGCGGCCACCAGGTCCAGCATCACCAGCAGCGCCCGGTCGTCCTCGATGATCCGGCCCTTCTCGTCCACGAGCGAGAGCCGCTCGCCGACCGGGTCGAAACGGACACCGAACGCGGCACCCGAGGACGCCACTATCTCCCCGAGCCGCACCAGCCCCTTGCGCCGCATCTCGCCGGTCTCCGTCGGCCTGGACTCGTCGAGACCGGGATTGATGGTCAGCGAGTCCACCCCGAGCTTGCCGAGCAGGCTGGGCAGGACGAGACCGGCGCTGCCGTTGGAAGCGTCCACGACGACCTTGAGACCGGATTCCGCGATCCCGGTCGTGTCGACGTTCCGCAGCAGCGACCCGGTGTACGAGTCGAAGACGCTCGCCGGGAAGTACAGGTCACCGATCTCCCCCGGGAACGCGCGCCGGTACTCCTGCCGCGCGAACACCCGGTCCAGCTTTCGCTGGCTGCCCTGCGAGAGGTCGGCGCCCTGACCGTCGAAGAACATGATGTCGACCGAGTCCGGCACGCCGGGCGAGGTCCGGATCATGATGCCGCCGGCACTGCCGCGCGCGGTCTGCTGCCGGGCCACGGGCAGCGGCACGTTCTCCAGGTCGCGTACGTCGATGGCGCTGGCCTGGAGCGCGGAGATGACCGCCCGCTTGAGCGCACGGGCACCTCGGGAGTGGTCGCGGGCCGTGGTGACCGTCGAGCCCTTCTTCAGGGTCGTCGCGTAGGCGCCGGCGAGCCGCACCGCCAGCTCGGGCGTGATCTCCACGTTCAGGATGCCGGTCACACCCCGGGCGCCGAACAGGTGCGCCTGCCCCCGGGACTCCCAGATGACCGAGGTGTTGACGAAGGCGCCGGCCTCGATGGTCTTGAACGGGTAGACGCGGACGTTGCCCTGCACGATCGATTCTTCGCCGATCAGGCACTCGTCGCCGATGACCGCCCCGTCCTCGATCCGGGCGGCGCGCATGATGTCCGTGTTCTTGCCGACGACACAGCCGCGCAGATTGCTGTGCTGCCCGACGTACACGTTGTCGTGCACGACGGCCTTGTGCAGGAAGGCCCCGCTCTTGACGACGACGTTCGAGCCGACGACGGTGTGCTCGCGGATCTCCGCGCCCGCCTCGACCTTCGCGTAGTCGCCGATGTAGAGCGGACCGCGCAGAACGGCGTCGGGGTGCACCTCGGCACCTTCCGCCACCCACACGCCCGGGGAGATCTCGAAACCGTCGATGTCGACGTTGACCTTGCCTTCGAGCACGTCCGCCTGGGCCTTCACATAGCTCTCGTGCGTGCCGACGTCCTCCCAGTAGCCCTCGGCGACGTAGCCATAGATGTGCTTGCCTTCCTTCATCAGCTGGGGGAAGACATCGCCGGACCAGTCGACGGGAACATCGGGCTCGACGTAGTCGAAGACCTCGGGCTCCATGACGTAGATGCCCGTGTTGACCGTGTCGGAGAAGACCTGGCCCCAGGTCGGCTTCTCCAGGAAGCGCTCGACCTTGCCTTCGTCGTCGACGATGGTGATGCCGAACTCCAGCGGGTTGGGCACCCGGGTCAGGCAGACCGTGACCAGCGCGCCCTTCTCCTTGTGGAAATTGATCAGATCCGTGAGATCGAAGTCGGTCAGGGCGTCACCGGAGATGACGAGGAAGGCATCGTCCTTCAACGCCTCTTCGGCGTTCTTGACGCTTCCGGCGGTACCGAGTGGCTTCTCCTCATTGGCATACGTGAGCTCCATTCCGAGCTCTTCGCCGTCGCCGAAGTAGTTCTTCACGAGCGATGCCAGGAACTGCACGGTGACAACGGTCTCGTTGAGCCCGTGCCTTTTGAGCAGCCGCAGCACATGCTCCATGATCGGGCGGTTGGCCACGGGCAGGAGCGGCTTGGGCATGCTTGAGGTCATGGGGCGCAGGCGAGTGCCTTCGCCCCCGGCCATCACGACGGCCTTCATGTCGGAAGCGTCCTCCTCCAAGAGACGACGGTCTAGCCGACTTCACCCGTCCAGATTGTCCCGCACTTTTCCACCGCGGGCCATCGAGGCGTTACGTCGGGACAATCGCCGAGCTCAGTCGGCCGTGGCGTCCGCGCGCACCAAACGGCGGACCTGTACCACGTAGAGCACTCCTGCCCACCAATAGAGGGTTGTACCCCATCCAGCGAACGCCCATCCGAAAACAGCGGCGAGTGACGCGATCCAGCCCGTGCCGTCGCTGAGGAGCAGGAGCGGGAAGGCATACATGAGGTTGAAGGTGGCCGCCTTGCCGAGGAAGTTCACCTGGGGCGGCGGATAGCCGTGCCGGCGGAGGATGCCCACCATCACCAGCAGCATCAGCTCACGGGCGAGCAGAAGGGCGGTCAGCCAGACCGGAAGGATCTCACGCCAGGTGAGACCCACCAGTGTCGAAAGGACGTAGAGCCGGTCGGCGGCGGGGTCGAGAAGCCGGCCCAGGTTGCTGATCTGATTCCAGCGCCGGGCGAGCTTGCCGTCGAGATAGTCGCTGACCCCGCTGAAGGCCAGCACCAGGAGGGCCCAGCCGTCGCTCTTGGGGCCCCCGAACTCCGGCCTGAGGATCAGCCACAGGAAGAGCGGTACGCCGACGAGCCGCGCCATGCTGAGGATGTTGGGGATGGTGAGGACCCGGTCCGTCTGGACACGGGTCTCCTGGACCTCCACCCGGGGGCCTCCTGTGGGAAACGAGCCAACGATGCTCCCCGACCCTACCTCAACGCAAAAAAGCTCCGGCTCCTGGGCGTATGCCCAAGAGCCGGAGCTGTAAAAGGAGTTCGGCGGCGTCCTACTCTCCCACAGGGTCCCCCCTGCAGTACCATCGGCGCTGTGAGGCTTAGCTTCCGGGTTCGGAATGTAACCGGGCGTTT
>NZ_JBFBBK010000091.1:0-15663 GCF_040682635.1 Streptomyces sp. NPDC051133
GACAACGCCCGCCGATACACCCGCGAACACACCATGGCCGTCACCCTGCAGCACAGCCTGCTGCCGCGCGGGCTGCCCGAACAGTCCGCCCTCGACGTGGCCTACCGCTACCTGCCGGCCCAGGCCGGGGTGGGCGGGGACTGGTTCGACGTGATCCCGCTGTCCGGCACCCGGGTGGCACTGGTCGTGGGCGATGTCGTCGGCCACGGTCTGCACGCGGCGGCGACCATGGGCCGGCTGCGCACCGCCGTACACAACTTCGCCGTCCTGGACATGCCCGTGGACGAGTTGCTGGACCGGCTGGACGAACTGGTGGCCCAGATCGACGCCGAGGAGGCCGCCACCGAGGACGGGCACGGCATGATCACCGGCGCGACCTGCCAGTACGCCGTCTACGACCCCACCTCCGGGCAGCTGGTGCTCGCCACCGCGGGTCATCCGGGACCGGCGGTGGTCCGGCCCGACGGCACCGTCGACTTCCCCCCGCTGCCCGTCTCCCCGCCCCTGGGGCTCGGCGCCGGCCTGCCCGTCGAGACCGCCGAACTCACCGTGCCCGAGGGGTCCCGGCTGGTGCTCTACACCGACGGGCTGATCGAGGACCGCGCCCGGGACATCGACGCCGGCCGCGAGGCCCTGCGCGCTTCGCTGACCGGGCCCGAACGGACACCGGAGGCCACTTGCGCGGCGGTGATGGAGGCCATGCTGTCCGACCGGCCCAGGGACGACATCGCGCTGCTGGTCGCCCGCACATGCCGACTGGGACCGGCGCAGATCGCCGAGTGGGACGTGCCCCGGGACCCGGCGGCGGTGGCCCCGGTCCGCGCCGCCTGCTCCCGCCGGCTGACGGAGTGGGGCCTGGAGCACGTGGCCTTCACCGCCGAACTCATCCTCAGCGAACTGATCACCAACGCCATCCGCTACGGCGGCGAACCCATTGCCGTCCGGCTGCTGCGCACGGCGCCGGCCGGCGGCCCCGCCGCAGGCGCCCTGATCTTCGAGGTCTCGGACGGCAGCAGCACATCGCCCCGGCTGCGCCGGGCGGAGGTCACAGACGAGGGCGGTCGCGGACTCCTGCTGGTCGCCCGGTTCGCCGAACGCTGGGGGACCCGCTACACCCCGGACGGCAAGGTCATCTGGGCGGAACACTCCCTGCACCACGGCGCCGTGCCGGAGGCGGAAGGCCCCGACGAGGTTCTGCTCGCCCAGTGGGACGACACGGAACCGTGAAACCGGCGCCGGGGCGGCCGGGTACCCTGACCTCGACGGCACCCTGTACCCAGCACATCTCCTCCGGTGACCATCTCATCCCGCATGGAGCGGTCGTGACCACACCCCGTGCCCGAGCAGCGGCGGTCCTCGGCTGCCTCGTTCTCGCGGCACTGGGACCGGTCGCATGCGGGAAACCACCGCCCGCCCGGCTCGCGAAGCCGTCGGCGGCCACCTCCGCCGAGGACATGGGCGGCATGGGCGCGCTGATCGCCGCGGCGAAACGGGAGGGCACGCTCAGAACGATGGCGCTGCCGCGCGACTGGGCCGACTACGGCGGTCTGATCGACGGCTTCCAGGAGAAGTACGGGATCAAGGTCACGGTCGAGAATCCGCTGGGCCACAGCGAGGACGAGATCGACGCCCTGCGGAAACAGGGCAACCGGCCGACCGCCCCCGACGTGATCGACGTGGGCGACACGTTCGCGCGGAACGCGGCGGCGCAGAACCTGCTCGCGCCGTACAAGGTCGTCCCCTTCGACTCGGTCCCCGGCAATCAGAAGGACCCCCGGGCACGCTGGACCAACAACTACGGGGGCTACATCTCCATCGGCTGCGACGCCGGCCGGGTCGATCCCTGCCCGAAGACCTTCACCGACCTGCTCAAACCCGTCTACCGGGGCAAGGTCGCACTGGAGGGCGACCCCACCCGGTCCGCCACCGCCTTCGACAGCGTCTACGCGGCCGCCCTGGCGAACGGCGGGTCGTTCGCGGACGTCCGGCCCGGCCTCGACTTCTTCGCCCGGCTCCAGCAGATCGGGAACCTCAACCCGCTCACGGCGGACCTGGCGACGGTCGAGGACGGCCGGACCCCCGTCAGCATCAACTGGGACTACATCAACCTGCACTACGCCGACCAGCTCCGCGACAGGGGCGTGAACTGGCAGGTCGCGATCCCCTTCGACGGCAGCTTCGCCCAGTACTTCGCCCTCGCGGTCAACAAGAACGCCCCGCATCCGGCCGCCGCCCGCCTGTGGCAGGAGTACCTCTTCAGCCCGGAGGGCCAGAACCTTCGGCTGCGCGCCTACGCCCGCCCGGTGCTCATGGACGTCATGAAGCAGGACGGCACCCTCGACAAGGTCGCCGCCGCACGACTGCCGACGGTCGAGGGAACGCCGCAGTTCCCGACGGACGCGCAACTGGAGAAGGCGAGGGTGACGGTGGCCAGGGGCTGGCCGAAGGTCGTCTCCGGCTGACGCGGCGGCCGGGAAGCGAGGTCCCTCGGCGGCGTGCGACCGTCACGAGCCGTGCTGTGACCCCGTCGCCGACTTCGAGTAGGCGTCGTGCCAGGCGGCCTTCGCCCCGGAGTCACCGATCCGGTAGACGTCCACGACCGCCCCCACCGCTACGGCCACGGAGAGCACGCCGACGACGATCCGCACCGGCAGGGCGGACCAGCGGCTCCCGCCGCTCTGCCCGGCCTCCGCCGGAGCGCGCCGCCCCGCCCACCAGACGACCGCCGCCAGCACGAACAGACCCATGGCCCACGGCAGCAGACCGTCGCCCAGCTCGGTGTGCCGGCGCACCAGGGCGTCGTCGTCGACGTGCCGCTCCAGCCATTCGCCGGCGTGCGTGGTCAGCGGCACACTGGCCAGGGCCACGACGGCGAGCACAGGCAGCAGCGCACCGAGCCGCCGGGCGGCGCGCGGCCACAGTGCGGCTGTCACCAGGGCCAGCGCGGTGAGAGGTATCAGCACCACGACCACATGGACGAACAGCACATGGGCGGGCAGACCGTTGATCAGAGTCATGCAGGGGCTCCTCAGGGGATGGGCGCGCCAGCGTGGCACAGCCACCTCTCAGTTGCCTCTCAGTGGATCAACGGCTCAGGACCGGCCGCCGTGCCAGCGAACGGCACCGGCACCGGCGAAGTCGCCGGCGTGGGCGAAACCCCCGAGCACCACCAGGTCCCCGTCCTTCACCCGCCCGGAGCCGATCGCCCGGTCCAAGGTGATCGGGATCGCCGCTCCGAACAGGTTCCCGTACTCGTCGAACGTGTGCGGGTGCCGTTCGGCGGGCAGTTGCAGCGCCTCGCGCCAGTTCCGCAGGAAGGTGCGGTTCGGCTGGTTGGTGATGAGGACGTCGATGTCGGTGCTCGCCACGCCGAGCCGGCGGCACAGGTCCGTGACCACCTCGGGGACGAGGCGGTTCCCGCGCGCCAGGACCTTGGCGACACTGGCGTCGGTGAACCCGATCCGCAGCTGGGACTCTCCCGGCTCCCAGTACTTGCGGCCGTCGTCGACCGCCACGGTCATGTCACCGGCGTACTCGCCGAGGTGCCGGGTCTCCAGGCCGAGGACCGGCGACCGCGCCGACGTCGTCACGTACCCCACCCCGCACCCGTCGCCCGGGATCGCCGCCTGGGCGAGTCTGCGCACCTCGGACTGGGTGAACCATTGCCCGGCGGCGCTCTGCGCGTTGCAGATCAGCGCGGTCTTCGCGTCGGTGGAGGTGAGGATCTGCCGGGCCAGCTTCATCATGTACACGAAGGACGCGCAGCCGGCGTTGGCCACGTCGACGAGCCACTCCGGGTTCAGGCCCAGCCGACGCGCCACCTCGGTCCCCGCGCCCACGAACGGCAGGTCCGGCAACTGGCTGTGCACCAACAGCACGTCGACACCCCGGATCTCGGCCACGCCGTGCCGTTCGATCAGGGGCTGCACGGCGCGCTCGACCATGTCCGCGTTGGTCTCGTCGCGGGCCACATGGTGCCGTGACGGCGGCACCTTGAACATGGGGTGGCCGCGGAGCTTGTCCTCGGCGCCGGGGAACTCCGTGTAGAACTCCGCGGGGACCGGTTCGCCGGGCAGATAGCTCGCGACGTCGGTGAGGCTGACCGTGGTCACCGCTCCACCACCCGCGCCGGAGCCGAAGCGACCGGCAGGCCGCTCCGGTGACGGTGTTCCAGGATGGCCTTGAGGTTGCGCATCTCCACGGTGTGCCCCGCGTAGAAGAGGTCCCAGTAGTCGCCCACCCAGGGCCGGTCGGGGCGGGGCGCCAGACCGGGATGCGGGTTGTCGTCGTAGTAGGGGTGCCGGCAGTTGGTCCAGGTGATCACCGAACCCGGCTGGTCGAGCACCAGCCGGGCCGGAACGACACGCATCAGGTAGATCATCCACAGCTTCTCGCCCTGGTCCCAGGAACAGTGGTAGTCCACGGTCATGGCCTCGGGGTTCGCCAGCACCTTGCAGTAGATCCTGGTGTCGTCCTCCAGCCGGTCGTGGCCGACCCACAGCCCCGGTGTGCCGGTGGGCGCGAAGTCCCGCAGGCTGCAGGTCCATTCCTCCAGGTGGTGCCCCTGGCGCAGATAGTCGTAGGCCTGCTCCGGAGGGCAGTCGACGTACTCGTGGATGGTGCAGTACCGCCCGTAGACCTGATGGTGCGGGTAGACCGCGTGGGTGAGCTCCATGCAGTGCGCGGTCAGTTCCTCCTTGCCCGCGTTCTCGATCCGGATCAGACCGGGGATGTCAGCCAACGTGGACGGCTCCTCGCTCATCTGCGCTCTCCTTGCTCGTGCCGGCTTCGGTGAAGGACTGGAAGGGGAGGAACGGGGGGATCTCCCGTGGGTCGCAGGCCACCGCGACGAACGCCGGGCCGCCGCCCGCGTTGCCGCGCAGCAGTGCCGTGCGCAGGTCCGCCGCGTCGGCGGCTCCCGTGGCCGCCAGGGACGGGAAGGCGGCGGCCACCCCGGCGGCGAGGTCGGTCCGGGCGAACAGGTCGTCGCCGCGGACGCCGCCCTGGAGGAACTCCTCCCGCAGCGCGCACATCGCGTGGGCGTTGTTGTTGAGGATCACGAACGTCACGGGGGCGTCGTACTCCACGGCGGTGTGCACTTCCGCCCCGTGCATGAAGAAGGACCCGTCGCCGGCGAGGACGTAGGTGCGCCGGCCGGTGGCGAGCGCGGCGCCGACGCCGGCACCGAAGGTGTAGCCCATGCCGCCCATGCCGAGCGCCACCACGAAGCGGCCGTGGCGCGGTGCCGGGAGGAGGTGGATCGCGGCGGCCCCCGCGTTGCCGGCGTCCACGAAGACGTGCGCGTCCTCGGGGAGTGCCGCCTCGACCGCGGCGACCGCCTGGGCGTAGGAGACGGTTCGCTCGCGAGCCCGGGGGAGCGGGCCCGGCACGGGCGTGGGTAGGGGACCCGCGTGCGGCGGGCAGGGGCGTGGGTGCGACGGCAGTCGGGCGGTGACCGCGCGCAGCGCGTCCCGCAGGTTCCCGCCCAGTGCGGTGCCCGCCACGAACGGCGGTTCCGGGCCGAGGCACACGACGTCGGTGGCGGCCAGGGCCCGGTCGAGACCACCGCGTGCCAGCAGCGGCAGCCGGGTCCCCACCAGCAGGCACAGCTCGGCGCGCCGCAGGCAGTCCTCGACGTTGGCGTGGCCCATCACCCCGGCCACGCCCGCGAAGCGCGGATCACGGTTGTCGAAGACGTCCTTCGCGTCGGGGGTGACCGCCACCCAGGCCCCCAGGCGCCGGGCCAGTCCGGCGAGTTCGTCCCGCGCGTCGGCGGCGGCGACCTCCTCGCCCGCGATGACGAGGACACGGCCGGCGGCCCCGCGAAGCGCGTCCGACACGGCGCCGACGGCGGCCGGGTCGGGACGCGGCCCGGAGGCCGCGGCGGGGCCGCCCGGTGCCGGGGCGGGATCACCGGCGGGCACCTGGATCCGCGCCTGCTGCACGTCCTTGGGGAGCAGCAGAACGGCCGGCCCGCGCGGCTCGTCCTGCGCCGCCGCGATCGCCCGCGGCAGCAACCGTGCGAGCGAGTCCGGGTCGTCGACCCGGGCGCAGAACCGGGAGACGGGGGCGAAGACCTCCCGTGCGTCGAAGGAGCCCGCCTTGCCGCTGGTGTCCTGGAACGCCCCGCGCCCTTCCTGGCCGGTCGGCGGCTGGCCCACCAGGGCCAGCAGGGGCACCCGGGAGGCGTAGGCCTCCGCCAGACCAGGTACGAGGTTCATCGCCCCGCCGCCCGAGGTGGCGGCGACGACGCCGAGGCGCCCGGTGGTACGGGCGTGTCCGTCGGCCATCGTGACGGCGGAGAACTCGTGTTTGGCGACGACACCGCGGACGGCGCCGCCGCGGTGCACCGCGTCGTACAGGTCCTCGATGTTCGCTCCGCCGACGCCGAACAGGTGGCTGACGCCGGCCCTGGCCAGTTCCCGGGCGAGGTGGTCGACGAGGCGTGGCGTCTTCGGCCGGGGTAAGTCCGGAGTGGTGGTCATGCGGGGCTCCCCTCCCGCTCGTGGCGGCGGTCGATGAAGCCGGACGGCGAGATCACCTGGAACCGGTGCCGGTATTCCTTGGGGGTGAGCCCCAGAGTTCGTCCGAAGGAGCGGAAGAACGTCTCGGTGGTGGTGAATCCGCAGCGGCCGGCTATCTGACCGATCGTCAGGCCTGTGGTCTCCAGCAGTTCGCGGGCGCGGGCGATGCGCGTCCGCTCGACGTACTGGCCGGGTGTCGTGCCCACCTCGCGCCGGAAGACGCGGGCGAAGTTGCGCTGGCTCATGTGGGCCTGCCGCGCGATCTCGGCGACGGGCAGCGGGCTGCCCAGGTTGTCCAGGATCCACTCCTGCGCCGCCCGGATCGGCGGGTGGTCGGCCAACTGGGCGTCGAGGACGGCGCTGTACTGGGACTGTCCGCCGTGCCGTTTGAGGAACAGCACCAGATACCGTGCCGTCTCCAGGGCGAGCGCGGAGCCGTGATCGTCCTCGACCAGGGCCAGCGCCATGTCGATGCCCGTCGACACACCCGCGGACGTCACGAACGGGCCGTCCCAGACGAAGATCGGCTCGGCGTCCACGGTCACATCCGGATACCGGCACGCCATCGCCTCGCTGTACGCCCAGTGCGTGGTGGCGCGTCTGCCCTCGAGCAGGCCCGCCTCCGCGAGCAGGAAGGAACCGCCGCACACCGAGGCGACCCTGCGCGAGCGGGCCGCCGCCCCGCCGATCCAGGACACGAGCGCGGGGTCCCGCAGCGCGTTGTGCAGACTCCACCCGCCCGGCACGAGAAGCGTGTCGATCGGGCCCTGCCCCGCCTCCAGGGGCGAGGCCTCCACCACCATCCCCGAACTCATGCGCACCAGTGGGCCGTCGGCGGAGACGAACTCGACCCGGTAGGGGGCGCCCGCGGCGCCCGACAGCCGGTTCGCGGTATCGAACACTTCGATCGGCCCGGTGACGTCCAGGGCCATCGCGCCCGCGTACACCACCACAACAACACGTCGCTCCAACACGGTCACAGCCTGTATCGAGTGACGCACCGGCTGCAATGCCAGGTTATTGACGTATCCGGCCAACGGGCCGTGGCCGCACGCGAGATGAGGCGCCGGCCAGCCGGTTCGCGCGCGGCGGCGGACAGCGGTGGGTGAGGAGGCTCACAGGGAACGGACCCGTCTCCGGCCGGCGTCACGCGCTCCTGTCCCGTGGCCCGCCCCCGTCAGCCGAGCTTGAGCAGACCGGCATCGAGTACGGCGCCGCCGAAGGGGCCGGAGAGTTCGGCGAGGCGCTCACAGTCGGCCTCCCCCAGGGCGGCGTAGGCGGGCAGGGCCAGACGGTCGGTGCGGTCCTCGATGTGCCGGCGCAGGAGCGCGCCTTCCGGGCTGAGGGAGTCGCCGTCGAGGAGGCCCCGCTTGCGCAGCCCTTCCGCGGCGTCGGCCCACTGCTCCTCGGACCACGCGCGGCTCGCCTTGAGGAAGTCGACGGGCATCTGACCGGTCGCGGCGTGCAGGATCAGGGCCTCCAGGCCGCCGACGCCCTCGCTCACCAGGCACGCGACATGCCCGTCTCCCCGGAACTCCCGCAGCAGCGTCTGGGCGTGCCACAGCCGGAGTACCGGCTCCTCCGGCCAGGGCAGAGCGGCATGTGCCGCGAACAGCGGGCGCCCCTGCGGGTGTTCGAGCGCCGCCTCGGCGGCTCGCCGGGCCAGCGCCAGGACCTCGTCCAGTGCGGGCAGTTCGTGGACTCCCGCCCGCCGCAGGGCCTCGTCCGCCGCCGCGTACCGCGCGTCCAGGACCTGCTGGGGCATCGCCGCGTCCCAGGCCCCGCCGACCGCCTGCCGCACGAAGACGGGGTTGAAGTTGTAGAAGGTCGAGATGACCAGCTCGGCGGAGGCCCGGCCGAACGCGGCGCTCCGGGAGGCGAAATACCCCGCGCGGGCGCTCAGTCCGAGGCCGGCGTACCGCCGCCGTGCCTCGGGGACGAAGTAGATCATGGCGTGCACGGGCTCCAGGCGGCGCCAGGCCGCGCGCGCTGACTTCACGGGTCACCTCTGGGGGAGTCGATGAACGGGGGTGAGCGGCGCGGCTCAGGACTCGCCGTGCGCGCGCAGATGGGCGAGCAACAGCTGGTTCAGTGTTCCGGGCGCCTCCTCGGGGACCCAGTGGCCGACGCCCTGGAGAGTCTCGAACCGGTACGGCCCGTCGACCCACCGCCCGGTCTCCTGAGCGGCCGCCGGGCCGAACGCGCTGTCCCGGGTGCTCCAGACGTACAGCGTGGGCACGCCGACGACGCCGATCGCGCCGTCGGGGCGGCCGGCCCGGTACCAGTTCAGCGCCGCGGTGAGCGCGCCCGGCCGGCGCAGGTGCCGTAGGTAGGCCTCGACGCTGTCCCGCGGGACCTTCCCGGCGTAGAGAGCGCGAAGCTCCCGGGCGTCGTGGGCGAGCATGCGTTCTTCGGTCGCCGGTGTCTCGCGCCAGTCGATCATGTACCTGGAGCGGGAGCGCTGGTCCTCGTCGGTGCGCAGGGCGGTGGCCAGGGCTCCGGGGTGCGGGGTCGAGACGACGGTCAGCGTGCGGATCCGGCCGGGATGGGCGTCGGCCGTCCACCAGGCCACCGCGCCTCCCCAGTCATGGCCGACCAGGTCGAACGCAGCCCAGCCCAGTCGCTCGGCGATGGCGACCGCGTCGTCGACGAGGAGGCCCATCCGATAGTCCTCGGGCCGCGAAGGGCGGGCGCCGGGGGAGTACCCGCGCTGGTTCGGTGCCACCGCCCGGTAGCCGTGGGCGGCCAGCGCCGCGAGCTGCCGTCGCCACACCAGCCCTGTCTGGGGAAAGCCGTGCAGCAACAGCACGGGGCGGCCGCCGGGCGGACCCGCCGCTGTCGCGTCGTACACGCCCGCCCCGGTGGAGATGCTCAGCTCGTCCACGACCCGCCCCCCTCACCCATACCTACTGGTCGGTATCCTGTAGTCGCGGGCAGAGGCTGTCAAGGTCGTCGCCGTCAGGCGTCCGCTTGAACCTGACGTCGGATTCAAGTACAACCGCCGGACCGGACCAACAGGAAGCAGTGAGGCGACATGCGAGAAGCAGTCATCGTTTCGACGGCGCGGACACCGATCGGCAAGGCCTACCGCGGCGCCTTCAACGACACCCAGGCGCAGGAACTCGCCGCGCACGCCCTGGGGCACGCGGTGCGGCGTGCGGGGCTGGAGGGCGGCGAGGTCGAGGACGTCGTCCTCGGATGCGCCCTGCAGCAGGGATCTTCCGGCTTCAACGTCGCGCGCCAGGCCGCTCTGCGGGCAGGGCTTCCGGACAGCGTGTCGGGGATGACGATCGACCGGCAGTGCTCGTCGGGCCTGATGGCCATCGCGACGGCCGCCAAGCAGATCGTCGCGGACGGCATGCAGATCGCCGTCGGCGGCGGGGTCGAGTCGATCTCCCTGGTGCAGAACGAGCACATGAACAGCCACCGCGCGACGGATCCGTGGCTGGCCGAGCACCGGCCGGACATCTACCTGCCGATGCTGCAGACGGCGGAGATCGTCGCCGAACGCTACGGCGTGAGCCGTGAACGACAGGACGAGTTCGCGCTGCTGTCGCAGCGGCGCACCGCCGCGGCGCAGGAGGCCGGCCGGTTCGAGCAGGAGATCGTCGCGCTGAAGAGCGTCAAGAAAGTGCTCGACAAGCAGTCCGGGGAGGTGCGGGACGAGGAGGTCACCCTGACCCGTGACGAGGGCAACCGCGCGTCGACCACGCTCGAAGGTCTGGCCGGGTTGCGGCCGGTGCTGCCGGACGGCCAGGTGAGCGCGCGCTCCGCGGTGACGGCGGGCAACTCCTCCCAACTGTCGGACGGGGCTTCGGCGTCGGTGCTGATGGAGTCGAAGGAGGCACAGCGCCGCGGGCTGGAGCCGCTGGGCGTCTACCGGGGCATGGCCGTGGCCGGCTGCGGGCCGGACGAGATGGGCATCGGCCCGGTGTTCGCCATTCCGAAACTGCTCAAGCAGCACGACCTCACCGTCGACGACATCGGCCTGTGGGAACTCAACGAGGCGTTCGCCTCGCAGGCGCTGTACTGCCGCGACGAACTGCACATCGACCCGGAGCGGTTCAACGTCGACGGCGGCGCGATATCGGTCGGTCACCCGTACGGGATGACCGGTGCCCGCCTGGTGGGGCACGCCCTGATCGAGGGCAGGCGCCGTGGCGTCCGGTACGTGGTGATCTCGATGTGTGTCGGCGGCGGCATGGGCGCGGCCGGACTGTTCGAGGTCCTCTGATGGGGACCACTCGGACCGCGGTCCTGGTGGACTTCGGCGGTGTCATCACCTCCAGCGTGCTGCGGGCCTTCACCGACTTCGGTGCCTCACTGGGCGGGGACCCGCGCCTGCCACTGGAACTCCTCGCCCGGGACGAGCAGTCCCGTGCCCTGCTGGCCGACCACGAGTGCGGCCGTATCGACACCGCAGCCTTCGAGCGAGGCTTCGCCCAGCGGCTCCGCGCCCATGGAGCCGACGCGCCGGCCGAGGGACTCACGGCCCGGATACAAGCGGGCATGTCGATCGACCGGGACATGCTCGCGCTGCTCGGCGGTCTCCGGGCCGCGGGCCGTCCTGTCGCGCTCGTGTCGAACTCGTTCGGCGACGGGACGTACGACGGCGTCGACCTCGCCGCCGTCGCCGATACGGTCGTCATCTCGGCCGAGGTCGGGATCCGCAAGCCGTCCCGGCGGATCTACGCGATCGCATGCGAACGCCTCGGCATCGACCCCGAGGAGGCCGTCATGATCGACGACCTGCGGCAGAACCTCGACGGAGCGGCGCGACTCGGCATCGGGGGTGTGCTGCACACCAGTGCCGCCGACACCCGCCGCCAGCTCGCCGACCGCTTCGGCATCACCGCCTGACCGGCCTTGTGACCATGACGTCGGATTCAAGTACGGTGCCGGAATGGACACCCGTGCGCCCGAGGAGACCGACAGCGAGAAGGCGCCGCCCGTGGCGCCTCTCTCCCCTCTTCGCGAGCCGCCGGCCACGCAGCGCGGAGCGAGGACACGGGACGCCCTGCTGAAGGCCGCGCGGAAGGTGTTCGAACGGGACGGATACCTCGACACCCGCCTGACCGACATCACCCGAGAGGCCCGGTGCGCGGCGGGATCCTTCTACACCTACTTCGCCAACAAGGAAGAGGTGCTCGCCGCCGTCCTCCTGGAGGTGCAGGAGGACATGATGCATCCCGGCATGGGCCGGGTGGAGGGCACCGACGACCCGTATGCGGTCCTCGAGGCCGGCAACCGCGCGTATCTCGAGGCCTACGAACGGAACGCGAAGCTGATGGCACTGCTCGAGCAGGTCGCCCAGGTGGAGCCGGAGTTCCGGGAGTTCCGCAGCCGGCGCGCGGACGCGTTCATCCGTCGCAACGCCCGCGGCATCGCCGAGCTGCAGGCGCGGGGCGTCGCGGACCGTGAGGTCGATCCCATGATGGCCTCGCGTGCGCTGTCGGGCATGGTCAGCGTCATGGCCCACCACGCCTTCGTGCTCCGCGCCGGTCGGGACGAAGGCACGCCGGTGGACTTCGAGGAGCTGGTGTCCACGGTCACCCGACTCTGGGCGAACGCCCTGCGGTTCCCCGGTCACCGCTGACCCGCCCGCCTCCTGCCACGACGAGGGCGCTCCCGGTCCACGTCCCGGGCTCCGGGGGCCGGGAGCGCCCTCGTCCCGTCCTCGGAGCCCGGAGCGCTCGGACGGCGCTCAGCCCTGCGTCCACCACCAGGCTCTGCCCGGGCCCGCCGGCGCGGCGCGGGCCCGGGCAGCCGACCCGGCGGGGTCCGGTGCACGTGGTCATTCGGCCGCGGCCAGCAGCCGGGCCTCGCTCTCCTCGTACAGCCGCCGGTGCTCGGCGGCCGCGGCGGCGCGGCGCCGGTGGTCCAGACGGCTGCCCAGCCAGCCCGCCAGATAGCCGAACGGGACGGAGACCAGTCCGGTGGACTGCATGGGGAACAGGTCGAAGTCGGCGTGCGGGAAGACGGCGACGGGCGTGCCCGAAACGGCCTTGGAGAAGATCAGCAGCAGCAGCGCGCAGGCCGCTCCGCCGTAGAGGGTGGCGAGCAGGCCGGTGCGCGTGAATCCCCGCCAGAACAGGGAGTAGGTCAGCGCGGGTGCCACCGCCGACGCCCCGATGCAGAAGGCCAGCGTGGTCAGCACTCCGACGTTCCAGTCCTGGACCAGGAGGGAGAGCCCGATGGCGACGGTTCCCACGGCCACGCTCGTCCACACCGCCACCGTCATCTCCGTGCGCGGCTGCGCCCGTCCCCGTCGTACCGCGTGCGCGAACAGGTCGTGGGCGAGCGACGACGCCGCCGCCAGGGTCATTCCCGCGACCGAGGACAGCAGCGTGATGAAGACCATGCCCGCCACGGCCGAGTAGAGGATCGTCGTGGCCGCAGAGCCGGGTGCCCCGCCGAGCATCTGCGACAGCATGAGCACCGACGTACGGCCCTGCGGGTCGGCCGCGGTGATGTTCCGCGATCCCACCAGCGCCGCGGCGCCCGTACCCATGACGATCACCAGCAGGCAGAAGGTGGTGACCGTGCCGACCGCCCACGACATGGAGCGACGCACGGCCGGCGCGTCCTGCGCGGAGTACAGACGCATCGTGATGTGGGGCAGGCAGGCCACGCCGAGGACCACGGTGATCTGCAGACCGATGAAGTCCAGCCGCTCTCCGGTCGAGGTGCCCAGTTCGAGGCCCTGCCGGAGGAAGGCGGGGCCCGCGCCGCTTCCGTGCTGGGCCGCTTCGAGGAGGTGACCCGGGCTCCAGTCGAAGCGGTGCAGGACGAGGGCGGCGACGAGCACGCTGGTGCCGAGCAGGAGCACGATCTTGATCATCTGTATCAGGGCCGTGCCCCGCATGCCGCCGAGCGCCGCGTAAATGATCATCAGGCTGCCGACGATGACGATGCACACCGTCCTGGCGCCCGACACGTGCGGGAGGGCGAGGATGAAGGTCAGCAGCGAGCCGGCACCGGAGAGCTGGACGACCAGGAAGGGCAGGGTCGCGGCGAGCGTCACCACACAGGCGGCCACCCGCACCGCCGGCCCGGGCGCGGTGCGGGCCAGGACGTCGCCCATGGTGAACTTCCCCGCGTTCCGCAGCGGTTCGGCCAGCAGGAACATCAGCAGGACCAGGGACAGGGCGGTGCTGACGGCGAGGACGTAGCCGTCGTACCCGGCGAGCGCGACGATGCCGGTGGTGCTCAGCACCGTGGCCGCCGAGATGTAGTCACCCGCGATGGCCAGGCCGTTCTTGAGCGGGGTGAGCTTGAGGTAGCCGGTGTAGAAGTTCTCCAGGTCGTCGCGGTCGGGGCCCGCCATCACGCACATGAGCAGCGTGAGGGTGACGATGGCGGTGAACAGGATGAGGACGGTGGTCTGTGTCCCGGAGCTGAAGTCGTTCATCTCGCCGCTCCCGGGGCCGCCCGGTCGCGGACGGCGCGGGCCAGCGGATCCACCGAGCGTCGTGCGCTGCGCCCGTACCAGGAGACCGCCGCGAAGGTGACGACGAGCTGGAGGACCCCCAGCGCCATTCCCAGGCTCAGTTCACCGGCGATCCTGGATCCCATGAGGCCCGGCGCACAGCAGGACAGCACCACGTACACCACGAAGGAGCCGAGAGCGGTGATCGTGGAGACACGGCGGAGCACGCGGTAGGCCGAGCGGAGGGCGGCCAGATCGGCGTGGTGCCGAGGGGCCTGGTGCGCGTACGGCTCCTCCGGGGCGGCTTGCCCGTACCAGTCGTGCCGGGGGATGCCGGCCCCGTACGACGGGGCCTGGGTCCGGGGCGGTGGCCACCCCGTCGGTCCGGGGGGCGGGTACGGGTTCTCGTCGGGGTATGTCATCGCCTGGCCTTCCACCACGGCTCGCGTCCGTGGGTGAGCGGGGAGGAGTGCTTCAGGCGGGGCACCATACCGACTGGTTGGAATGCCTGTCAGCGGGCTGGGGTCACGTTTCGGGATCGAGAAGAATCTTGCGGACGCCGGCGGCGCGGCTGTTGAACAGTTCGTAGGCCGCGGGGCCCTGGGAGAGCGGGAAGCGGTGGGAGACCACTGCCTCCGGTGTGATCCGGCCGGCCTGGGCGAGGGGGATGAGGGCGGGGAGTTCGTAGTGGATGGAGCACAGCCCGATGGCGAACTCCAGCTCCTTGACCTGGGCAAGGCCCATGTGGAAGGGGAAGGCCCTGCTCTGGCTGACGCCGACGACGCTGACCCGCCCTGCCTGCCGGACGGCTTTGAGGGCCAGATCGATGGTGGCGTCCGAGCCCACGGCCTCCACCACGGCGTCCGGTCCGCGCCCCGCCGTCATCTCCCGTACGGCCGCGCGCGCGTCCTCGCCCTCGACCGGTTCGACGCCCAGGGTGGCCGCGAAGGCGCGGCGCTCCGCCACCAGATCGGCGCCCAGCACCCGGGCGGCACCCATCGCGAAGGCGGATTGCGCGGCCATGAGGCCGACGGGTCCCAGGCCGATGACGAGCACCGTCTCGCCGGGCGAGATGCGGGCGCGGCGACAGCCGTACCAGGCGGTGGGCGCGTTGTCCGTCAGGACGACGGCGGCCTCGTCGGAGATGCCCTCGGGCAGGCGCACGAGGTTCATGTCGGCGTGCGGCACGGCCAGGGCCTCGGCCTGACTGCCCGGAAGGTGCGGGCTCACCCCGTAGCAGAGGTCCGTCGGCGCCTGGGCCCGCTCGCACCGGGCGGTGAGCCCCTTCGCGCAGGTTCCGCAGAGAGTGCAGCCGACGGAGGCGGGCACCAGCACACGGTCGCCGGGCTTGAAGCGGGTGACCCGGTCGCCGGTGTCGACCACCACGCCGACGCACTCGTGTCCCGGTGTGTAGCCGGTCTGCGGGCTGAACCCGTGACCGCCGTAGATGTGCAGGTCGCTGCCACAGATACCGGCCGTGGTGACCTTGACGACCGCGTCGGTGGGGCTGGTGACGGCCGGGTCGGGCACCTCCTCGAAACGGATGTCGTGGGGGCCGTGGTACGTCAGTGCCTTCACTGGATGACTCCCGCAGCGCGTCAAAGACGCGCTTCTCACTTTTTAATGCAGGCGTATTACTTCGGGCGGGGCGACGCTAGCATGGGCATCCGTGACAGCACAGGAGACGCCGGCCACGTCGCCGCGGAGCCG
>NZ_JBFBBK010000092.1:0-15455 GCF_040682635.1 Streptomyces sp. NPDC051133
AAGCAGCAGAGTGCCGAGCAGCGGGTCTCAACGCATCAACAACTGTCCCTTTTCATCCGTACGCAGGTGGGGACGTTCACTTGTACGCCGACACCCGCTCTCCATGGCGAACTGGGCGTGGCCGGAGAGCTCCTTCCCGCGGTCCCAGGTGAGGGTCCTGCGTAGCTGCCCGGGCAGCTTGGCCATCGCTTCCGTCAGTGCCGCGTTCATCGCGGCGGCCCCGTATCCGCCGAGCGATGGCCCGTTCTTGACGTACGGTTTCTCACCCCAGCCCTCCAGGCGCGGGAGATGGACCAGGAGCGTGGAGCGGCTGCTGCGCTCGACGAGTGTGCCGATCGCGGACCTGCCCGTCCCGATGATCAGGTCGCCCTCCCAATGGCCGGGGACAGCACGGTCGTCGGCCTCGGCCGGGCGCTCGCTGAGAACGACGTCAGCGGTGACGTGGCCCTGCGGCTTGTTCCGGGACCGCGCCCTTGGCTCCCGCAGTGCACGGCCCGTGCGCAAGCACGTGACCAGCTCGCGCTTGAGCGCGCCTCGTCCTTCGATGAACAGCGACTGGTAGATCGCCTCATGGCTGATGCGCATGGAATCATCATCCGGGAAGTCGACCCGCAGCCGACAGGCGATCTGCTCCGGGCTCCATGCCGTTGACCACCGCCTGTCCTGGCGATGGGGCTTGTTCAGGCCCTTCCATGGCGGCGTCGCAGGACCTGGAACGACCGTGCCGTCGGGCCGGCGCACGTCACCGGCGAGTCGGTCCTGCACGTACTCACGCAAACGGTCGTTGTCCGCGAACTTGGCCGTCTTCGGGCGCTTCGCGGCCTGCTGCGCCTTCCACTGGGCCACCACGGCGCGGTAGACCGGCTTACCGCCCCTGGTCGCGGCGTTGCGACGCAGCTCGCGAGAGATCGTTCCCGGGTCGCGCCCGAGCGTGCGGGCGATCTCACGCACGCCCTTGTCCCGGGCCCTGAGCAAGGCGATCTCCTCGCGTTCGGCGAACGACAGGTAGCGGCCCGAGGGCTCGTCCAGACTCAGCGGCGCCATCCCGCCAGCGTGTCGGAACCATCGAATCCCGACCGGTGCCGACACGCCGACCCCCTCGGCGGCCTGGACCGAGGTGACCCCGGATGCGATCAGACGCCAGAAGTCCCGTTGCACAGCACGCGATGGCTCAGGCCGGCCCGGCGAGCGCATCGGCGGCCGCATCGCTCGGTCCGCAGCCCACTGCCGCCGCGCACCCGGTGGCGCCTGCGGCATCTGCTTCCTCGGTCGTCCCATTGCACACCTCCGTGATCAGAAGGTGTTGCGACGACCAGTTGAATTCGCCTGGAGACCCTGCGTCCAAATGATGAACGAGGCCGTGCAGGTCCGTAGCACCGGCACGGAACCGGGCGGCGACCGCCATCTCCAACGCGTCCAGGACCAGGGTGGTGCGCATGTGGCCGGCCGCGGACCAGCCGATGATTCGGCGGGCGTACACGTCGATGACGAACGCCACGTAGACCGTCCCGCCGACGGTGGCCACATACGTGAAGTCGGTGACCCACAGTCGGTTGGGTGCGGGCCGGTCGAACCGGCGTTTCACCAGGTCGGCGGGGCGGGCGGCGGCCGGATCCGGCACTGTGGTGCGGCGGGTGCGGCCGCGGACCGCGCCCCGCAGGCCCAGCTCGCGCATCAGGCGCTCGACGGTGCACCGGGCCACCGGTATCCCCTCCCGGTTCAGCTGCAGCCACACCTTCCTCGCCCCGTAGGCACCGAAGCTCTCGGCGTGGACCCGGGCGATCTCCCGCTTGAGGGTCTCCTCCCGCTCCGTGCGGACGGTCACCGCAGGGCGGCGCACCGCGTCGTAGAACGTGGACGCCGCCACGGGCAGCCCATGCTCGGACAGCACCGCGGCAGATGGGCTCGACTCCCCACCGCACCCCCGCCTCACCGATCTGGTCCTTGTGTTCGGCGATGAACATCACGAGGTCTTCTTGGGCCGGTCGAGCTCGGCCGCGAAGAAAATCGAGGCGGCCCGCAGGATCTCGTTGGCCCGCTTCAGCTCCCTCACTTCGGCCCGCAACCGGCGCAGCTCCGCCGACTCGGCTGTGCTCGTCCCAGCCCTGGTGCCGGCGTCGACCTCGGCCTGGCGGACCCACTTGCGCAGCGTCTCCGCGGTGCCGATGCCGAGCTTCTCAGCGACCGAGCAGATCGCCGCCCACTCGGTCGGATGGTCGGGCCGGACCTCGGCCACCAGCCGCACCGCACGCTCCCGCAGCTCGGCCGGGTAGTTCCTCGAAGGACGTGACATGGACTCCATCTCCTCACGAAGTGGAGTCTCCGAACACACCGGGGTGGTTCATCTTTGAACCTCGCGGCGGCGGAGCGTCCGGTGCGATGACGTGCCCATCTGCCGCGTGGGCCGTTGAGCGGGGTACCGGTCGTGCGTCGGCCCGCCCCTGCGAGCCGCTCGGCCGGCTGGAACATCGAGCACCAGGCAGAGCCCGCCGCTGCGGTGCGGACCGTGGGCTGCCGCAGGCCGTCAACGAGGCGCGAGAACGAGATCATCAGGGGTTCAAAGATGGGTTCCTAGCGTGCGGCCATGGAACACACTCCGATGCCCGCCCCACTGCGCCTCGCGGTCCACCAGCTCGTTGCCGAGGCGGTCATGAACTGCGAGGAGGTGCTGCGCTACACCGAGCCCGACCAGGCGCACACCTGGAAGCGGATGACGCTGTACCGGGCCACGGACGCGTCGGACACCATGGACATGGTCTCCATGCTGATCGCCGCATACTGCCAGCGCACAGGCATGGCACAGGACGCGCTGGAGTCGTACCTCCAGATCCGGCAGCAGCACAGCCGTGCGGCTGGACCGACAGATGCCGAACGGGCCCATCTGGCAGGCCTGCTGGGTGAGCAGGCTCCCGAAAGTGCCGGGGAGCGGGGGCTGGCACGCGGCCGATATCGGCGGGGAGTACACGGCCGAGAACGCGCAGCAGGTGGAGGACGACCCGCAGAACCTGTTCACCCAGGCGTGCCTGCACGGGCTGCGCGCCCGGCTGTGCGACGACGTCGACGCCCTCGACAGCTATCTCCCGCCTCAGATCGCGGCGATGGCGCGGAAGGTGGCAGAGGCCCTGGAAGTGCCGCAGCCGGCTACCGGGTGATGCACACGGCGCCTCGTCGGGCCAGCGCGCCCGGCCTGCGCACCACTGCTTCGGCGTGACCTTTCTGCACACCCGGCGTTGGACACGACAACGCGTGCAGGACGCCCCCTCCGTGGACGCGTACGCAGACGAGGGGCCCCGACCGTGCCCGGCTCCGGGGCCCCTCCTGCCCCCGGGCGCACTCCAAACCGCTCCCCATTCCGCCGATTGACGCAAGGGCGGAACGGACGGAGCCATGCCGGGTTCTGCTCCAACCAGGCGCGCACCGCCTGCTCAGTCGCCTGGTGCAGCGTGACATCGAGGGCAACGCATCGAACCTTGAAAGCCCTGTGCAGGTCGGACGGGAGATAGGACCCGAAGGCCACTCGCCTGCTCGGCTGCGGCGTGGGAGCACTGAAGGGACTGAGCTGCTGATCCTGCCTCTGACCAGCGGCGAAGCGTGCGAGCGCCTCGTACGACTCGGAGTTCGTCATGAGCTGCCAACGAGCCGGACGGCTTCCTGGTGTGCTGCTCGCCCGACACCAGTCCCTCAGGATCCGGGATTTTGCCCCGGCCGCGCGCGGCCCCGCCGACGCGCGCGAGGAAACCGGCGGACGCCCCGATCCCCCGAAGCGCCCCCCGCGTCCCGCCCGCTCCCTCCCTTCTTCTTCCAGGCCGAGCCGGTCGCGGGGTGCTCTGAGGGGGATGTCAGATCCCCGACCACGCCTCTACGCGCCCGGTGACCTGCAAAGACAGCGAACGCGCGCGGAAACTCGCGCAAGAGATGCCGCAAGGGAAGGCGCAAGAGATCGTGCAGGAGATGCCGCAAGAGATACTGCCGCCGGGCGCGGTCCGGAGTCACCCAAACAGGCGCCGCCGAGGGCGCCGGCTTCGGTGACCATCTGCAGGCGGCCAAGGTCTGACTCGTACTGCTTACGCAGCAGGCCGATGCGGGCAAGCAGAGAACGGACTTCACCGGCACTCGGGACGTGATCGGCCTTGCCGCGCTCGATGCCGAGCTGGAGGAGTGGGAGACCGGCCCGGAACGGCTGGACGCCGAGCAGTGGGTCCTGCTCCGGGGCCTTCGGGAACTCGCTCTGGCGAACGCATGGACCGATCTGCCCCTGCGGGAATTGACCCAAGAAGAGCAGAAGTTGCAGAAACACACGGAACCCAAGATGCTCCGGATCATGTCGCGAGCCCAGAAGCTGCTCCCCAAGTACTTGGAGCCCAGGCTCAAGGCTCTGGAGAAGGAGGCGCCGCTGGAGCTCCCCGTGATGTGGCTGAAGGAGTGGCACGAGGATTGCGCCGCGCTGAATGCCGGCGCCTACTTCCACGAGGACTTCGTCACCGAGATGAAGGCCTACCTTGCCGCGGCCGCGGAGGAAGGGATCCGGCCGCAGCCGAACGCGGCCGACTCGCCTGGCCGGGCAGCAGTGACGTGCTCGTCGTGGACGGCACGCTGGTACCCACCCGTGACCGGTCGGTCGCCGCCTCCTCGAAGAGCCACCGCTGCTCAGCGAACATGCAGGTCCTCATCAAGGCCGACACCAAGCTTGTGCTCGCCGTCGGCCGGCCTTTGCCTGGCAACCACAACGACTGCACTGCCTTCGCCGACTCCGGGATCAACACCGCGTGCGGGGTTGCGACCGTCATCGCCGACGGCGGCTACCGGGGGACCGGACTGCTCATCCCGCACCGCCGTCAGCCCGGACAGGAGCGGCTACCGCAGTGGAAAGAAGAGCACAACGCGTCCCACCGCCGAGTGCGAGAGCGCGTCGAGCACGTCTTCGCGCGCATGAAGAACTGGAAGATCCTCCGCGACTGCAGGCTCCAGGGCGACGGCGTCTACTGGGCAACCAGCGGCGTCGCCCATATGCACAACCTGGCCTAGGCGAGCTGACCGGTGGTGCGGGCGGGGAGCCGTCCGACCGCGGCGGGGCCGCTTGGACGACGGGTGGCGTGTCTGTGTCCGGCCGGGTACCCACCGGTGGGTGGTGCCCTGGTGTGGTCCCGGCCGGGACCACACCAGGGCACCGGGGGCATTACGGGCTGACATTGACATAGAAGGCGACGAACTTCCGGCCCGGCAGGGATGTGTTCTCGCCCACGATGAACTTGTTGCCTTGGCAGTGGGCTTTGTCGTAGACGTCGATCTCCACGTCAGTAGCGTTGTCGGGTGTATAGGCTGCCGTGGTCGTCCCGTTCTCCACTTCCGGAACCTCGTAGCAACGGCCGTCCGGTGGGCTGGTCACGGTAACGCTGTGCTCCTCACCGTTCGCATCTTTGTAGCGGTAGTAGAAATCTCCGTCCGCGTTGGCGGAGGCGGAGCCGGGAATGGCGAGGAGCAGTGCCAGGGCGGACACGGCAGCGGTGGCGATGACGCGCAGACGGGCCAAGGTGGAATCCTCACGTGGCAGCTACGTGCTCAGACACCTCCGGACTGCCCAGCGCGGTCTCCGGCCAACCGTCACTTCACCCGAACGGGGACGACGAACGTGTCCACGCCCTGTTCGGATCGCCCCTGGTCAAGCCCGCCCTGCCCCTCCTGCGGGACGTCCGCCCCACCGTGAGGTCGGGGCGGTCGCCGTTGCGCGTCACGGCACAGTCAGGGGAACCAGCAATGCCCCGTGCCGGGTCGGCTACGAGCCGGTGAGGTTGAGGTTGGTGACTGTGTCCTGGAGGCCGTTGACCGCGTTCCCGACCGTGGCGACGAGCGAATCCACGGCGGCGCCGGGCGCGGCGGCGGAGGCGGGTGTGACGAGGACGCCGAGGAGCGCGGCGGTTCCCAGGAATACGGCAGCGACGCGCAGCATGGCGAAATGCCTTTCAGGCGAAGGGGAGTTGGCGCTCGAATCAGCGATCAGATCGAGTCGCCCCCCAACTGCCCAAGCCGATGGCCGGGCAGGCGCCACTCACCCGAACGGGGAGACACAGTAACGATCCTCTGCCTGCAGGCCCCTCCCTCCTCGGCACACCTGCCATGTACCTTTCACAGCTCCTCTGTCACCAGCGCCATCAACACAGTTTTGAACCTCGCGGCGGCGGAGCGTCCGGTGCGATGACGTGCCCATCTGCCGCGTGGGCCGCTCAGCGGGGTACCGGTCGTGCGTCGGCCCGCCCCTGCGAGCCGCTCGGCCGGCTGGGCATCGAGCACCAGGCGGAGCCCGCCGCTGGGGTGCGGACCGTGGGCTGCCGCGTGGTGGCTTTGACGAGTGTGTCACCGGCCGCAAATGTCTGAACGTCAGTTGACGGCCCAGGAGAGCAGGCCCGGTTCTCGCCAGAAACAGCCCTGCGGACCGAAAGCCGACGGTCACGGCAGGAAGGCAGTGAACGCTGCGATGAACGGGTTCGCGTCAGCTGTGTCCCAGTAGCCCGTTTCCTGCGCGGCAATCTCGCTCTCGGTCAGGACGGGTAGGTGCCAGGTCAGGTCACACAGCCCGGCTTCACGAACAGCTGCGGCATAGATGTCGGTGTCCCATTGAGAGACCGACAGGGCGATACTCCCGGTCGGGGTGAGCAGTGCGATCTCCAGGACCCGTTGGCCGGGGGCGGCGGTGGCGTTGCGGACTGTCAGGCCGTAGGGCGTCCAGTCAGGGCCGGCAGGATCATGGCCGGGATTGATGGTGATGGCCACCAGGCGGCCGCCGGGCCGCAGGGCCCGGGCGGCACCGGCTGCCATGGCTGCGAGGTCGGCCGGAGTCTGGGCGTAGTTGAAGAGCCATACGGCGGTGACCAGGTCGAAAGTGCCCAGGTTGGGCGTGGTGCGGGCATCGGCTGTATGGAAGGTGACGGCGGGGGTGTCCGTGGCGCGGCGGGCGTGGTGGATCATTTCGGGAGAGATGTCCACGCCCACGACCTCGGTAGCGCCGAGGTCGTGGGCCAGGCGGGCGTAGGCGCCGTACCCGGTGGCCAGGTCCAGGACCCTTTGCCCGGTCAGGTCTCCGGCCTGATCGCGAAACAAGCGGCGTTCCGCGATCGGGAGGGTGGCGGTGGTTTTGTACTGGCGGTACTGGTCGCCCACGGTGTCGTACCGGGGAGTGTCGGTGCTCACCCCAGCACCCTAGGACCGCAGGGCGAGGACCCGCGAAATGGCACCACGGTGCGTTGCCCTGTTCCGCCGATGGGCTGCCCCTCACACGGGCGTTGACGCCGGCACCTTACGGAGGCGCAGGCAGTCCTGGGTACTGCTGAAGGCGAAGCCTCCGTCTTCAGCGGCGAAGTATCGAGCCACATACTCGTGGAGCTCCGCTCGTGTGGGCAGCGCGGATAGCTGGCTGAGCGGGACGAGGTTCAGCATGAACTCCGCGATGGTCACCGCGGTGTCCGCGTCCGGCGTACGGACCATCGCGGGAACCGGCTCGACGCTTGCTGCGGCCGTCGGACATGCTCCCGCGGCCACTAGTTCCCGGCGCAGGGCGGCAAGGTCGAAGGCGACGCCCGTGAAGTGCCGGAGCATCCGCATGCAGTCACTGCCGGGGTTCTGCAGCATCACGACCAGCTCGCCACCATCCGTGACCCACTCCAGCATGCGTGCCACCGTCGCCACCCACTCGGCACGGGGCAGGTAGTAAAGGACATGGGAACAGAGAACGAGGTCCGCCCGCTCCGTGATCTTTGCGTCCGCCACCGGCTCGGCCACGATCACCGCCTGCGGACAGGCCCGCCCCAGCGCTTCGTGCAGGTGCACGCTCGGCTCGACAGCCACCGTCCGGAGAAAGTCCGGCGCGAGATGACGCGTCGTCCCACCCTCCCCCGCACCGACATCGATGAACAGCCGGCGTGACGGCAACCCGGACACCACCCGGGACAAGAACGCCTGCGCGTTCACCTTCTGATCCGTATGAGCCAGGAACGCCTCAAAAGCCTCCCGGTAGGAAGCACTCAACGAATCGAACACCTGAACAGTCGGAGAGGGTGACAGCACGACGCAACGAGTCCCTTCAGGCACCTAGACAGCAGAGAGTCCGCACGCTCAACTCGACCCGCACTCAACGGTCACCCCACCGAAGCCAGTTGGCGCAAAGCCGCAGCACCACAAGCCCCCACCAACAAACGGATCGATAGTCAACGCAGCTGCACTGCGCGTGGGCGTCCAGGACGGCGGGCAGTTCGCCGCGGACCCCGTGATCTGCGTGGGACCGGCACTCTGGCCCGGCCCGGCTTGGTGCTGTATGGCGCGACCATCTGCAACGAGTAGTCCTGACCCGCCAGTCCGCAGACGTCAAGCTGGTTTCCAGCGCCTGCCGGGGCTGTGTCAAAAGGAATCGTCCTCGGTGGCGGACCTGGTCAAGGGGTAGCGCACGCCACCGGCCGCACCTGGTCAAGGGGTCGGTCGGCGGTGGGCGCACCGGTGTGATCCACTCGGTGGGGCCCCACTGAGTGGAGTCCACCCGATGTCGTGCATCGCCACCGGATGTAGAACATCGTGGGCTCCACTCCGTGGACGATGCCCGGCATCGTCACCACAGCCAGGCGTTGGAGTGCCGCACCCGGGACAGGGCGCGGGCATCGCGGCGCGCGGCCGCGTTGCCGATCCGGCTCTGCCGGGAGCGGGGCCGGCGCGACTGCGCGGCGGCGAGGCGGCGCTTGGCGGCGTCCCGGAGTCGCCGCCGCTGCTTACGCAGCTCCACCTTCTTCGCCGCCTTCGACTTCGGCTTCCGGGGGCGCTTCCAGATCGGCTGCCACCCCACAGGCTCATCGGGCTCGGGCTCCCGGTCCTCTTCGAGCGCGGCGGCCATCTCCGCGCGGGCGGCACGGGCGCGGGTGAGGGCGTCTTCGGGGGCGGGCTGTTCTTCCGGGGTGCTCACGTGGCTCCTCCTGTGGTCCGGCCCGGCGTGTGCTGGATGCCGGGCTGCTGGGTGTGCGGCGGCGGGGCCGTCCCCGGGGCGGGCTGCGGGCGGGGGCCGTGGGCGGCCACGCGCGCCCGCCGGCTGTCCTGAAGCGCGGCGGCCACCTGCGCGGCAGCGGCTTCCAAGGTCTGGCGCGTCTGTTCCACCGTGACCACGCCAGTCCCCGGTTCCTGGAGGCGGCCGTCCTTCGGGTCGGTGCGGAACGGCCGCGGGTGCGACCTCGAGGCGGCGGGCACCGTGACGGCGTACGGCCGGGGACGGGAACCCAGGCGCTCCGCACGGCGCGCGGCGCGGACCCGGGCGGCCAGGGCGCCGGCGGCGAGGCGGGCACGCTCGTACTGGGGCGCGGTGCGCCTGCGGGTCAGCGGGCGCAGCACGGCCTGGTCCTCGGTGTCGCTCGGGTACAGGGCGCGTAGGTCGGCGGTCATCTTCCGGCCGCGCCCGACGGGGCGGGTGTAGTCGTCGACGACCGCCTGCACGATCTGTTCATCCAGGCCGGGCTGGTGAGGTCGGCCGCGCAGGGCGTAGGCGAGGTGGCGGCGGGCTTCGGCAAGGAGGTGGTGGCGCTTGAAGGCGCCGCGCATCACGTACACCACGGCGACGGTGTCGACGGCGGCCAGGACGACGTCGACCACCGGCCGCACCCGCGCCCACGCTGCCGCGGCCGCCGCTCGCGCACGCTGTGCAAGCCGGTAGACGGTGCAGGCGCCGAACGCCCGTATCGCAGAGGCGCGCCATCGCTCGCGCAGCTCGGTCAGCGACAGCATCACCGTGCGCTTCGGCGGGCGCGTCTGGTCGGCGGCCTGGCAGCCCAACGCGTAGGCGGCCCGCTCCCCCGGCGGGTGCCCCTGCCGTTCTTCGTAGTCAGCCGTGAGGACGGACAGCGCGTCCTCGATCTGCTGGCGGCGGGTCGACTGCCAGCCGATGAGCCGCTGGTCGATCCCGGCGATCTCCATGACGGGCCGGCGGCCGGGCGTCACCTCGCGCGGCTCCCACGCCCACCCCAGCCGGGCGGACACCTCCTCCATGAAGTACAGGATGTAGAAGGTGTCAGCGGCAACGATGCGGGCCATCAGCGAGTCCGCCGACAGGTTGCCCCACGTCCCCTTGTCATCCGGCCGCCGGGCACGGATCGACACCACTGCATGATCGTGAAGAAGCGGCTTCGACTCGGCAGCTCTCGACTCGTAATGCCGGAACACCGCGACGATCAGCCCATCCCGGACCGGCTTGCGGATCTTGCCGCCGCTCCTCCAGCGGATCTCCGCGACCGAATCCTCAAACCACGCCAGCGTCTTGTCCCTGGCAATGTCCTGGCACAGCTCCAGCACCAGCCGCGTCTCGTCATCCCCGAGCGCCCATGCGATGTGCGCCGTCGACGGCGCCCGGAACACCAGGTCCATAGCCAGCCAGGGCGTCCGCTCCTTGGCCTTCTCGGTCTTCGGCGAGCGGTTGTGCTCGATGGGCCTGCCCAACACGGTCGCCCGCCGCGCCGCCGCCGGATCGTCGCCCGCCTCCAGGCGCTCGCGCTCGATCCGGTCGGCATCCGGGTGCCGGCCTTCCCCGAGGAGCAGTTCCGCTTGCCGCTCGGTCACCACATCCCCGGCCTTGAGACCGACCACGGCCAGGCCCCGCCCCTTCCACACGCCGGGCGGGACACCGGCTTCGTCCTGGGCGGCGCGCAGCGGCGTACCCGCAGCGCGGTGGCCGTCGCCGACCATCACGCCACGGAAGAGATAGCGCCACCCGTCACCTGGGCGAACCTCCGCTTTACTGATCACCGGCCCATGGTGACCCGCCCTTGACCTGCATAAAAGCGCGATCTCGGGTCCGTCCCGCCGGGCGGGAGGCCATCACCAGATCTTTACCGCAGCGCCCGCCAGGCGGGCCGTCACACCAGTCTGTGGACGGCAGGACCAGCCTGGTATCGGGCGTCCCAACCCCGCTTGAATCAGCTCACGCTGCGCAGGCTGTCCCGCAGATAGTCGTGCACGGCTTCCTCCGGCACCCGCAAGGCTCGCCCCACGCGGACGGCCGGGAGCTCTCCGCTGTGGACCAGGCGGTACACGGCGAGTTTCGAACTCCGCATGATGGCGGCGACTTCAGCGACGGTGAGAAGCCGCCCTCCATATCGCGGCCCGGGCGGTGCCGACGATGCCGGCCTTTGCTGGGCTGCCGACGCACGCTGAGTCGCAGCGGGCTGCGGCGCGGGAGGTCCGTCCGTGCGCGGCTGTGTGGTGGCTGGTCCGTCCTGGAAGGCGGGGGTGACTCGCGCCAGCGCGTCGATCAACTGGCGGGCAAAGCCCTGGCGGGCAGGGCGCGGTGTCGGCTGGAAGGCCGGGGTGGTGCGCGCGAGGGCGACGCAGAGCTGGGAGCTGAACGAGTCAGGCCGCACCGGGACCTCCTTGCGCGGATGCGTTGGCCATCTGAGCGGTCGCGCCAGGTGCTACTTGCGGCAGGGGTTCCACCGCCTGGTGGGCCAGGCCCTGGCGGAGGAACTGCTCAACGATCTTCGGGGCGGCAATTCCGACCGCGAGTGGGCCCAGTGGACCGGCGACTTGCGCCGATGCGCCGAACGCGGCTGCCAGGCCTCCGCCCAGCACGACCCGGATGACCACTGAAGCCAGGTAGGCGGCGAAGGCGACTTCGCCCTTCTTGCGCCAGGGGAAGTCTTTGACCCGGTGGATCGCGCGGTACAGGGCCAGGCTCTCCACCGAGGCCGCACCAGACAATCCCCACAAGGCCGCCACCCACCACAGCACCAGAAGTTCCCCTCCCCCGCACGAGACGATCCGGATCCGACACAGAATGCCCCGCCCTGCTGGCAGCCACGAGAGAGCCGACGGCCATATTCGCCAGGCAGCCGCCGGGATCCAGACAGATGGGCCGCCCCCCAAGCAGCGATCACACTTCTGCCCTGGACTCGCTATGGCTCCGGTCGCCGACATCGTGCGAATACTGCGGGACAGTCAGTCACCCACGCTTCCCCCACGACAACAACCAACGGCATCCGCCAACACACCCCACTGCCAGCTCTGCAAGGGGGTGCGGCAACACGCGCTGCGGCAGCACCATTTCGGGTGTCCACCTGCCGCTGGCCGCCTCTCGCTCCCTCAGGTGTTCGCCCGGCTACATGAGCCTCAACAGGTGATGCGTGAACCACTTCCGTCCTGCCGCGCGGCTGACCTAGTAAAGTTCGGCCGCATGAGCATCCCGAGCCCCAGAGCAGAGCGAGAGAAGCTAATTACTGCTCTCGCTCCCAAGCTGCGCAGGCATCTGAAGATCCGCGCCTTTGAGCACGGAATGGACATCCAGGACGCAACCGAGCACGCCATCAAGGCCTGGTACGAAGCCGACGACGTCCCCGAAGTCGACACCGAGGGAGCCAAGACCTGGGGGACGTTCCTCCCTGTCGGCGGCCCTGACGAATTCAAGGCCGTCTGCTCGCAGCGCGGCATCACCTACGTGCAGGGGCTCGCGCAGGCGTTGACTCTGTGGCTCAACAACCACCCCTCCCCCACGACCCCGCTGGTGTCACAGCCGGTCGTGCGGGTCATAGTGGCCAACCAGAAAGGCGGCGTCGGCAAGACGTTCATCTCCTCTGGCATTGCGCAGGCTCTCGCCGAGGCCGGCCGTCGCGTCCTGATCATTGACTACGACCCGCAAGGGCACCTCACTGCCGAGCTCGGCTTCGAAGACCTCATGTACGAGGACGACGTTGAGACGCTGATGATGCACATGGACGGCACCGCAAAGGGCGACATCCACGACCTGCTGGTCGCCCTGGACCAGAAGCGCTTCGGTGAGCGGCTGCATCTGCTTCCCGCGTCCGACGACGCGTTCCTCCGGGACGTCGCCCTGTCCAAGGTGAGCTTCAGCGAGGCCGCCCTGGAACGCGCTCTGGAGCCGCTGGAAGCGGATTACGACGTCATCATCATCGACGGCCCGCCCAGCCTCGGCCTGAACATGGACACCGCCCTGTACTACGTGCGCCGCCGCGAAGGTGAACTCGCGGACCGATCAGGCGTCATCACCCCGGTCTGGGCCAACAAGGCGTCCCACCGCGCCTTCCGCCTGCTGAAGTCCCAGAAGGACGACCTGTGCAAGAAGGGTCGGATCCAGGTCGACTACCTGGGCCTGATCATCAACGCGTACGACAGCCGGCGCGGCAAGCTCGTGAAGGAGAACAAGGATGAGTGGGAGAAGAGCAGCTCCCCGCCCGTTCTGGCGGTGATCGGTGACCTGAAGGAAGGCCGCGAGGCCGCTGACGGCGAGATCCCGCTGCTTGAGTACGCACCGGACAGCGAACACGCGCAGGCGATGCGCGACCTGGCGAAGGAACTGGCGGTATGAGGAACACCAGCAAGAAGGACGGCCAGCAGCGGGTCACGCGCGGCTTCAGCATTGATGAGGATGGGCCAGGCGGAGAGCCGGAAGCTCCCCGTCGGATCCGGACCCGCTCACAGATCATGAACGGGGAAGGCAAGAGGCCTCCGGCCTCGGTGAAGCTGGCACTGCTGGCGCACAATCCCTTCAACCCGCGCGAAGAGCTCACCAACCTCGAAGAGACTGCGGATTCGCTGCGAGCCAAAGGCCAGATCCAGCCGGTCACCGTGGCGCGGCGAGCCGCTTTCCTGACGGCTCACCCCGGTCAGGAAGACTCGCTCGCTGAAGCCGAGTACGTCGTCATCGACGGCAACCGGCGTCTGGCTGCCGCGCATCTGGCCGGCCTCGAAGAGCTGCGGATCGACGTCAACGACGACCTCGCGGCGAGCGCGGCGGACCTCCTGGAGTCTGCGCTGATCGCCAACATCCACCGCGAGGATGTGGCTCCCATGGACCAGGCGAAGGCGATCCAGGATCTCGTGAAGGTTCATGGGTCGCAGGGCGAGGTAGCCCGGAGACTGGGAAAGACGCCGCCTTGGGTGTCTCAGCGCCTGGCGCTCTTGGAGCTCACGCCCGAGCTCCAGGAGCAGGTGGAGACAGGTGAGCTGAAGGTTGAACCGGCTCGCCGGATCGGCCGGCTCCCTAAGGCGCAGCAGGCGGGCGAGGCGAAGAAGGCCATCGAGGCCGCGAAGGCCCCTCGTCAGCGGCGCAAGCCTGCGGTGGAACAGACGAGCGAGGCCTCAACCGTTAACGCCGTTAATACCCCCGAGGGCGGGGCGCTGGCGGGCTCCCCCGCACAGCCGACCGTTAACGCCGTTAATACCCAGGAGCGTCAGGCCCATGAGAGCGCGGCGCAGTCCGAGGCCGAACAGTCAGGACAGCTGCCGTACGGAGATGCCCTCTCGGTGGTCACCCATCTACACCTGAAGATGGAGCCCGCGGTCTTCGCTGACGGTGCTCGCGTGTGGCTGAGGATCCTGCGCGAGCAGTATCCGGACGCGTACGACACGCTGCTCAAGGAACTGACCCAGCAAGAGCATCAGCCTGCCTGAGTTCCCGTAGCCCTGAAACGCAAAAGGCCCGTACTCCCCTCGCAGGGAGTACGGGCCTTCGTCATGCTCAGCAGTACGTCACAGCACCCAGGTGGCCGAGCGCTCCCTTGTGCAGAACCGTGGTCACCATGGGGCGCTCACGTCTTTGAGGAGGGCCGCCAGGAGCTCGCAGGTGTCGGACTCATGCGGGTCGCTGTAGGAGGCGTGGTCGCTGACGTGGAACACCGTGTCCTTCGCGGTGACCGTGTAGCCGGGCATGACCGTGGCCGCCTTGCCCTCCAGCAGGGTGTTGAGGCGATCCGCGTCGCGGGAGGCGAGCCAGGTCTGGGTGTACGGGCCCATGCGTAGCAGGATCCGGCCGGAGTTGTCCTTCCGGCGGGCTTCGACGTGGACGGCGTAGTGCGCGGCCTCCATGCCGACGTCGTCGGGGATCTCCAGGCCCGCCGCGGCGTGGGTGAGCGGTGTGAGGGCCGGGTTCCACACTCCGAGGATCTTGTCCGTCTCGCAGCGCAGCCAGCCCCTGCCGGTGTAGCCGAGCTGGTGACCGTGGAGGTAGGCCGCAGCGTGCGGGGTGTCGGGGTGGACCAGGGAGACAGCGATCAGGTCGGGGCCGTGGTCGTCGCCCGGTCGGGGGTGGGCCCTTTCCACGAACGGTCCGACGCGTACGGCGATGTCCCGGTAGAGGCCGGGCGTCCAGGTCTCCATCTCGCGCAGTGCGGCGAGCATCGCGCGGAACTGGTCGATGGCGGCCTGCTCCTCGGGGCTCAGGGCGCCGGGCACGTGACCGCAGCGGCGGAAGAGGGAGGGTCGCTTCATCGGGCGGGCTCCTGCTCGAGGCTGGTGGTGAGGACGCGCGGCAGGTGACGGTGAAGGTGCTCGACTTCGACCTGGCGGCCGCGGGCGCGCAGTGCGTGGGCCAGGAGTTCGGTGAGGCCGCATGCACTTTTCCGGACTAAGGAATCGATCATGAAGTGGTCGTCTCCAGCACGTGGGTGGAGGTGCTCGACTTCGACGTCACGGTCGCGTCCGCGGAG
>NZ_JBFBBK010000093.1:0-3192 GCF_040682635.1 Streptomyces sp. NPDC051133
ACTTTTTAATGCAGGCGTATTACTTCGGGCGGGGCGACGCTAGCATGGGCATCCGTGACAGCACAGGAGACGCCGGCCACGTCGCCGCGGAGCCGGAAGGGCGATGACACCCGCGCCGCGCTCATCCGCGCCGCCGAGCGTCTGTTCGCGGCGAAGGGCGTCGACGGCGCGTCGCTGAACGAGATCAAGCGCTCCGCCGGGCAGCGCAACGCGATGGCCCTGCAGTACCACTTCGGCGACCGCGCGGGTCTGCTGCGGGCCGTACTCGACAAGCATCTTCCCGCGGTGGACGCCCGCCGGGAGGTGTTGCTGCAGCAGTACGAGGACAGCGGCGCCGCCGACCTCCGATCCCTCGCCGGAGCGCTGGTGCTGCCGGCCGCCGCGAAGCTCGCCGACCGCGACGGCGGGCGGGAGTTCCTGCAGATCGTGGCCGAGCTGCTCAACCGCCCCGAACCGCTGGTCGAGGTCGTGGTGACGGAGGGGTCGAGCATCTACCCCTGGCGGCGCCTGGTGGAGCCGCTGCTGGCTCCGGAGTCGACGGCGGTGTTCCACACCCGCTTCACCGCCATGCGCTTCTGCCATGCCGAGCTCGCCGCCCGGGCCGCCGGCCGCCCGCGCAGGGACGACCGGTTGTTCACCAGCCGGCTGGTCGACCTGGTCACCGCGGTGCTGGCCACGCCGGTCTCCGGGCAGACCGCGCGCCTGCTCCGGGAGCGCGACCGCGAGGGCGGCCGCACCGGCCGGCGGGCCTCCACCCCCTGACCGGTCCGGCGGCGACCGGTCGGGCCGCAATCGGGTACAGCATGTGGTGTACCTCACGCAGCGCGCATACCTACTGGTCGGTATCCTGCGCTGAAGCCGTCAACGACAGGAGACGTGATGCCTGCGAGCAACCGCCAGATCCGTCTGGCCGCCCGCCCGGTGGGCGAGGTCAAGGCCGAGGACTGGGAGCACTGTTCCGGACCCGTCGACGAACCGGGCCCGGGCCGGTTCGCGGGCCGTACACGCGTCATCTCCCTCGACCCGGCCATGCGGGGCTGGCTGGACGACCGCCCCTCCTACCTGCCGCCCGTGGGCATCGGCGAGGTCATGCGCGCCGGATCGGTCGTCGAGGTCACCGCATCGAACCACCCCGATTTCCAGCCGGGGGATCACGTGGTCGGCGTGTTCGGCGTCCAGGAGTACGTGGTCTCCGACGGCAAGGGCGCCATGAAGATCGACACCTCCCTCGCCCCGCCCTCCACGTACCTGGGCGCGCTGGGCATGCCCGGCATGACCGCCTACTTCGGGCTGCTGGACGTCGGAGCGCTGAAGGACGGCGAGACCGTCGTGGTGTCGGGGGCGGCCGGCGCGGTCGGCACCATGGCGGGTCAGATCGCGAAGGCCAAGGGCTGCCGGGTCGTGGGCATCGCCGGCGGGCGGGAGAAGTGCGCCCTGCTCACCGATGAACTGGGATTCGACGCGGCGATCGACTACCGCGCCGAAGACGTCCGGAAGGCGCTGGGCCGCGAGGCCCCCGACGGCATCGACGTCTACTTCGACAACGTGGGAGGGGACATCCTCGACGCCGCCCTGACCCGGCTGGCGATGCACGCGCGCGTCGTGGTCTGCGGTGCCATCAGCCAGTACAACAACACCACGCCGGTCAAGGGCCCCTCCAACTACCTCTCGTTGCTGGTCCGCCGCGCCCGCATGGAGGGCTTCGTCGTCTTCGACTACGCCGACCGCTACGCGCAGGCCGCGCGGGACATCTCCGCATGGATCGGGGCCGGACGCATCAAGGTCAAGGAACATGTGGTGCGGGGCGGCGTGGACGACTTCCCCGAGGTGCTGCAGATGCTCTTCCGCGGGCAGAACGTCGGCAAGCTCGTCCTCGAACTGGCCTGACGGCCGCCCTGGGGCTGGTGGCGGGCCAGGTCGGCGGCCGGAAACGTTGTTCGTCATCTCGGCTGCGTGTCGGCAGGTCGGTGGCCATATCCGATCGGTGGGTGCGGGGCGCGGCCGGGCGGCCGCGCCCCGGCGACTGCCCTGCTTGCAGCTCTTGCGTTGCCCATGCCAAGGCTCTATAACGTCTCCAGCAGGTATCGGCGGGGATGGCCGGAAATGGCAGTTGCCGCCGACCAGGGGGATCCTCGGCTCCGCCGCGATCGGCACCAGTGCCCGCAGACCGACGGAGACCGAACCATGACCGACGACGCATATCGTGCTGCCCTGACGCGCCTGGCCGTCGACCCGGCCTTCCGTGCCGAACTCGACGGCGACACCGGCGAGGTGGCGCGAAGACTCGGCCTGTCGCCCGTGCAGGTCGCCGAACTCCGCTCCCTCCGCGTCGAGTCCGGCACCGACGGGGGACCGGCCGCTCTCGACCCACGGCTGTCCAAGTCGTCCCTGTTCTTCGGAAGCGCGGCGCACGCGCTGGCGCACCATGACGTGACGACCGGCCACGCCGTTCCCGCGGACGACGTCTCCGCGGCGACGCACGACGTCTCCACGTCCCACGACATCGCCGCGTCCCACGACGTCAGCACGTCCCACACCGTCGCTGCGGACCAGGTCTCCGGCGACCACGAAGCCGGGGACCCGGCCTCCGTCGGTCACTCGTCCGATCTGTCCGCTCCCGCCGAGGGCCAGGAGGGCCCCGGCGGCCTCGACATGGCCTCGACCGGTTCCCGCAGCCTGCTCGGCGGCCCGCTGCTGGACACCTCTCCTGCCGAAGCGGCGGACGGACCAGGCGAGTTCGGCGACTTCGGCGACTTCGGCGAGTTCGGCGGGTTCGGCGAGTACGGCCACGAGGGCCCCAGCGCGGATCCCGGTGGGCTCGGTGGGCTCGGTGGGCAGCTCGGCGCGGGTGCCGACGGGGGCTTCGGTGACTTCGGCGGTGGGTTCGGCGGGGGTGCCGACGGCGGGTTCGGCGGCGGGTTCGACGGCGGGTTCGACGGCGGGTTCGGCGGAGGCGCCGATGGCGGGTTCGGCGGTGCCGGTGGTGGATTCGGTGACGGTGGTCTGGGAGCCGGCGGGTTCGGGGAGGGCGGGCTCGGTGACGGCGGTGTCGGCTCCGGTGGGTTCGGCGACCTCGGCCGGCACGACGGCTTCGGCGGTGCCGGTGGGCACGGCGGCTTCGGCGGCGTAGGCGGGGACGGCGGCGGGGACGCCGGTCACTTCGGTCACGGCGGCATCTACGACCGCGATGGC
>NZ_JBFBBK010000093.1:3291-3587 GCF_040682635.1 Streptomyces sp. NPDC051133
CGGCGACGGCGGCGGTGACAGCGGTGGCGGCGGCGGTGAGGGTGGGGGTGATCCGGAGAACACCAACCGTCCCAGTGGTGGCGGTGGCCATGGCGGCGACGGCGGCGGTGACAGCGGTGGCGGCGGCGGTGAGGGTGGGGGTGATCCGGAGAACACCAACCGTCCCAGTGGTGGCGGTGGCCATGGCGGTGGTGGTGAGGGCGGCGGCGGTGGCGGCGGCGGTGAGGGTGGGGGTGATCCGGAGAACACCAACCGTCCCAGTGGTGGCGGTGGCCACGGTGGTGGTGAGGGCGGCG
>NZ_JBFBBK010000093.1:3685-14861 GCF_040682635.1 Streptomyces sp. NPDC051133
CGGCGGTGGCGGCGGTGAGGGTGGGGGTGATCCGGAGAACACCAACCGTCCCAGTGGTGGCGGTGGCCACGGTGGTGGTGAGGGCGGCGGCGGTGGCGGCGGTGAAGGTGGGGGTGATCCGGAGAACACCAACCGTCCCAGTGGTGGCGGTGGCCACGGTGGTGGTGAGGGCGGCGGCGGTGAAGGTGGCGGTGATCCGGAGAACGGCAACCGTCCCAGTGGCGGTGGTGGCCGCGAAGGCACCCTCGGGCGTGCCGGGACGACCGTGCGCGGCGGTATCGATCTGCCCGGTACCGGCGACATGGCCACCCGTCTCTCGCCCTCCGCACCCGACGCGGACGGCGGCTTCAACGGCGGTACGTTCCTCAGCGGTTCCGGCGCAGGCTGAGCCACCGCAATGCTCTGCCATGTCTGCCGCGTCCACGTGCGGCGCGACTTCCCGTACTGCCTGCACTGCGGCACTCCGCGCCGGGGTGCCGCACCGACGTCGTTCGCCGCGCCCCGGCTGCGCGGCCTCGACGAACCCACGCTGCTCGTCGCGCTGACCGGCCCCGTCACCACGCTGGGCCGGGGCGAGGACAACGACGTGGTCCTGTCCGACACCAGCGTCTCGCGCCGCCACGCCCGCATCGTCCGCACCGCTGACGGCTTCCGGATCGAAGACCTGGACTCCTTCAACGGCACCGCGGTCGGGGGTGTCGACCTGCACGGCGGGGCGGCCGGCCTCGCCGACGGCACCGAGCTGTCCGTCGGCGACGTACGCCTGGTGTTCGAACAGCCCCGCGACGACCGGATCGGCTCCCGCACCATGGTCGTCGGTACCCAGCTGACCCAGCTGCCCGTCGCCGGACAGGAAGAGGCCCCGGAGGCGGGCGGCCCGCTCACCGCGCGCCCCCGCCGCCGCACCGGCTGGGCCCTGAAGCAGATCCCCACCGAACGCGGCGCACCCCGCTGGGTGCTCAGCAGCAGCCGCACCGGCCGCTATCTGGAGCTGGACGAGCGCCAGGTCTTCCTCTGGCACGCCGTCGACGGCGAGAACACGGTTCGGGACCTGCTGTTCGCGTACGCCGACCGCTTCGGCGAACTCGCCCTGCCCCGCATCGAGTCCGCGCTGGCCGCGTTCGCGGACGCCGGGCTGCTGCGCGGCCTGCCCGGGCGGCCGGAGGAGGAGCGGCCGACGGGCTGGCGGCGGGCGGCGCGTGCCGTGTACCGGGCGCTGCTGAAGCTGGAGGTGTCCGTTCCCGGCCTCGACCGGCTGGTGACCCGGCTCTACCAGGGGTTCGGCTGGCGGCTGTTCACCCGGACCGGAGTGCTGCTCGCCTGGCTGTCGGTGGCCGGCGGCCTCGTCGCGTTCTTCGCCGCGCAGGGCCGCCACCACCTGCTGGACTTCGGCGGAGCGGGCGTGTGGGGCCCGGTCCTGCTGGCCGCCGGATACGTGACCGCGCTGCTCGTCCACGAGCTCACGCACGCGCTGGCCGTGAAGTCGTACGGCCGCAAGGTCAGGCGCGGCGGGTTCCTGCTGATGATGGGCATGCCGTTCGCGTTCGTCGACACCAGCGACATGTGGTTCGGCTCCCGCTGGTCACGGGTCGTGGTGGCCCTGTCCGGGCCGCTGTCCACGGCGGCGCTGGCCGGCTGGTGCGCCACGGGCGCGGCCCTGCTGCCCGCGGGACCCGTCTCGGCCGTCCTCTACCAGTTGGCCTTCGGCCTCTACCTGAACACCCTCTACAACTTCAACCCGCTGATGCCGCTGGACGGTTACCAGGCGCTCACCGACGCCCTGCGCGTGCCCCGGCTGCGTGAGGAGGCGAGCGCCTACTTCCGCACGGGCCTGTGGCGGGACCTGCGCGCCGGCAACCGGCCCGGCCCGCGTCAGGCCGGCCTGGCCGCCTACGGCCTCGCGGTCGTCGTGGGCACCTACGGCTTCCTCGGCCTCGCCCTGCTGGCCTGGCGTTCCCGGATCGGCGACCTGCTCGCCGGCCGGCTGGCCGAGCCGTGGACCACGGTGATCGAGGCGGCAGTGGTCGCCCTGATCGCCTTCCCGGTGTGGTCCGCGCCGCTGCGGTGGCTGCTGCGCCGGATACGGCGCCGGCGGGACGCGCAGGTCGTACCGCGGGGCGCCGGGCTCCCCGCGCCGGTGGAGGGGACGGCATGACCGAGGACACGCACACCGACGACGGCTGGGCGGTCCCCGGCTACGAGGCGGTGCGGACGCTCGGCGAGGGAGCCGGCGGCCGGGTCGTCCTCGCCCGGCACACCGCGACCGGCGTGCCCGTCGCCGTCAAGTATCTGAGCGAACACCTGCGCGCGGACCGGGAGTTGCTGGTCCGCTTCCGCGCCGAGGCCCGGTTGCTCGGTGAGCTCCGGCACCCGTGCGTGGTGCGGCTGTACGAGTACGTCGAGGCACGCGCCGGTGCCGCGATCGTGATGGAGGCGGTGGACGGCGTCAGCCTGCGCGGGCTGCTGCGCCGACACGGGGCGACCGGCCCGGAGACCGCGCTCGTCCTGCTCAAGGGCTCCCTGCTGGGGCTGGGTGCGGCCCACGCGGCGGGGGTGGTGCACCGCGACTACAAACCGGAGAACGTGCTGGTCCGTGCCGACGGCACCAGCGCGCTCGTCGACTTCGGCATAGCGGTGCGCAGCGGCCGGGAGACCGAGGCCGCGGGCACGCCCGCCTACATGGCGCCGGAGCAGTGGAACGGTGAGCCCGTCGGCCCGCCGGCCGACGTCTACGCGGCGTCCGTGGTCTTCTTCGAGTGCCTGACCGGCCGACGGCCGTTCCCCGGCGACGACGTGTCCGCGCTGCGTCTGCAGCACCTGCGCGCACCGGCCCCGCTGGACGACGTACCCGCGCTGGTGCGGGTGCTGCTGCGCGCCGGCCTGGCGAAGGACCCGGCGGACCGGCCCGGCGTCGAGACGTTCCTCGTCGACCTGGAACGGGCCGCCACCGAAGCCTACGGCGCCGGCTGGGAGGAGCGCGGCCGCCGTCGGCTGGCCGAACTCGCCGCACTGCTCGCCCTGTTGTTCCCGTTCGCCACGACCGCGACGCTCGACGGCCCGGCCACCGCACTCACCCTGCTGGGTCGGCTGAAGCGCGGGGGATGGAAGGTGGCGACCGGCGGGGTGGCCGCGCTGGCGGTCGTCGGGGGCGGAGCGACCTATGCGGCGGGCCGCCCGCACGACACGTCGACGACGGTCGCGAGTTCGACCCCGGCGCCAGCCAACTCACCTCTTTCACCGGGTACTTCAGCCTCCCCGGCCACTTCGTCGGGCAGTCCCACGCCCACGGCCGGCACCTCACCCCCGGCCACCCCTTCGGACAGCCCCTCGGGCGGCCTCTCGGACGGCCCGTCGGCCGCGCCCCCCGCTTCCCCGGAGCCGACCCCACCGGCCGGGACCCCGACCACCGTGGCCCCCGGCCCGGCGACACCCGGCACCGTCACCCTCACCATCGGCTCGTGGCAGCGCGGGCCGAGACCGGGGACGCTCGTCGCGGCGGTGACCGTCGAGACGACGGGCACCGGTCCACTGACCGTCACCGCGAACTACTACGTCGACACACCCGCGGACCCGTACGGCTCCCAGTCGCAGCCCCTGTCCGGAAGCACCCGGTACGACCTGACCTTCGAGGCGGACTTCTCCAACCACCCGTGCCGGGGCACCTGGGGCGTGACACTCAGCAGCGACCCGGCCGCCGCCGACGGCCCCCAGACGGCCTCCCTGGACGCACCGCCGTGCTGAACGCCGTCCGACGAGAACGGATCGACATGACGACAGCCACCACAGTGGCCGGCCGGCCCCTGTCCGGCTGGTCACGGCACGCGCGGCACGGCACCTGGCACGCCCTGCTCCCCGCCCGGGCCGGCGAGCGCACCCTCGGCGCACTGCGCGTCGACCGGGCTCTGCTCACGCCCGAGGGTACGCGCGAGCGCCTGGCGGCCGTGGTCCTCGCCACGGCGAAGCTCGGGCTGCCCGGGCTGCTCGGCACGGTCGACCTCGTGGCCGAGGCCGGTGAGGTGTGGCTGCTCACCGTCCGGCCACCGGCCCCCACCCTCGCCGACGTCCTGTCGTCGGCCGACGGTCCCCGCCCGGACGCGGGCAGCGTGGGCAGCGTCCTCAACGAGACCGCCCAGACCCTGCTCGCCCTGCACACGGCAGGCCTGACCCACGGCTCGCTGGGCCTCGACACCGTCGTGATCGCCCCGGACGGGGTCGCCCTGCTGGCCGAGACGGGGCTGGGCGGCGTGCTGGGCGACGCGGCAGCCGTGACGGTGCCGGGCGACGCGCCGCACGCGGACCGCCAGGCGGTCGGCGCCGCTGCCTGGGCCGCTCTGGCCCGCACCCTCGGCGCCGCCTGGACGCGGCCCGGAACCCCTGCGGCGGATCTGTTCGCCCGCTGCTCCGCCACCGCCGAGTCGGAGGGCCTGGCGGCGGCCCGGGCCGTCCTGGTCGCCGGGCGCGCGGCGCTGCCGGCCGACTTCCTGCGCCGCACGCCGCTCCGCGCGGCGGCGACCGCGTCGACCCCGCGGTTCGCGCCGCCGAAGACACCGGCACCGTCCGTCGCCGGCGCCCCCGACGGCCCGTCCCCACGAACGGACCGTCACCCGACGCCGACCACAACCGCCCCCACCCCGCACCCAGCCGCCCCCGAGCCCCCTGCTCCCGCAGCCGACGGTTCGCCCCGCTCTTCGACCACCGCGGCCCCAGAGGACGTTGCTCCCGCAGACGACCGTTCGTCCGGCCCTTCGTCCTTTGCCGTCCCCGGGAGTCCTGCTCCCGCAGCCGACCGTTCGTCCGGCACCTCGCCCTTTGTCGCCCCTGAGAGTCCTGTTCCCGCAGCCGACCGCTCGCTCCGTGCTTCGACCACCCCGGTCCCCGAGGATGCTGCTTCAGCGGCCGACGGTTCGTCCGGCACCTCGCCCTCTGCCGCCCACGAGAGTTCTGCTCCCGCAGCCGACCGCTTGCCCCGCCCTTCGACCACGGCAGCTTCCGGGGAAGCTGCTCCGGCAGCCGACGGTTCGTCCCGCCCTTCCCCCACCGCCACCCCCCAACACCCCGCTCCCACACCCGACCGCTCAGCCCACCCTGCACCCACAGCCGGCCAACTCGCCCCCGCGGCCGACGCCCACAGTGCCGCAGGTCCGGGCCGGCGGCCCCCGCTGTCCGTCCCGGAACCTCCTCCCTCGGCCCTCGCCGGTCAGGTCACCACGGTCGGCCGCGCACGCCGTGCCGGCGCCCCGGACACCCAGGCGACCGTCCTCGGCAAGCGCAACCGGGCCACCTTGCCCCCGGTGACGGCGGGGGAGGACGCCGGTGAGGTCCTGCTCCGGTTCGGGCCCGGGGTGCCCGTGGACGAGCAGGACGTCCTGCGTGCCCGATGGCGGACCGAGGCAGTGGCGCCGACCTCCCCGCGTTCGCGCCGCGGACGCCGGGGCCGGCTCGTCACCACCGCCGTCGTCGCGATCGCCGCCGTCCTGATCTGGCTGCTGCTGCGCCCGGCCCCCGCCCCCGAGGTCCTCGCCGTCCGGGTCCAGGCCCCCGCCGGGCCGCTGCACTGCGGTCAGACGGCCGACCTGACCGGCGTCGTCACCACCGACGGGCACGGCGGCCCCGTCACCTACCGGTGGCTGCGCGCGGACGGTCAGGACTCGGGCGAGCTGATCCGCACCGCCCCCCGAGGCGAGCGCCAGGTCAGGGTGCACCTGCGCTGGACGGTACGCGGTTCGGGCCGCTTCCGGGGCACCGCCCGCCTGCGGATCGCGCACCGGCCGTCCCCGATGGAGGCGAAGGCGAGCTTCACCTACGTCTGTCCTTGAAAGGGAGGGAACGTTCTTGCACCTCGAGTTCCGGCACCTCCGTATCCTGCTCACCGTCGCCGAGGCCGGCAGCATCCGCCGCGCCGCCGCACGCCTGCAGCTCTCCCAGCCGGCCACGAGCGCTCAGCTGAAGCGGATCGAACAGGAGCTGGGCGGCCCGCTCTTCATCCGCAGTGCCGACGGGGTGAAGCCGAACGAGAACGGTCAGTACGTCCTGCGCTGCGCCCGTGACCTCGTCGTCGGCTTCGACCGGCTGCGCGAGTACGCACGGTCGGCGGCCGAGGCGGACCGGCAGGCCACTGCCCCGCTGAAGGCGGGCGGAACCGCCGGCCCTCTGGTGTCCCTGCTGGTCTCCGCCCTCTTCGAACTCGCCCCGGAGCGGCGGCTCACCATAGACGCCCGCCGGTCCGTGCACACCCTGGTGAAGTCGCTGAGCCTGACGAAATGCGACATCGCCGTGTTCGGCGAGTTCCCGGGCTTCCCCCTTTCGGTCGGCGAGTCGGTGGCGACGCGCACACTGCTCCGTGAGCCGGTCTTCGTCCTGCTCGCCGAGGACCACCCGCTGGCGTGCCGGGAGTCGGTCGCTCTCCATGAGCTGGCGGGGGAGGACTGGGTGATGCCGGAGGCCGACGAGAGCGGTGTGCACGCGTACCTCCATCTCACCTGTCAGGCGGCGGGTTTCACTCCGCGCATCGCCCATGTGACGTCGGACCTGTCCGTGGCGCAGATCCTGGTCGCCGGTCGGCGTGCCGTCTGCGGGGTATGGCCGACCGCCGACGTCTCCGCCCGGGGTACCGTGCAGCGACCGCTCGTGGACGTCCCGTTCCACCGGCGGCTGGTACTGGCCTGGAACACGGATTCGGTTCCGCCCGAGCTCGCCGACGCGGCGTGCGAGCGCCTGCTGGCCGCCTATCTTTCGCTTGTGGGGGAGCGACCGCAGTATCTGGCCTGGTGGGAGGACGGGGGCCGGGAGTTCGCCCTGGACGAGGGCAGTTGACCTGCCTCACCACGGGCCCCCGTGCCCTATAGCTCCGCGGTTATATCCCAGATGAAGTCGCGTCAGGGACATGTCACCTACTGAACACTTCGCGTCAACGTCCCAGGACGTCGTCACCCCACGACGAGCGAAGGAATCCCCACGTCATGTCCCGTCCTCTTCTTGCCCTTTCCGCGATGGTAGCCGCAGGCGTCATCACCACGGCGATGGCCGTACCCGCGCACTCGCAGCCCCACGCCGTGCAGGGCGCGACCTCCGTCCGCGGCACGGCGATATCCCACGCCGAGGCGAACGTGACCCGGCACGCCGACACCTTCGGTTTCGGCGCGGGCCAGAGACTCCACGTCAAGGACGTCGTGATCGACGCCGACGGAACGCAGCACGTCCGCTTCGAACGGACCTACCGCGGCCTCCCCGTCGTCGGCGGCGACTTCGTCGTCCACCAGAAGGCCGACGGCTCGTTCAAGGGATCCACCCGCGCCAGGGCCCACAAGGTGGCGCTGGGGTCCGTCACTCCCGCCCTCGACGCCCGGGGCACCGCGGCCAAGGCGCTGAAGCGCGCGCACGGGCTGGTGAGCAACGCCAAGTCCACCCCCGAGCTGATCGTGTGGGCCGCCGACGGCACCCCCCGGCTGGCCTGGCGCACCACTGTCCAGGGCCTGGGCGACAAGGGCCAGCCGCACGGCGAGGTCTTCGTCACCGACGCCACCACCGGCGCGGCGATCGAGAACTACGACGCCGAGCACGAGGCGACCGGCACCGGCCACTCCGAGTACACCGGCGACGTCGCCATCGACACCACCCAGCAGGCCGACGGCACCTTCGCCCTGATCGACCCGGTGCGCGGGCACATCACCAAGGACGCGCACAACCTCTCGTCCTCGTCCCTGAAAAGCACCTCCGGCACCGTGTTCACCGACGCCGACGACATCTGGGGCGACGGCAGGAAGTTCTCCACCGACCGCGCCACCGCCGCCGTCGACGCGCACGCCAACACCGCGGAGACGTTCGACTACTACAAGGCGACCTTCGGCCGCAACGGCATCAAGAACGACGGCCGCGGCGCCACCGTCTTCGTCCACGTCGGCACGAACTGGGACAACGCCCAGTGGTCGGACACCTGCTTCTGCATGATGACCGGCGACGGCGACGGCACCACCGACCCCGAGCAGGTCGACCTCGACACCATGGGCCACGAGATGACCCACGGCGTCACCTCGGCCACCGCCAACCTGCGCTACAGCGGTGAGTCCGGCGGCCTGAACGAGGCCACCAGCGACATCCTCGGCACCATGGTCGAGTGGTACGCGAACAACCCCGTCGACACCCCCGACTACCTCTTCAGCGACCAGTCCACCCCGCCGTGGCTGCGCCGCTTCGACAAGCCGTCCCTTGACGGCCGCTCCGCCGACTGCTGGTCGAAGTCGGTCGGCCGCCTCGACGTGCACTACTCCTCGGGCGTCGGCAACCACTGGTTCTACCTCGCGAGCGAGGGCAGCGGCGCCAAGACCGTCAACGGCGTCTCCTACAACAGCCCCACCTGCAACGGCACCACCGTCACCGGCATCGGCAACAAGAAGGCCTCCGCCATCTGGTACCGGGCGCTGACCGTCTACATGACCTCCACCACGGACTACAAGGGCGCCCGCACCGCGACCCTGAACGCGGCGAAGGACCTCTACGGCGCCACCGGCCCCGAGTACGCCACCGTGGCCGCGGCCTGGAGTGCGGTCGCGGTCTCCTGACGTCCGTGGGGCACGGCGTACGAGCCGCCCGCACCGCACCCGGGGACACACAGGTGCGGTGCGGGACGGCCCGGACCGGCTCCGTAGACTGCCGCTGTGGCTGAGCAGAGGATGAGCGGTGCGAAGAGCGGCGGCGACGCGGAGCGCCCGGCCCTCCCGGCGACCGGCTGGGCGGTGCTGGGACTGCTCTCCTTCGGTGAGGAGCTGTCGGGTTACGACCTGAAGAAGTGGGCGGACTGGTCGCTGCGCTTCTTCTACTGGAGCCCGTCGTTCAGCCAGATCTACAGCGAGCTCAAGCGTCTGGAGCAGGCCGGGTACGTCACCGCGCGGATGGTCGCGCAGGAGACCGGCAACCGCGACAAGAAGGTCTACCGGATCACCGACGAGGGGATGGACGCCGTCCGCACCTGGGCGCGCGAGTCGCCGGTGGAACCGCCGGTGCTCAAGCACGGCGTCATGCTGAGACTGTGGCTCGGCCACCTGCTGGAGCCCGAGCAGATGCGTGACGTGCTCGCACGGCACCGGGAGTACGCCGAGACCATGCGGCGGCGCGCCGAGGCCGACGCCGAGGGCGGTCGCGCCGAGCAGGCGTGGGCGTACCCCGTGCTGACGCTGAAGTGGGCGGAGCGGTACTACGCCTCGGAGCGGGACCTGGCCGACGCGATGCTGGCCGACCTCGACGAGCTGGAGCGCAAGCGCCCGTAGGTCCTGCGGAAGTACAGCAGCGGACCGGTGTCCCCGGTACGGTCCGCCGTGGCCAGGGCGGTCACCCTGCCCAGCGCGATGACGTGGTCGCCTCCGGGGAACGTGTCCGCCAGCTCGCACTCGACCGTGGCGAGCGCCCCGTCGAGCAGCGGCGCGCCGTTCAGGCCGGGACGCCAGTCGACCCCGGTGAACTTGTCCCCGCCGGTCACGGCGAACTGCCGGCACAGCCGCTGCTGGCCGGCCGACAGCACGTTGACGGCGAACCGCCCGGCCGCACGGATCTTCGGCCAGGTGGACGAGGTGCGCGCCGGGCAGAAGCACACCAGGGGCGGGTCCAGCGACACCGACGAGAAGGACTGGACGGCCATGCCGGCCGGCCGCCCGTCGGGCTGTGCCGCGGTGACGACCGCGACGCCGGTGCAGAAGCTGCTCATCACCTCCCGCAGGCCGGCGTCGTCGAGCGCGGCGGACGACGAGGGGATCCGGGGCGTGAGCGTCGTCATGCGTCCTCCTGAGATTCCTGCCGGCGCGGTGGCCGGGTTTCCTGCCGGCGCAGCGGCTAGTGAGTGTTCCTACTAGGTATATGCCTAGTAGGAACACCTGTGATTGGATACCCCTCGCACCCGCACGTCAAGTGGGCGGAGTCCCAGCAGAGCGCCACGGAGGCAGCGGCAGATGAGACTGACGGAGGAACAGCGGGAACTGCGGTCGGCCGTAAGGGCGTTGCTCGCCCGGCACCCAGGAGCAGAGGCCTGGCGGCCGCTCACGCGGCAGATCGGCGCGGCGGCGCTCGCCGTACCCGAGGCGTCCGGGGGAGCCGGCGGGGGACCGCTCGAGGTCCACGTGGTCATGGAGGAGCTGGGACGCGCCCTCGCCCCCGTCCCGTATCTCGGCTCCGTGGTGCTCGCCGCCCAGGCCCTCCTGGCCTCGGGCGACGCCGAGCTGCTTCCCGCGCTGGCGGAGGGCGGCACGGTCGGTGCCCTGGCCTGGGCCGAGGACGGTTCCTGGGACCCGGGGGCCGTACGGGCGCAGGCCCGCCGGGAAGGGGGCGGTCCATGGCGGCTGACCGGCACCAAGGACCATGTCCTGGACGGTGCCGACGCCGACGTGCTGATCGTGGCCGCCCGCACGGACGCCGGGGTCTCCCTGTTCCGGGTCGGGGTGGACGCCGACGGCGTACGGCGCGAACGGCTGACCGCCGTGGACCCGTCCCGGCCACAGGCCCGCGTCCTCCTCGACCGCGCCGAGGGACGGCTGGTCGGGGACGACGGCGACGGCGCGCGCGTGCTGCGGCACGTGCTCGACCTGGCGTGCACGGCCCTTGCGGCCGAGCAGGTGGGGGCGGCAGAACGCTGCCTGGAGGTCACGGTGGCGTACGCGAGGGAACGCGTCCAGTTCGGCCGCCCCATCGGCTCCTTCCAGGCCGTCAAGCACCGGCTGGCGGACGCCTACGTGCTGGTGGAGTCGGCGCGCTCGGCGGCGCTGGGGGCGGCCGTCGCGGCCGCGGAGGGCGCGCCGGAGCTGACCCGGTACGCGGCGGCGGCCAAGTCCGCCTGCTCGGAGGCGTTCTCCACGGTGGCCGGGGAGATGATCCAGCTGCACGGCGGGATCGGCATGACCTGGGAACACGACGCCCACCGGTACTTCAAGCGGGCGCACGGCGCGGCCCACCTCCTCGGTTCCCCCGCCTGGCACCGGGCCCGCCTGGCGGCGGATCTGGGGCTGATGGAGCGTCACCTGGGTGAGGAGGCGGGCTCGGTCCGTGCCGGGGCCGCGAGCGTGTTCCAGGGCGCGGGCTCGTAGGTCCGCCGGCCCCGGCACCGGGTGCCGGGGGACGGCGCGCGGCAGACGGCTCGCTCTCCCGGACGGGCCTCGGCAAGGAGACCGTCCAGAACATCCTGGCGCTGCGCTTC
>NZ_JBFBBK010000094.1:0-14225 GCF_040682635.1 Streptomyces sp. NPDC051133
GGTGCTGGACCGGTACCTGCACCACCTGCGGACGCCCCCTACCCAGCCCTCGGAACATCCGCAGACAGCCCAGAACATAACGAAGCACTACTAGGTGCTGCGCGCGGCCGGCCGCGGTCCGGACGCGAGGACAGTCACGGGGACAGCCGCGAAGGGGGCGATGGGCAGATGTGTTCCGGCGCCGGGGCACCCTGCTGCGGGGGCCCGACGAACGCCGCAGGCCGGCCCCGCCCGCCTGCGGCCCGGCTACCGCTACGGCGCCGGGTCCGCCGGGTGGGGAGCCACCAGCGGGAGCTGCGACGCCAGCCGCTGCTCGCACAGCTCGGCCAGGCGGTCGTAGCCGGCCTTGCCCATCAATTCCGTCAGCTCGGCGCGGTAGGAGACGTACACCGGCTCGCCGGCGCCGTGCGCCGAGGTCGCCGACGTGCACCACCAGTGCAGGTCGTGGCCGCCCGGGCCCCAGCCCCGGCGGTCGTACTCACCGATGGAGACCTGCAGCACCCGCGTGTCGTCCGGCCGGTCGATCCAGTCGTACGTCCGCCGGATCGGCAGCTGCCAGCACACGTCCGGCTTGGTCTCCAGCGGCTCCCGCCCCTCCTTCAGGGCGAGGATGTGCAGCGAGCAGCCCGCGCCGCCCGCGAACCCCGGCCGGTTCTGGAAGATGCAGGACCCCTGGAAGGGCCGCGTCTGCCGGGAGCCCTCCTCGTCCTCGGAGGTCCAGCCGCCCCGCGTGCCCTCGTCGTGGTGCTGCCAGATGTCCGGCGTGAGCCGTGCCACATGCTCGGCGACCCGCTTCTCGTCGTCCTCGTCGGAGAAGTGCGCGCCCAGCGAGCAGCACCCGTCGTCCGCGCGGCCCGCCTGGATGCCCTGGCAGCCGCTGCCGAAGATGCAGTTCCAGCGAGAGGTCAGCCATGTCAGATCACAGCGGAAGACCTGCTCGTCGTCCGCCGGATCCGGAAACTCCACCCAGGCGCGCGCGAAGTCGAGCCCCTTCTCGTCGCTCACCTTCGTCCCCTTGGAGGATGTGGCGGTCTTGCGAGACTTGTCCGCCTTGTCGACCTTCGCCTTTTTCGTCTTTGGCACCCGTCCAGGGTAAGTGGCCGAGGCCTGCTCCGGGGACCGAGCACGAACGATCTGGCAGTAGCGTTCCGTACATGAGACTCGGTGTCCTGGACGTGGGTTCGAACACGGTGCATCTGCTGGTGGTGGACGCTCACCCCGGCGCGCGCCCGCTGCCCGCGCATTCGCACAAGGCCGAACTTCGGCTCGCCCAACTCCTCGACGACAGCGGTGCCATCGGCGACGACGGCATCGAGAAGCTGGTCGCCGTGGTCCGGGACGCGCTCCAGGCCGCCGAGGACAAGGGTGTCGAGGACCTGCTGCCGTTCGCCACCTCCGCCGTGCGCGAGGCCGGCAACGCCGACGAGGTCCTCGCGCGCGTGGCCGACGAGACCGGCGTCCGCCTCCAGGTCCTCACGGGCGCGGAGGAGGCCCGGCTCACCTTCCTCGCCGTCCGCCGCTGGTTCGGCTGGTCCGCCGGGAAGCTGCTGGTCCTGGACATCGGCGGCGGCTCCCTGGAGATCGCCTTCGGTATGGACGAGGAGCCCGACGCGGCCGTCTCCCTGCCGCTCGGCGCCGGCCGGCTCACGGCGGGCTGGCTGCCCGGTGATCCGCCCGACCCCGAGGCCGTCCGTGCCCTGCGCCGCCACGTCCGCGCGGAGATCGCCCGCTCGGTCGGTGAATTCAGCCGCTTCGGCGCCCCCGACCACGTGGTCGCCACCTCCAAGACCTTCAAGCAGCTGGCCCGCATAGCCGGCGCCGCCCGCAGCGCCGACGGCCTCTACGTGCAGCGCGAACTCAAGCGCGAGTCCCTGGAGGCCTGGGTCCCGCGCCTGGCCGGCATGACGGAGGACCAGCGCGCCGAGCTTCCCGGCGTCTCCGAGGGCAGGGCGGGCCAGCTGCTCGCCGGCGCCCTGGTGGCCGAGGGCGCCATGGACCTGTTCGGCGTCGAGAACCTGGAGATCTGCCCCTGGGCCCTGCGGGAGGGCGTCATCCTGCGGCGCCTCGACCACATGGGCTCGGACTAGCGCCCCGAAGCGGGTGCGGGGCCGTATCGGCGCGCGGCTCCGCCGCGACGGGGGCCCCGGGTTCGGGAGAGGCCGATACCGGCGAGACCGGGGCCTGGGGAGCGAAGCCGAAAACTCGGGGCCGTGAGCGACCACGACGCCGCCGCCCCCGCGCGAATGGCGATAGTCACAACGGCGAACGGACACCCAACACCGGCACCACCCAACGCCGTAAGGTGACGGACGTGGCTGAACCAACGGACGTGCGCATCGCTCTGTCGACCGCCTCCGTGTACCCGGAGTCGACGGCGACGGCCTTCGAGATCGCCGCGCGCCTCGGGTACGACGGTGTCGAGGTCATGGTGTGGACCGACCCGGTCAGCCAGGACATCGAGGCGCTGCGCCGCCTGTCGGACTACCACGGAGTCCCGATCCTGGCCGTCCACGCCCCCTGCCTGCTGATCACCCAGCGGGTCTGGTCGACCGACCCCTGGGTGAAGCTCCAGCGGGCCCGGTCGGCAGCCGAGAAGCTGGGCGCCTCCACCGTCGTCGTCCATCCGCCGTTCCGCTGGCAGCGGCAGTACGCGCGCGACTTCGTCGACGGGATCTGGCGCATGGCCGACGAGACGGACGTACGGTTCGCCGTCGAGAACATGTACCCCTGGCGCTACCGCGACCGCGAGATGCTCGCCTACGCCCCCGACTGGGACGTCACCCAGCACGACTACCGGCACTTCACGATCGATCTCAGCCACACCGCGACGGCCCGCACCGACGCCCTGGACATGATCGACCGCATGGGCGACCGCCTCGGCCACATCCACCTCGCCGACGGCCGGGGCTCCGCCAAGGACGAGCACCTGGTGCCCGGCCGCGGCACCCAGCCCTGCGCCGAGCTGCTGGAACGCCTGGCCGTCACCGGTTTCGACGGCCATGTCGTGATCGAGGTCAACACCCGGCGGGCGATGTCCAGCGCCGAGCGCGAGGCCGACCTCGCCGAGGCCCTGGCCTTCTCCCGCAAACACCTGGCCTCGGCGGTACGGGTGCCGCGGCGATGAGCGGCACCACGGCACGGCGGCGGGGCCGCCCCCCGCGCGCCGAGTCCGCCGACACCCGCGACCGCATCCTCACCGCGGCCCGTGAGGAGTTCTCCGCACACGGCTACGAGAAGACGTCCGTACGCGGCATCGCCAAGACGGCCGGCGTGGACTCGGCGCTCGTCCACCACTACTTCGGCACCAAGGAGCAGGTCTTCGAGGCGGCCGTCGCGGTCGCCTTCGCGCCCGCGCTGAACGCGCCGAACGCGCTGGCCGAGGGTCCGCTGGACGGTGTGGGGGAGCGGATGACCCGCTTCATCTTCGGCGTCTGGGAGAACCCCACGACCCGGACCCCGCTGCTCGCGATCGTGCGCTCCGCGGTCAACAACGAGACCGCCGCCGCCGTCTTCCGCCGCCTGGTCGCCGCCCAGCTGATGCGCCGCATCGCCGCCCAGCTGGACCACCCGGACGCGGAGCTGCGCGCCGAGCTGGCGGCGGCGCAGCTGGTGGGCACCGCGCTGATGCGCTACGTCATCAAACTGGAGCCGCTCGCCTCGGCGGATCTGGAGCAGATCATCGCGCGCGTGGCGCCGGTGGTGCAGCACCATCTGACGGCCACGTGAAACGCCCGTCCCGCATTCCGGACAGCCGTGTCCAGTCCGTGGAGCGGCGGCGTAGGCTCGTAGGCAGTCAGAAGTCTCTCTGATCGAGTCTTTCTGATCGCAGTCTCTGAATCTCTCTGAGCACAGTCTTTGAGCACGATCTCCGAAGGAGCGAGCGACGATGCCCGAGCTGAGGTCCCGCACAGTCACCCACGGCCGCAACATGGCGGGCGCCCGCGCCCTTATGCGCGCCTCCGGTGTACCCGGTGCGGACATCGGCCGGAAGCCCATCATCGCCGTCGCGAACTCCTTCACCGAGTTCGTGCCGGGCCACACCCACCTCCAGCCGGTCGGCCGGATCGTCAGCGAGGCGATCACGGAGGCGGGCGGCATCCCGCGCGAGTTCAACACCATCGCGGTCGACGACGGCATCGCCATGGGCCACGGCGGCATGCTGTACTCCCTGCCCTCCCGCGACCTGATCGCGGACTCGGTGGAGTACATGGTCGAGGCCCACTGCGCCGACGCCCTGGTCTGCATCTCCAACTGCGACAAGATCACCCCGGGCATGCTGCTGGCCGCCCTGCGCCTGAACATCCCGACGGTCTTCGTCTCCGGCGGCCCCATGGAGTCCGGCCGCGCCACCCTGGTCGACGGCACGGTCCGTACCCTCGACCTGGTCGACGCGATCTCCGACGCCGTCAACGACAAGATCTCCGACGAGGACATCCTCCGGATCGAGGAGAACGCCTGCCCGACCTGCGGCAGCTGTTCCGGCATGTTCACCGCCAACTCGATGAACTGCCTGACGGAGGCCATCGGCCTCTCGCTCCCCGGCAACGGCTCGGTCCTCGCCACCCACACCGCGCGCAAGCAGCTGTACGTCGACGCGGCCCGCACGGTCATGGACCTCACCCGCCGCTACTACGAGCAGGACGACGAGTCGGCCCTGCCGCTCAACATCGCCACCTTCCAGGCCTTCGAGAACGCCATGGCCCTGGACATCGCGATGGGCGGCTCCACCAACACGATCCTGCACCTGCTGGCCGCCGCCCAGGAGGCGGGCGTCCCGTTCGGCCTGGAGCAGATCGACGCCGTCTCCCGCCGGGTGCCCTGCCTGGCCAAGGTGGCGCCCAACGTCGCGAAGAACCGCACGTACTACATGGAGGACGTGCACCGCGCCGGCGGCATCCCCGCCCTCCTCGGCGAACTGCACCGCGCGGGTCTGCTCAACGAGGACGTGCACTCCGTCCACAGCCCGTCCCTGGCGGACTGGCTGAAGACCTGGGACGTCCGCGGCGGCTCCCCGTCCGCCGAGGCCGTCGAGATGTGGCACGCGGCCCCCGGCTGTGTCCGCTCCGCCGAGGCGTTCTCCCAGTCCGAGCGCTGGGAGGCCCTGGATGAGGACGCGGAGGGCGGCTGCATCCGCTCCGTCGAGCACGCGTACTCCAAGGACGGCGGCCTCGCGGTCCTCAGGGGCAACCTCGCCGTCGACGGCTGCGTGGTGAAGACGGCCGGCGTCGACGAGTCGATCTGGACCTTCGAGGGCCCCGCGGTCGTCTGCGAGTCCCAGGAGGCGGCCGTCCAGCGGATCCTCACCCAGGAGGTCAAGGACGGCGACGTCGTCGTCATCCGCTACGAGGGCCCCAAGGGCGGCCCCGGCATGCAGGAGATGCTCTACCCGACCTCGTACCTGAAGGGCCGCGGCCTCGGCAAGTCCTGCGCCCTGATCACCGACGGCCGCTTCTCCGGCGGCACCTCGGGCCTGTCCATCGGCCACGCCTCCCCCGAGGCGGCCTCCGGCGGCACCATCGCCCTGGTCCAGGACGGCGACCGCATCCGCATCGACATCCCGAACCGCACGATCGAGCTGCTGGTCGACGAAGCGGAGCTGGCCCGCCGCGAGCAGGCCCTGAACGGCGTGTACGCCCCGAAGAACCGCGACCGCAAGGTGTCGGCGGCGCTGAAGGCCTACGCCGCGATGGCGACCAGCGCCGACAAGGGCGCGGTCCGGGACGTGAGCAAGCTGGGCTGACCCCGGCACCACGGTGAAAGGGGGCCGCCTCCCGCAGGCGGCCCCCTTTCACCGTGTCGGCAGGTCTCCCTACCAGCGGGAGGGATCACGCCCGTCCACGGCGAAGACGGTGCCGTCCGGAGCTGTGGCGTAGACATGGCCGTCGACCACCAGCGGAGCCGGCAGCGCGCCGGCGACGTCACCCGAACTCGCGCCGAGCCGGGGCGCGGTCTGCCCGAGCAGCTTCCCGTCGCGGGCGTCCACGGCGAGCACACGCCCGTCGGGGGCGCTGAAGTAGACGTGCCCGGCGCCGGCCACGGGAGCCGAGCCCCGGCTCACGGCCGTCTCCAGATGCCACAGCCGCCGTCCCGTGCCCAGGTCGACGGCGTCCAGCGAACCCCCGGCAGCGAGCAGGTAGACGACATGGCCGTGCACGGCGGCCTGCGGAGTCGTCAGCGGCACGGGCAGCGCCATACGGCGCGTCGTCCCCGCGCCGGGCGCATAGCGGACCACCGCGTCCGTGACCGCGGAGGCGTTGTCGACGGACTGCAGGACCAGCGCACCGCCCTGGCCGCCGACGGGCTGCAGCGAGCCCCGCAGCCGGGCCGTCCAGCGCGCCGCACCGGTGCGCGCGTCCAGCACCGTGAGCTGCGTGTACGCCCCGTCCGTCGTGGTGGTGGCGGCCTCGACCGAGGGATCGCCGGCATGGGTGGTCAGCGTCGGCATGCCCCGCCCGGGCAGCCGCCGATGCCACTTCTCGTCCCCCGACCGCCCGTCCACGCCGGTCACCGTGCCGTCCGCGTGCGTGACCAGAAGCATGTCACCGGCGATCCGCATCCCCCGGTTGTCGGGCATGTCCCGCTGCCAGCGGGGTTTCCCGGAGGCGGGATCGAGAGCGACCACGCGCCGTCCCCCGCCCGTCGGAAGCAACAGCAGACCGCCCGACAGCGCCGGCGCGTCACTCGTGCTCTCCTTGCTCACCGCACGCCGCCAGAGCGGCGTCCCGTCGGCCAGGTCCAGCGCGGAGGCCACACCGGACCGGAAGCACAGCAGCCGCCCCGCGCCGGCCGCGCACTGGGGCATCCCGGAGCCCTTGCCGACCGGGTTCGCCCGCCACGCGGCGAACCCGGCCACGCCGGTGCGGGACCGCGTCTCCTTCACCACCGGACCGCCGTCACCCCCCGGCCACAGCAGCGCGCCCAGCACACCGCCCGTGACCACGGCGACGGCCACGGCGGCGAGCAGCATCCGGCGGCGCGAGCGGCCGGGACCCAGCCGCCGGGACGCGCGTGCCGGGGACTCCGGCACACCCTGCGCGGGCCCGGTCGCCTGATCACCGGTGCGCTGCGCCGGTATGAACGCCTGCGTGTCGTACCCGGCGGCCAGGGACCGCAGCTCCCGCATCAACTCGTCGGGGGTGGGCCGTTCCTCGGGCTCCTTGGCGAGACAGCGCCGCACCAGGGGTTCCATGTCCTGCGGCACACCCGTCAGTTCGGGCTCGTCGTGCACCACCTGGTACGCGACCACGTACGGGCTGTCGGAGTCGAACGGCCCCCGCCCGGTCGCCGCGTGCACCATGACCGACCCGAGCGCGAAGATGTCCGCGGCCGGCCCCACCTCCCGCGGCCGGCGGAACTGCTCGGGCGCCATGAACGGCGGCGTCCCGATCAACTTCCCCGTCTCCGTGCGCAGTTCACTGTCCTTGGGCCGGGAGATACCGAAGTCGATGACCTTCGGACCGTCCTCCGCCAGCAGCACGTTGCTCGGCTTCAGATCCCGGTGCACCACCCCGACCCGATGGATGTCGCGCAGCGCCTCCGCCAGCCCGGCCATCAGCCGGCGCACCTGCGCGGGCGCCATCGGACCGTTCCGCTTCACATGCTCGGACAGCGTCGGACCGGGAATGAACAACGTGGCCATCCACGGCCGTTCGGCCTCCGGATCGGCGTCCACCACGGGCGCGGTGAAGGCACCGCTCACCCTCCGGGCAGCGGCCACCTCCTGCCGGAAACGCCCCCTGAACTCGGGATCCCGGGCGAACTCGGCATGGACCACCTTCACCGCGAGCTTCAGCCCCGAGGTGCTGCGCGCGAGGTGGACGACCCCCATGCCACCGGACCCAAGACACGACTCCAGTCGGTAGTGACCGGCGTACTCGGGAAGTTCCGCTTCCGCGCCCGCTCCGGTGCTGCGCTGTGGCGTCATGGACCGCCCCCCGTGCTCATCGTCCGCGCGCGACGCACGGAGCCTAGTCGATGACTCGTACGAGACAGAGGCGGCTTGCTAGCCTCCGCGTGCGAGTCGCGTACACGCGTTCCGCGCTCGCTTCGAGGAATCAACGGGGCCCATGACAGCCATGGGGCCAGGGGGGAGACGCTCCATGTCCGTCGACCGTTCGGAAGCAGCCACCGGAGCAACCGGGGAAGAGGCCCTCACGGCGGAGGCGGCCGTGCGCACCTTCGCGGTGGCGCCGGGCGTCCGCGTGAACGTCCGCAGCGGCCCCGGCACCAACTACAACATCATCCGCGTGCTGCCCGAGGGCTCCCGCGTGCCGATCTTCTGCCAGACGTCGGGTACGACGGTGACGGGCCCCTACGGCACGACCAACATCTGGGACAACGTCAACAACGGCGAGTACGTGTCCGACGCCTACGTCCACACCGGCAGCGACGGCTACATCGCCTCGCACTGCGCCTGACGTCACGACCGTCCCGTCGGGCGCGGCGCACCCCGTCGCGCCCGACCCCACCGGAAGCCCGCCCGGGCCCGGCGCCATAATCGACCCGTGAGCGACGAAACCGGCACCCCGGACACCCCGGCGGGCTCCACGGACGGACCGGCCCGGGCCGGTGGCCCCCGCCCCGAGCCCCTGCGCTTCTTCGGCACCTCCTGGGTGAACCACGACGACGGGTACGCGGCCCGCCGTGCCGGCGTCGCCGTCGGCTTCCTCGTCCTGGCCGCCGCCTCCTGCCTGGTGCTGCGCCTGGCCTACCAGGGCATCCAGATCGCCGAGTCCGGCTCCTTCGTGACCGTGCTGATCATCGGCATGTTCGCGATCTGCAGCGCGCTCGCCTTCCGCAACACCTGGGAGGGCTTCTCCCGGCGCCACGACCCGCAGCGCCAGGCCTCCCTGCGCGGCCTGCTCGCCATCGGCTTCGTCGGCTCCCTCCTCGCCTACTTCTTCCGCTCCCTCACCGAGGCCCCCGGCGAGAAGCTGCACCGCGAGGAGTACGAGAGGTCCCGCGAGGAACACGCCCGCCGCACCTCCCGCCGCACCGGCAACCCGTCGAAGAAGAAGCGAGGCCGCTAGACGGGGGGGAACGGCGCGAGGGGGAACGGCGCCGAGGACGCGGCGGTAGGGGTGGTGCGCCCGGGGGCGCCTGTAGCGGCGGGCCGCCGCCCCGGCGGTGGGACGGGGCAGCCGCAAGACGCTGTTGCTTCGCCCCGCCCTCCGCTCACCATGGCTCCATGACCACGACCTCAGCCTCGTCCGAGCCGTCCGCGTCGTCCCACTCCACCCGCGCCCGCTCCTTCAACTCCGCCGCCGCCCAGTACGCCGCGAACCGCCCCTCCTATCCGCCCGCCCTCTTCGACGCCGTCGAGGAGACGGCCGGGCAGTCCCTGTCCGGCGCCAGGGTCGTGGACGTCGGCGCCGGTACCGGCATCTCGACCGCCCTTCTGCACGGCCGCGGCGCCGACGTGCTCGCCGTCGAACCCGGCGAGGGCATGGCCACCGAGTTCCGCCGCGGGCTCCCGTACATCCCGCTCGTCCGGGGCAACGGCAACGCCCTCCCCCTCGCCGACGGCCACGCCGACTTCCTCACCTACGCCCAGTCCTGGCACTGGACCGACCCCGCCCGCGCGGTGCCCGAGGCGCTGCGCGTGCTGCGGCCGGGCGGTGCGCTGGCGCTGTGGTGGAACACCAGTGCCCTCGACATCGAGTGGATCGCCGAAGCCGCCGAACGCGCCGGCCACTACGCCGGCATCGACCTCACCGCCGAGCAGAGCAAGGCGGGCGAGCGCACCAACCAGGCCGACCCCAGCGGGCGCCTCGACTTCATCCGCCGCGAGGTCCGCTGGAGCCGCCGCGTCCCGATCGACACCCACCTCGCCAACATCGGCAGCCACTCGTTCCTGCTCGTCATGCCCGAACGGCGCAGGACCGCCTTCCTGGAGGAGGAGCGCGCCCACCTGCTGAAGATCTTCCCCGACGGCATCGTCGAGGAGACGTACGACGTGCTCCTGCTCGTCGCCACCAAACCCTGACCCGGGCAGGGTGCCTCACGCCCGGCAGCGGCGGTCGGGATGCGTCCCGGCCGCCGTTCTTCGCTGCGCCCCTTGACGAGCAGGACTCCCGTACGGATTATTCATCACGTGATGAATAAAACCCTGGACCCACCGCCCCAGGCCCTCACCGCCGCCGTCCACGCCGAAGACCTCAGCGTCGCCCGCGGCCCCCGCACCGTCCTGCACCACCTCCGCTTCACCGTCCCCTGCGGACAGATCACCGGCCTCCTCGGCCCCTCCGGCTGCGGCAAATCGACCCTCATGCGCTCCATCGTCGGCACCCAGGCCAAGGTCACCGGCGCCCTGCACGTCCTCGGCCGGCCGGCCGGCCACCCCACCCTCCGCAGCCGCATCGGCTACGTCACCCAGGCCCCCTCCGTCTACGACGACCTCACGATCCGTCAGAACCTCGACTACTTCGCCGCGATCCTCGACCCCCGCCGCACCACCACCGACCGCCATCAAGCCGTCGAACGCGCCCTCGCAGACGTCGACCTCACCCGCCACGCCGACTCCCTCGCCGGCAACCTCTCCGGCGGCCAGCGCAGCCGCGTCTCCCTCGCCGTCGCTCTCCTCGGCACCCCCGAACTCCTCGTCCTCGACGAACCGACCGTCGGCCTCGACCCCGTCCTCCGCCGCGACCTGTGGGACCTCTTCCACGACCTCGCCGCCACCCGCGGCGCCACCCTCCTCGTCTCCTCCCACGTCATGGACGAGGCCGAGCGCTGCCACCGCCTCCTCCTCATGCGCGAGGGCGAGATCCTTGCCGACGACACGCCCGAAGCCCTGCGCACCCGCACCGCCACCGACACCGTCGAGGCCGCCTTCCTGCACCTCGTCGACGAGGCCGCCGCCGCGGCCCGCACAAAGGAGAGCACCCGATGAGCACGACCACCCCCGACGCCCGCGTCAGCGCACTCGGCACCGCCCGCACCACCGCCACCGCCGCCCGGGTCCTGCGCCAGCTCCGCCACGACCCGCGCACCATCGCGCTGATGCTCCTCATCCCCTGCCTGATGCTGATCCTGCTGCGCTACGTCTTCGACGCCAGCCCCCGCACCTTCGACAACATCGGCGCCTCCCTGCTCGGGATCTTCCCGCTGATCACGATGTTCCTGGTCACCTCCATCGCCACCCTGCGCGAACGCACCTCCGGCACCCTCGAACGCCTCCTCGCCATGCCCCTCGGCAAGGCCGACCTCATCGCCGGCTACGCCCTCGCCTTCGGCGCCGTCGCCATCGTCCAGTCCGCCCTCGCCACCGGACTCGCCGTATGGCTGCTCGGCCTCGACGTCACCGGCTCCCCCTGGCTGCTCCTCCTCGTCGCCCTCCTCGACGCCCTGCTCGGCACGGCCCTCGGACTCTTCGTCTCCGCCTTCGCGGCCTCGGAATTCCAGGCCGTCCAGTTCATGCCCGCCGTGATCTTTCCCCAGCTCCTCCTCTGCGGCCTGTTCACTCCCCGCTCCGACATGCACCCCGCCCTCACGGCCGTCTCCGACGTCCTGCCGATGTCGTACGCCGTCGACGGCATGAACCAGGTCCTCCACCACACCGACATGACGGCCACCTTCGTCCGCGACGTCCTGATCGTGGCCGGCTGCGCGGTGCTGGTCCTCGCCCTGGGCGCGGCCACCCTGAGGCGGCGCACGGCCTAGGAACCGGCACCCCGCCCGGCCCCGTTCCGCCCACCGGACACGCGACCCGCACACCCCACCCCGGTGCCAGACTGAACCGCATGAGCCAGAAAGTCGCAGTCCTCGGCACCGGCAAGATCGGCGAAGCCCTGCTCAGCGGAATGATCCGGGCCGGCTGGGCCCCCGCCGACCTCCTGGTCACCGCCCGCCGCCCCGAACGCGCCGAAGAACTCCGCACCCGCTACGGAGTCACCCCGGTCACCAACACCGAGGCCGCCAAGACCGCCGACACCCTGATCCTCACGGTCAAGCCGCAGGACATGGGCACCCTCCTGGACGAACTCGCCCCGCACATCCCCGCCGACCGCCTGGTCATCAGCGGCGCCGCCGGAATCCCGACCGCCTTCTTCGAGGAGCGCCTCACCACCGGCACCCCGGTCGTCCGCGTCATGACCAACACCCCCGCCCTCGTCGACGAGGCCATGTCGGTCATCTCCGCGGGAAGCCACGCCACCGCCGCACACCTCGCCCACGCCGAGGAGATCTTCGGCGCCGTCGGCAAGACCCTCCGCGTCCCCGAGAGCCAGCAGGACGCCTGCACGGCCCTGTCCGGCTCCGGCCCGGCCTACTTCTTCTACCTGGTCGAGGCCATGACCGACGCCGGCATCCTGCTCGGCCTGCCCCGCGACAAGGCCCACGACCTCATCGTCCAGTCCGCCATCGGCGCCGCCGTGATGCTCCGCGACAGCGGCGAGCACCCCGTGAAGCTCCGCGAGAACGTCACCTCGCCGGCCGGCACCACGATCAACGCCATCCGCGAACTGGAGAACCACGGCGTCCGAGCCGCCCTCATCGCCGCCCTCGAAGCCGCCCGCGACCGCAGCCGCGAACTCGCCACCGGCAAGAAGGACTGAACGAGCCCCGAGGAGGGGCGACCGCGCACCACGCCGGCCGCCCCACCCGAGGCCCGGCTAACGCACGTCCATCAGCTCGGTCCGCTCCACCGACGGCAACAACCCGATCGCCCGGTACGCCGCATCGACGGTAGGCCGGGCCATCGCCCGCGCCTTCTGGGCACCGTCCCGCAGCACCCCCTCCACATAGGCGGGATCCGCACACAGCTCCCGGTGCCTGGCCTGCACGGGCCTGAGCACCTCCACCACGGCCTCCGCGGTGTCCTTCTTCAGAGCGCCGTACGACTCGTACGCGCCGGCCAGGGCCTGCGGGCTCCCACCCGTGCACGCCGCGAGGATCTCCAGCAGATTCGCCACCCCGGGCCGCCCCTCCCGGTCGTACTCCACCTCCCGGCCGCTGTCGGTCACCGCCCGCATGACCTTCTTCCGGATCGCGTCCGGCTCGTCGAGCAGATAGACGACCCCCGCACCCGACTCGTCCGACTTCCCCATCTTCCGGGCCGGCTCCTGCAGGTTCATCACCCGCGCCGCCACCCCCGGCAGCGTCACCCGCGGCACCACGAACGTGTGCCCGTAGCGCTGGTTGAACCGCACCGCCAGATCCCGCGTCAGCTCCACGTGCTGCGCCTGGTCCTCCCCGACCGGCACCTCGTCCGCGCCGTACGCCAGGATGTCCGCCGCCATCAGCACCGGATACGTCAGCAACGACAGCCGTACGCTGCCGCCGCGGTCCCGTTCCTTCGCGGCCTTCTCCTTGTACTGGATCATCCGCCGCATCTCGCCGTCGGTCGCCACGCACTCCAGCAGGTACGACAGTCTCGTGTGCTCGTCGACATGGCTCTGCAGGAACACGGTGCACACGTCGGGGTCGAGGCCCGACGCCAGCAGCAGGGTCGTCGTCTGCCGGCTGAGCCTGCGCAGCCGCGCCGGATCGTGGTCCATGGTCAGCGCGTGCAGATCCACCACACAGAACAGGGAGTCCGCCCGGTGCTGGTCCACCGCGGCCCAGCGCCGCATCGCACCCAGGTAGTTCCCCAGCGTCAGATGCCCGGTCGGCTGAACCCCGCTGAAGACCCGTGTCATCTCTACTCCACCTCCTGGTCGAGGCCGCCGCTTCTGCGGCCGGCCCCCGGAGGTCCGGAGGAGATACGAGAACGGCCGCCGAAGCGGCGGCCGTTGAGTGCATACGTGAGTACGGCCGCCGTCAGGCGGCCCACCAAAGCTGGGTGCACGTACGCGTCATCACGTCCCTCACTGTACGCCTCAGGGGTGCCCCGGGGAGGCAAGTTGACACACCCCACCCCGATCCGTAGTGTTCTCCGAGTTGTCCGACGTGAGTGCCGACTCCGGTCGGTCCCCGGACAGCCATTCCGCAAGCACCACCCAGACATCGTCGCTTCCGCGTCGGCCGCTTTGGTGTGCGTATTTGCGAAATGAGGAATCCGCGTTCGAAAGGACGCAGCCCCCGATTAGCTCGGGAGCACGGAATCCGCTAAAGTCTCACTCGTCGGAACGGCCCACGGGCCGGGAAGACAAACCCGCTGACTGGGAATCAGACGCCGAAAGGATCTGATAGAGTCGGAACCGCCGGAAAGGGAAACGCGAGAGCGGAAACCTGGAAAGCACCGAGGAAATCGGATCGAGAAAAGATCTGATAGAGTCGGAAACACC
>NZ_JBFBBK010000095.1:0-14064 GCF_040682635.1 Streptomyces sp. NPDC051133
TAGCTACTCGCATAACGAGCAGTCCTCCTTAGTTCTCTGAGGTGTACCAGATCCCGGTCACCACTCCATGCCCCCGCGGACTCTCGCGCCTTCTATCGGGCAGTCCGAGCGGCACTCATCCGTCCGCCACCGGGCATATCCAGTATTTACACAGGAAGATCACCATTATGCTTAATGTCTCCCCTCTCTAGGCCATTTGGGGCTCACAAAGGGCAGAAAAGGTGAGGCAGTACCCGGGAAAGGACCGGACTCCATCGAGTTTCAAGCCCAGCGGCCGGCCGGGGCGGCTGCGCGAACCTGGAGGCCCCCCCTTTGGAATGGCGTACTCACCGATCCCAGCCGACAGGCAACGGTCGGGCCGGGGTCCGGCACCGGATAACGCCGGGTTGTACCGACAGATCCGCGTCCCGTTGACCGGGGGCAGGTTCAAAGGGGCGTTGCCACACTGCTGTTCAGCTTGCTGTCAGGAGCATAGCCAGACGCTCCGCTGGGCGTCCCAGGCGAGCGTTTCAGATGCGCGTCCGTTGAGCTCGGCGGCCACGGTCCGGAGATGTTAAGGGCTGTGGGCGGAGAGGCCGGCGCCCTTCGGGAAATACTGCCGCAGTAGGCCGTTGGTGTTCTCATTGGAGCCGCGTTGCCATGGGATTCCGGATCGCAGAAGTAGACTGGCATGTCGGTGGCCAGGGTGAATGAGCTGTGTGAAGCTTCCCCCGTGACGTTGTGCGCTCGATGCTTACGCCGCGAGGGTGTCCTTGTTCGTGTCGCTGCCAGGTCTTCAGCGGGGTGAGGTAGCCCCGGACCGGATGCTTCCGTAGTCGGCGCCGCCTGTAGAAGGACTCGATGAAGGCGTTGATCTCCGCTCGGGCACTCGCCCGATTCGGCCAGCAGCGGGTGCCGGTCTCTTCCTTCAGCAGTGCGAAGAACGACTCGGCGGCGTTGTCGAAACACGAGCCGGTACGGCCCATACTCTGTCTCAGCCCCCACCGGCATACTACGCGGCGGAGTTCATCGGAGGTGTATGCGCTGCCGCGGTCCGAATGCACGTTGCAGCCAGGCTGCAGCCGGCCGCTTCCGGCAGCCATGACCAGCGCGTCGACGACCAGGGAAGCGCGGTGGCGGTCGGTCATGGAGTAGCCGACGACCTCGTGGGTCGCCAGATCGACCCAGGTTGCCAGATACAGCCAGCCCTCGTCGGTGGCGATGAAGGTAATGTCGCCGACGAGCTTCACCCCAGGCGCCGGGGCTCTGAAGTCCCGGCCGAGCAGGTCCGGTGCGGGCACAGCCCTCTTGGCCGGCCGCGTCAGCGACCGCCACCTGCGAGGGGGCACGCCGGCGATGCCGCGCTCGCGCTTGACGCGCTCGATGCGCTTGCGGTTGATCCGGTGCCCGAGCCGGCGCTGCTCAGCATGGATCCGCGGCACCCCCTAGGCGCCGCGAGAGGCGAGGTGCAGCACGGTGATCTCGTGCGCCAGGCCGTCGTCCGCGGCCTTCCTCGCCGAGCGCGCCTTCTCGCCGGCCAGCCGGACGTAGAAGAAGGAACGAGCCACCTTCAGCAGCCCGCACAACAGAGCAACATGGCGGGGTGGTCTTCTCCGCCTCGATGAACGCGTACGCCTCGCTCATCGGCCGCTCTCCTTCGCCAACAAGACCGCTGCTTTCCGCAGTACCTCAATCATCTCAGCCTGCCCGGCGGCCAGCCGGCGCAGCTCTTCACGCTCGGCGCCCGTCAGCTCTCCTGGCGCTCCCTGCCCGCGGTCGATCGCATCCTGCTTGACCCACTTCCGCAGTCCCCCGGCGCCGACCCCGAGCTGACGGGCCACCTCGGTGACGGTCTTCCCGGAGAGCGCACGAGCGCGACCGCGTCCCGTTTGAACTCCTCCGTGTACCGCCTGCTGCGGTTGCTCTTGCTTACCCACCTGGCACCAATTCCTCTGGAACCTCACGTCCCAGTCTCCAGGTGTCCGCGATCAAAAGAAAGCTTCAGGTGCACTGCGGAGTTCTCCGCGGCCTTGGACGTATAACGCCTGGTAAATCATCTCGTGCGTCACACGCATCGCCAGGTGTCGGCGTAGACCCGAACGTGGCTCTGGCAAGTGATTTTCGTAGCCGGAGATCATCTCGGTGACGTGGTCGGCAAAACTGCGTAGTGGCGGCGGAGGTGGGCGATCAATACGACTCGGTGGCGAAGCAGTGGGACGCCCTCGCGGTCGGCTACGTTTCTGCAGCTTAAGGTCGGTAAGGTCGGTAATGCGCCCTTCTTTCACCCCGGAGTTGTATCTGGTGATGATGTCCTGGACGACGGCGTGCTGGTCCTCTCGCAGGGCTCCGGCCATGCCGGTCAGGGCTGCCAGTGTGCTGATGGTGAGTTCGTCGAGCCAGGCTGGCCGGCCCTGGGCGCAGTCACTGGAGGACCGCATACTGCTGGTGGCTGCGTACTGGCGGACGAACCTCACGATGCGGCAGCTCGGTCCTCTGTTCGGGATCTCCGAGTCGGCTGCGGACCGGGTGATCGACCACATCGCGCCGCTTCTGGCACTGGCCCCCGTGCGTGACCGGACATGAGTTCGCGCAGTGCGTAGTGATTCACCACGAGGCCGCGATCTGCGGCACGGGATGGCCCGACGAGCGCACCAGGAACTGATCAACATCAAGGAGCTCCGCGCTAGCCAGCGAGTCCGGCCAACCTTGATGCGATATCACCTGGGGTGGGCATGGCTTCGATTTCGGTTCGTACACGTCGCGCAGCTGTGGCCATCTTGGTGTCGGACAGGACCCGCTTGATGAGCGACGGGCTGATGGGATGAACGGTTCCATCCAGCCCGGCACCACGCTCATGTACGGCATGTGCCGTGATGAAACAGTCTGATCCGGCAGGCAGGACTATCTGTGGAATCCCTGCGTCCAGGGTGCACAAGGCAGAACTGCTGCCTCCGTGGTGGATGGCTGCTTGGGAGCGGTTAAGGAGTTGTCGCCAGGGCAGCCAGCCGAATATGCGCACGTTGGGCGGAGTGTTGCTCAGGGCTCGAACTCCTCGCTCTCCGAGCGCCAACACGAACTCCGCATCAACCTCAGCGGCGGCTTCCACGATGCGGTCGATGTTCGTCGGCCCACCCTGATAAGGAAGCACCGTCCCTAGCGTCACTGCGACACGTGGGCGTTCGGTGGGGACAGCGAGGAGGTCGGGCAACGCAGCCTGGCCGTTGTAGGGCACTGGCCGCATGTTCCAGCCGTACGTTTCCTTCACCATGCTTGGGGGAGCGATGTCAAGCGTGGTTACGGGAGTGGGCCGGGCGATCCCGTAGCGATCGAGCGATTCGATCATTTCGCGCAGCATGATGGCCCGCAGAGCTGGTGTGCGGACAAAATTGAGATCGTGTTGGACTGCGGGCACGCTGAGTACAGCGGCCGCAACGAGCGCAGCAGGGAACAGGTACTCATAGATGATCACGTCGGGCCGCCATCGAGCCACTGCGTCAACGACGGCTCCTGCAACGAGATTGTTAACACGACCTGCCAGACCGGCGAATGCCTCCCGATCAGACGCGTTGCTTTCTGCTACTCGCTTGAAGAGCTCCGGACGCTCGTTCTTTCCCAGGGCCCGGATCTCGCTGCGCCAGTCCACACCTGGCGCCAGGGACACATATTCGAATCCTGAGTTCGCCACCACCTCGCCTCCATCCATAGATGCGAAGCCAACGTGATGCCCTTGGGATCTGCAGGCCTCAGCCAGGGGAACCATGGGGTACAGATGACCCACGGCCGGAGCGCCAGCGAAGAGCAACCGCACAGGATGTCCTCTTTCTTCAGCAGGTCTTTCAGGGGTTGGAGGGCACAGACGAGGAGCACGGCAGCTTGCTGGGTGAGGCGTACAGGCAGCTGCGATACGGCCATGGCCGGCGTGCGGCCTTTGCGAGGAAGTCGGTGGGAGCGACTTGCTTGGATCAGCCGACGGTTGTGGTCATTCCACGCCGGATTGGTTGCGCGGTACGCGCAGTGGACGTGTGGTGGTCCGGCATCCGGCCGCGCCCCGCAATCCGAGGCATGTGCACACCCCGTGTCAGCGGACTTCGGGGCCGGAGCAGGGGCCGCTGGGCCCCCGCCGCATACGCAGACGTAAAGAATCTTGTTCACCGCCGTCTCCCTTGGAGAAGGGAGGGGGCACATCTCCGTCCGGTGGCAGCGACCACGTCTGCTGAAGCCGGCTGACTGCCGTGGAATGTCACTCAACGGTCCGGTAGGGCCTGATCTGAAGAAGGTGGAAGACCTCGTCGTCGGCCACCCATTCAATGTCAGCCGGAGTAGCGAAAGCATAGTCCGGCGAGAAATGTGACTGCAGAAGACGACCAATAATCGCCAAATTCTGCATTCGGCATCTTACGGCCTCCTCCAGATCTCTCTCGGCGGTGCCGAGTGCCAGCGTTCGGCTGCCTCCCTCGACAGTGTTGTAAAGATGCTCTAGCGGGACGCTTTTACCGCTGACAACATCAGTGACGGAGGGAGATATGTTCATGTAGACGTTGCGGAAATCCTTTCCGTTAAGTGGGTTACAGGTAACCATGACGCCGCCTACGGAGTAGTTGGCCTGCTCTTGAACAATGACGCCCATATAGCTGTCGTCCAGGGGGATGCCCGCCTGGTGTTGCAGCCGGACACTCCGAGAGGACACGAGCGAAGCCCAGACTTCTTTGATGCTTGCAAATATTTCCTCGGTGGCGCAAACCCCGGTCACTGATTCGTACAGGCCGGCAGCAGAAAACCCTGGGAGATCTTCGGCGTTCGAAGAACTGCGGACAACGAGACTGTCCGAGCCCGAAAAATGTTTCAGGAGGGCCGTCTCGATCTCGTCGCGAATATCCTCAGGAAGACGGGTTGCAACGATGAGCTGCTGGAGTTCGGCGCACAGCGGGTCGAGATCCGACTGCTCGGTCTCAAGGCAAGCCTTGAGTCGTTCGATGACTTGCTGAACGGTGGAAGAGGAGGCGAGGAAACGGCGCAGGAGCGAGAAGGGAAGAGCAATGCCCCGAGGAACGTGGGCGTGTGTGCGCACGAGGTGGCGAGCTGCGGCCTGAAGGGCGGATTCGTCGGCCGGCTTTGTGGTGTTCAGCTGGCGGGCCAGGTAGTGCAACAGGTTGTCTCGTGGCGGCCGCGGCCTTTGATAAAATCCGAACCAACGGTCGGAGCCGTTCTGGATAACGTGATGTAGTTCGCCGAGGTTGGCTGCCTTTACACCGTAGCGGTGGGAGTCTTTTGCCCGCAGTTCGGAGAGTTCTGCGATAGGTGTAGGGGTCGTTGCAGGGGCGGCAAAGTCTGTCACTCGGAACTGCTGAGGCGGACCGTCTGCTGTATGCTCCGGCTCTTCTGCTGGCTCGAGAGTGAGGTCCTCTGATTCCGGGTCCACGCCGTATCTCACCCACCGGCCATTCATGTCATTCACGCCGATGTGATCCATGATGTTGACCCTGACACAATTGGGGATCTTCCAGTTGGCCGCCAGGGTGTTGGTATGAGACAACGGTGTGGTTTGACGGGCGTTGATAATTCCGCTGACCCGGGGAATGTCCTCAGGGACACGCGGCATGACGATGATGTCGTACCATTTTAGCGGCTCAGCCTTACGGTACTCATCTTCTGAATTAAATGCCCTTATTCGCCCGAAAGCAGACCCTGGGTTCAGTGGGGTGAACAGACATGACGAGCGGAGTGCGTGAGCGAACACATGGGGAATCTCTTCCTGCGATATCCAGGTGAAGTAGGACTCCTGGAGATGATTGGCCGGCTTGAGGTAGAGTTTTACAGAACGGTCTACGCATGATCGTACGCACTGGTAAAAGATTTTCAGCATGTCTTCCGACATGGTGTCGACCTCGACGGTCTCAAAAATGAGAAAGACCTGGTCCTGTTCGAGCTTTTGCGCCTTTCGCACATCGAGAGACAGAGACCCTAGATAGAAGCGTCTGTCCGCGGCGCGGTATACCGAATCGTTGATCGCGTCGAGCTCATCCTCGAGATTCTTCCTAGTAGTTCCGAGGATCTTTTGGGTCACGTATTCGACATGGAGAAGACTGTCTCTGCTGTCGATGAAATGGAGTTCACGCGCCTCGACATCCATCACAAGTTTGACGTAGTGGTAGCCCCCGAGGGTCCCTGACAACTCCATGAACGTTGCCAGGTTTAGGTTGTCCCCAGGGAGGGCGGGTATGGTCCTCATGGTGCTCTCAGACCGGGTGTCACTCATGCGATGACCTATCTTGTCATGGTGAGTATGATGTCTCGTGCTGGTGTAGGCTCCGCCGGCGCTTTTCGACGGCTCCCGTGGCTGGCTTTCCGCGTCAGGCCATCTGAGCAGTGGCGATGATATCGTCCACCAACTCAGCCGTCTTGAGACTGGCAGCATCCCATGGGCTGTATGGCAAGTACGAACTGGCACCGCGCACGCGTGACGCGTGAATGGCCCTGGCAAATGATTGTGCACTGCCTACGTATTGGTCTTGGGGAGGCAGAGGTATGGTCTTTGAGCCATCAGACCGGTGGACGAGCAAGCTCGGAGACTCACTAGGGTCGATTGCAAAGGCTCGTTGCCCGGACATCTTCCCGGCAGACCCCCAGAGAGTGTAATGGGCTCCGTAGTGATGTTCGAAGCCGAAATCAACGGTAGCTGTGACACCGTTGTCTGTATAAAGAAGAGCGCTTCCTGATACGTCGACTCCAGATCGGCGGTCCATGCGCAGAACGGAGCCCGCTACTTTGAGTGTGCTCCCGAGGAAAAACTGAGCGGCTCTCAGTGGATAAACACCGACGTCTCTCAGGGAACCGCCGGCTAGGTGGGCCCGATAGCGGATGTCGTCCGCAGAGCGCGCCGGGATACAGAAGGCGCTGTTCAATGATCGTATCTCTCCGATACGACCACTCGTGAGAAGGATCCTAGCCGTCTGATGGCGCGGATGATGTTCAAACGCGAAATTTTCACGCAGAACCAATCCTCGACTGTCCGCTAGCGCGAAGAGATCTCTTGCTTGATCACTGCAGACAGCCAACGGTTTCTCCACGAAGACGTGCTTGCCGAGCAGCAGTGCCTTGTGAGCCCATTCGTAGTGCAGGGAATTAGGCAGTGGAATGTAGACCGCGTCGATTTCGGAGTATGCGATGAGTTCGTCGTAATCAGCAAAAGCGCGACCACAAGACAGATCTTGCGCAGCAGACCGGGCCTTGTCGGGATCTCGGCTGGCTATGGCGGTTACTTTGATCAGGCCGCTCGACTGAAAAGCCGGTATCATTCGCCTTACGGCAAAGGACGATACCCCCAGGACGCCAACGCTTATCGTCGTCCGCTCCATCGGCATAGCTGATTGATCAGCCTTTCCGGTTGATCGGTTCACAGGTCATTATGTGAACCAAGAGTGATGGCGATTTTCTGGAGGATAGTAATCAGGGTTCGAGCTTCAGAGTTGAGGAGGCGACCATGCTGCGTAAATACAGAGAGTCCTTGTGCTGAAACCCACTGGTGGTCCGGAGGACAGTCATAGGTGTCATCCTGCGCGACAACGAGCATGTACCGCGTGTGGGCGTGGTAAAAACGGCCGCCCTCTTCGGAGAGGACGTTGTCGAACAGAACCTTCTTGCCGGGTGCTGACAGCACGTAGGACATATACGGTGGTCTCGCTTCAGCCGGCAGGAAATCGTAGTTGCGGGGCATTCCCTGTACTGTTGGGCCGATCTCCAGCCCGTCGGCTGCTCCTGCTTCTTCTCGGGCTCTGGCCAACACGTGAAGAATCCCGTCCGCGTCATACCGGACGAGGAATGCTGCGAGACCCATTCCTACCGGTCGGAGCAGGGGCTGGCTCCAGCTAGCAACCTCTCGGCCAACGCTGTGTATGTCTGCGGCGATGATCTCGAAGAAGGCTCCGCTGGGGTGCTTGATACGGTCAGGCGTTACCGTCCACCCGACCTCGCGCAGTCCGACGTCCTCGGTACTGAGGTCATGGCGAGCACGTGCCTCGGCGAGCCATGTGCTCAAAGTCCCTGCACCTTCCGCGGCAGGTGCATCAGGGAACGGGAAAGGGAGGCACGACAGCACGCTGCGCGCATCCGTGTTCAGCAGATTTTCAACATCGAGCAAGCGGTGGATCTGACCGAGTGTGAGCCAATGGAACCCGCCTTGGAGCTCCACATCGTCTGAGACTTCGACGATGATGTTTCTGTTCCGCTTACGATAGAACCATGCCCCCTGCTCTGAATGGCAGGAATCAGCGATTACCCGGTGACTCTCACCCGTGAAGTAGTCAAGGTACGCGACCGGTCTGCCCCCGTGCACGCCGCTGTAGTTACTGAGGGTTGCCTGTACCGTGGGCGACAGCTGGAGCCGGTTCGAATTTCCCGGCTCCATTTTGGACTGCATCAGGAAATGTAGAACCCCATCGAACTCCTTGGTGATTATTCCGAGAATCCCCACCTCAGGCTGATGAATGATGGGTTGGCGCCAGCTCGCCGTTGGGGCAGAATTCCTGGTCGCGTTCAGGCCTTGAATGGAGAAGAACCGCCCAGTCCGGTGGACAAGATTTCCTGAATCATCTTCGAACGCCCAGTTCTTCAGGGCCGAGAAGGGAATCCTCGACACCGTAGACTTTTCGGCCTCTGCGCATTCAGACCACCATCGCGAGAACGACGGCAGGGATGATACCGTGGTCTGAAAAGTCCTGGCTGATTTCATGACTCTCTGAGCCAGCGGTGGAGTGGACATCTACATCCTTAGCTGAGAGTGAGCGACTGCCACCACTGAGGGTGTTCGGAGTACCAGCGCACCGTGTCCTCGAGCCCCTCATCGAAACTCACATGTGGTGCGTAGCCCAGGTCGTCCGAGATCTTGGATATGTCAACGCAATAACGCCGATCGTGCGCCTTGCGATCTGCTATCCAATCGATTCGGCTTGTGTCGGCTCCCAGGAGCTTCAAAACCCGTCGGGCCAGGTCGATATTGGCCAGTTCTTTTCCGCCTCCGATGTTGTAGACGTGACCGTCTCTTCCCCGGGTCGATACGAGCGCGAGCCCGCGGCAGTGATCGTCTACGTGCAGCCAGTCGCGTCGGTGAAGTCCGTCCCCGTACAGCGGGATGTCGGAACCAGACAGGATTGCAGTGATAAACCGCGGGATGGCCTTTTCTGGAAACTGGTACGGGCCATAGTTATTCGAGCAGCGGGTCACGCACACGGGGAGCCCATGGGTTCTGTGAAATGCCAGGGCAAAAAGATCAGATGATGTCTTCGATGCTGCGTATGGAGAGTTAGGGCGGAGTGGCGAAGACTCAGTGAATGCACCGTGGTTGATCGACCCGTACACCTCGTCCGTCGACACGTGGATGAACCTGCCGACCTTGTACTCCAGTGCAGCCGCCAGGAGCAGGTATGTCCCGCGAACGTTGGTATCGACAAAAGCACTTGCACTGGCGATGGATCGGTCTACGTGACTCTCCGCAGCAAAGTGAACGACGAGGTCAGATCCGGAAATGGCCTGTCGAACGGTGGGGGCATCGCAGATGTCGCCATGTATTATAGACAGAAGCGGGTTATCCAGGACGGGTTCAAGGTTCTCGATACGGCCCGCATAGGTGAACTTGTCGAGGACGGCAACGGATGCGCCTGCGAGCTCCTCGTAGGCTCCTTCAAGGAGACGCCTGACAAAGTTGGAGCCGATGAAGCCGGCTCCCCCTGTAACGAGGATCTTCAAGGGGTTCCTCCCAGTCTTGGCGACGACAGGGACATCAGGTACTTCCCGTAATCAGACTGGCTCATTTCAGAACCGATCTGATGGCAGATGTCCTCTGTTATATAGCCCATCCTGAGCGCTATCTCTTCCAGGCATGCGATACGCAGTCCTTGGCGCTCTTCCAGGACTTGAATGTATTGCGCGGCATTCATAAGCGAGTGATGAGTACCCGTGTCCATCCAGGCGGATCCGCGGCCCAAATCGACCAGTCTGGCACGTCCCTGGTCGAGGTAGACTTTGTTGATGTCGGTGATCTCAAGCTCGCCGCGCATCGAGGGACGTATTCCCTTCGCGATGTCCACTACATCGCCGGCGTAAAAGTACAGGCCCGTTATTGCCATGTTGGATCGAGGATGGAGAGGCTTCTCTTCGATGCTTACTAGACGGCCGCAGGTGTCGACTTCGCCGACGCCGTAACGTTCTGGATCTACAACTGGGTAGCCGAACAGGACGCAGCCGTCGACGTTTCTGGTTTCCTTCTGCAGCAGCTCCGATAGATGCGATCCGTGGAATATGTTGTCGCCGAGTATGAGCGCAACACCGTCGCCATCGACGTAGTCCTCACCGATGATCAAAGCCTCGGCGATGCCTCTGGGAGAGGACTGTTCGGCATAGTTGAGCGTTATGCCGAGTGATTTGCCATCGCCGAGTAGGCCCTCGAATAGGCGAACGTGTTCCGGTGAGGATATGATGAGTATATCCTGGATGCCGGACAGCATGAGCACCGACAGCGGATAGTAGATCATCGGCTTGTTATAGACGGGCAGGAGCTGCTTGGAAAGCGACCGTGTGAGCGGGTAAAGTCTCGTACCGCGCCCTCCGGCCAAGATGATGCCTTTTATGGTGACAGGCCTTTCACGTGGCGTGGATAGCCCCGCCGACGAAGGGTCGTGGGGTGCGATAGGGGTGCTTATGCTTCGCTCATCGCGAGTAATCGCCGAAGTGTGGGAGTAGCCCCTGCGCCGCCGCCTCGTGGAGAGTCGGTGCGGTGACGTCACGCTCCGACCTGATCAGGCTCAGATGCTTCGGCCACGGAAGGGCGAGCTGCGGGTCCAGCGGATCAATGGCGAATTCGTGTTCTGGTTCGTATGGAGTCGACACCATATAGACCATCAGAGTATTGCTCTCGAGGGCCAGGAAGCCATGCGCAACACCGGCGGGGAAGTAGACGGATTGAGAGGAATGCGGACCGACTTCTACGGCATCCCATTTACCGAATGTCGGGGAGCCCTCGCGTGTATCGACGATGACGTCGAGGGCGCGGCCGTTCGCGCAGTAGACATACTTCCTTTGCCCCGGCGATGGGGTCTTACAGTAATGCAGCCCTCTGAGGACTCCTTGCGCAGATCGACTGCAGTTGAGCTGAGCTACTCTGAAGGGCTCCTGGACGACTCTGTTGAACTCGGCTTCTTGAAATGGTGCGGTAAACGATCCACGTGGGTCTGGGTACACGCTGGAGGTGAATTGAAAAGCTCCGGCCACAGCCGTCTTGCGAACTATCATGCAAGGAACCTAATGAGTAATTGGATGCAGGCGCTGCTGATCCATGGGAAGTTGAGGTAGGGCCCTGCGGAATATAGATGAGCGACGGTACCGGGTGAGCCTCGGAGCATTGCACGCGAGACGCGTCGTTTAGTGGCCGGCCTGTGGGATTCGAGCCCTGCCGGCCCCACTGGGGCCAATCGGTTGCCCGAGGCACATGTGAGTCTGTAATGCGTGCTCAACATGTCGCAGACTGGTGCCGGACACGGAGACCGCGCCCTTATGGATGGGAGGGCGCTAAAGACGAACGTTCACTCATTGGAACTCCATGCGTTTGAGCTTTGCACATCAAACATATAGATCGAACGTGTAGCGCCGTCGGTTTCACGCCACTTTCCGGGTCGTAATCCATCGACTGTGTTACTTACAGGCAGTTCGGTTTGCCGCGGGGCTCTTCCTGTCCGGCGGGTTCATCAGGTCGGTCTTGGGTGCCCGGCTCGTAGCCGTGAAGGGTGCGGGCCACGGGATTTGTCTGGACCTAGTGAGTGGATGCGGCACAAGCTCGGCTGAAAAACGACCTCTATGACGGCCGAAGCCCACCGATCCGGACACTTACTCGACCCGGCGATGCCGCCCTTGACCTGGGCGAGCGCGCCCAGGCCCGGGCCGACGTCGCTTTATGCCGGCCGAAGCCTTCCTGGCAGCACGCGCCGTGAGGACTCAGCGGCTGGCCATCTACGGCGAGCAGGGTTTCCCGGTACGAAGGCGCTCCGCCGCCGTGGCAGCGATCACGATCGGAAGCCGACGGTGGGGTTCTGCCTGAGGGCACCGGAGCTTCTTCTTGGGTTGTCGTGTCCTCGGGCGTGCGAGATGCTGGGCGATGTCCCGGATATCGGCGCTCGCTCCGGTGGCCGACCGACGCGTAGGTCGCGTCGTCAGGTCGTTGCGGGCATGCAGGTACTCCCGCTTGACGGAACCTACTGCGGCAGCAGTCGTGACAGGGCGGCGGCGATTTGGGCCACTGGGCGGTCACTGCGTCAGGGAGGGGCGGCCGGTGCCGTCGCTGGCGGTTAGGGCCGACTGCGGCCTAGTGATGTGCTCACGCAAGCGCTGGATCTCAAGGTGCTGGGTGATGATCCGGGACAGCGCGACCTGTTTGAACTCTCTGAGTTCAGCCAGCTCTGCCTCGCACTGTGCGAGACGCCTCGAGAGCGCATCGACGAAGACTTTGAGCCGCTCAGTCTGTCTGCCCTTGGCAGCGGGCTCCGTCCGGGTCCGGTGAAGACGCCGATCGAATTCTTCCGCCAGATGCTGGTAGGGCCCGCGCCGTCTCGTGCCGTCGCGGTTCTTGACGGAGTAGAAGCTGCTGCGCGGCACTCCAGCCATCTGTGCGAGGGCCTTGAGGCCGGGGGTATGGCCTGGTGGCACGTCTCCGTCGAGCAGGCGTTCCATCGCCGCACGCACGTCATGCTCGTTGCGAGTCCGGGTTTCTTGGTTGATACGTGCCATGAAGTCGTGCTCCGTTTCCTACGCCGGCGCAGGTTGTGACCAGGTCCGGGACGGCGAGGTCGAACGACGCGAACGCCCGACGCCGTACTGGGCTTACGTTCCTCATCGCCAGGGCCCCACGGGTCGGTAGCTCGCAGCAGCTCCCTGCGCCCTGCGGCACCTTTCTCCGAACCGGGTCTTGCTGGTGGTGCGGTGAGCGGCCCACATCGACACTCCTACAACAGCGCATGGCTTGAGTAAAGAAGTGAGAAACCCGCTGCCGAACGGCCGCCTTCAGACGCTGGTCTGCATGCCGCAACGGCGCGAGGACGACGGACCCGTCGACATCTCGTCGGCCTCGCCGAGCTCCGACAAGGCCGCGTGCGGTGCGGTGACGTTCCGTGGGCAGCTGGAGGAGAAACTCGTTGTGGCTACCGCGACGGCACATGCCGGGCACCGGGACAACGAGGGCCTGGCCGTCGGCTCCTAGACCGGGCCCACGGTTCTGGGGCAGCGGACCTGCCAGGGAGCTGGAGCAGGGAACAGGGTGAGGATGCCGGAGCGCTCACTACTGGCCGGACGGGCGTTTGTGACCTTATAGCGCCTCTGTGTGTCAAGCGGCATGGGCGAGGCGGGTCCGTTGGTCTCGTTTCATGATTCGGTAGACCACGTTGGACAGCCGTCGCTTGAGGGCCCGGCGAGCCTCCGAAGGCGTCTTCCCCTCAGCGATCTTGCGGAGGTAGTAGTCCTGCCCGCGCCCGCCGTCGCGGATCTGGCAGACGGCGATTGTGTGCAGGACCGAGTTGAGCGCGCGGTTTCCGCCGGTGTTGAGCCGGTGGCGGACGTTGTTGCCGCTGGAGGCGTCCAGGGGTGCGCTGCCGGTGTAGCTGGCGAAGTGATGTTCGGTGGGGAAGCGGTTGATGTCCCTGATATGCCCGAGGACCTTCGCGGCGAGCACGGTGCCGAGGCCCGGCAGGGTGGTCAGCGTGGTGCGGGTCGCAGCGATGGCCTCGCGCATTTCGGCTTCGTTGTTCTTAACCTGGCGGTTCAGTCTGCGCAGGTCGGCCAGCAGGTCACGGGCTATGTCCCGGCGGCAGTTGTCGGTGGCCGTGATCGGCCGGATGCCCTTCATCAAGGCGGCGGCCTTGTCGGCCGACAGGCCGGTGGGTGCTCCGCCGGGCAGGAGATCGCGCAGGACGGCGTGGAGTCGGTTGAGGACGCGGGTGCGTTCCTGGACTAGGTCGTCCCGCCGCTCGGTCAGCAGCCGCAGGATCGTGGTCTGCTGATCGGCCAGGACATCTGGCAGCGCGTCTTCACCGCCCGCACCGACAAGAC